>CANQAR010000165.1 GCA_947588845.1 uncultured Lachnospiraceae bacterium
CTGAATACCTCGGACAACATCTACTACCTGAATGGAGACAATAAATCAGACAGCAATCCGATGGACGGCTATGTTTATGGCCAGTCCGTGCGCGGCGCGGATGCAGAGTTTAAGGAGTGGGTGCTGAAGGAAGGGTATGTTTCCGAAAAATTCCGTGATGAGACCGGCAGGGAGGCCACATTCACCCATAAGTCCCGTATCCATCCGAAGACCCTCCATGTCCATGTGGACTGCGGAGGCACAAAAAAGAAGAAAGATGTGGCAGTTGACCAGAAGCAGATGGCTTATTACTCTGAAAAATACGCGAAAAAGCAGAAACAGGACCGGCAGGCCATGGTCGAGCGGGCAAAGGACATGATCCGCCACCCGGCGAACTATACAAAGGCCACCCATGGAGGCTCTGCTTCTTATATAAAGAACATCTCTTTCAATAAGGATACTGGTGAGATCGTTAACGGAGAGAGCCTGGAACTGGATGAGGAAAAGATCCGGGAGGAAGAGAAATACGACGGCTATTATTCCATTGTGACGAGCGAACTTTCCATGAGTGACAGGCGGATGCGTGAGATCTACCGGGGGCTTGCCCGCATAGAGGATACCTTCAAAGTCTCTAAAAGTGAGCTGGAGGCCCGTCCGGCTTATGTCTGGACAAATGAACATATACGGGCACACTTCACCACCTGTTTTACAGCCCTCGTGCTGATCCGCATCCTGGAGGCGAAGCTCGGGAATAAATACCCGGCCGGACAGATCCTGGAGGCTGCCCGGAAATACAGCTGTGTGCAGATTGATCCAAATATCTATCAGTTTCTTTATTATGATGAGATTCTTGAAGCATGTGGGAAAATAATGGGGATCGAATTCAACAATAAATACCGAAGCCGGCTGCAGATACGGCGCATGCTGCGTTACTGACAGACGGAAAGTTTATAAAAATTTTATATTTTCACCTCTGAAAAAGCTCTGGTACACTATGTAGACGAACCGGCAGAAAGCCTGTATTTATCAGGTTTCTGCCGGTTTTACTTCCAAACTTGAGAATTCAACCCGTTTTTTCTTTTCCGCCTGAATTGTCCATTTTTTCCGCACTTTACAGATGTCTCCTTATCAGCTATAATGATTTTGATTTCGGCAAAAATATTGCCGCAAACTCTGCAAAAAGTACAAAGGAGGTACGTATAATGAAGAAATACGTTGCAGAATTCATGGGTACGGCAGTCCTGGTGACTCTCGGCTGCGGTACGGCCATGCTGGTAGGCTGCGATGCGGCATCCGGCGGCGGTTACATTTTGACAGCTCTCGCATTCGGTCTGGTGATCGTGGGTATGGCATACTGCGTCGGAAACATCTCCGGCTGTCATATCAACCCTGCGGTGTCGCTCGGCGTGCTGATGAGCGGCGGCATGGAGGTGAAGGATTTCCTTGGCTATGTGGTCGCACAGTGCCTTGGCGCTTTGCTTGGTTCCCTGATCCTCTTGCTGATCTTCGTATCCGGCGGCGTCACAGATATGACCGGCGGCTTTGGCGCCAACGGTCTTGCCGGCGTCAACGGCAGCGCGATTGCGGGGCTTCTCGTTGAGCTCGTCCTGACCTACATCTTTGTGCTGACGATCCTCGGCGTGACAGACAAGAAGGCAAATCACGGCTCATTCGCGGGTGTTGTAATCGGTCTTACTCTCACACTGGTGCACATTCTCGGCATCGGACTGACCGGCACAAGCGTAAATCCGGCCAGAAGCCTTGGTCCGGCGATTGTAGCCGCGATCTCCGGAAATACCGCTCCGATCGCCTGTGTATGGGTATTCATCGTCGGCCCGTTCGCGGGCGCGGCTCTTGCTGCCCTTACCTATAAGTTTCTGACTAAAGAGGCATAATCTAAAAGCACAATCCGTCTTTTACAAAGGGGCTGCCAGAATTCAAAATCCACTGGGAGCCCCTTTATAGATTCGTCCAGAATCATAACATTACATTTTCTGTTCCTTCTGCAGCTGTGCAATTATTGCTTCCAGTTTCTCTATTTTCGCCTTCGCAACCTCCGCTTCTTTCGCTTTAGCTTCTGCAGCATCTGCTCTTTGCTTCTCGGCCTCCGCTTTCTTTTTCTCTGCCTCCGCAAGATCCCTCATCTTCTCATACCTTTCCCACTCCTCATCAAATAACATTTTTGTCAGTCTCAGCATCCTGATCTCCTCCTTTATCTCTTCAAGATCTTCCCTCTCCAGAAATTTATCTGCCATCGCGAACAGCATCGCCTCCGCTTTCTCTGACAGCTCCTTCTCTTTTGTTTTCCCTTTGCTTATCAGCCTCAGCGCCGTCCGGATCCGCTCTCTCATCTCCGTCTTCCCGTCCATCAGCGGACACAGGGTCAGGAGTACCAGTTCCTCCTTCGTGATAACCTCTCCTTTGTCCGCCTTTTCTCTCAGTCCGGCAAGCAGATCATCCGCGTCACGGTTTCTCATGATGATCGGCTGGATCCGGTATGTATTGATCCCCGATGTAAACTCTGTCATCGGACTGCGTACTCTCCCCGAATACAGCACGTATGTCACGATCTCCACGTTATACTGATACCCGGCCAGCGCCTCATATGCACGAAAACGCTTCAGACCTTTCAGGCCTTCATTTTTACTCTGAAACTCAAAATGTTTCCACTCTCCGTTTTCCATCACCAGATTGAAATCCTGAAAGAATTTATGCACCTCCAGCTGAACAAGCTCCGTCGGCGCAACGGAAACCACCTTTCCTTCGATTCCAAAACAGGGAAGCAGCTCATCCGCAAAGAACTGCATGGAAGTCTTCAGGATTGCGTCCTCATGCTGCTGCACGGTATGCCGCGAATCCTTTTTGCCGCTGTCAACGCTTTCTTTTTCTTCGGTTTCCGCTGCGGCATTTCCCTTTTCACCGTCTTTCCCCTCATTATTTCTTCTTTTTCTGTTTTCCTCCCCGGAAGTTCCTATTTCTCCGTTTTTTTCTTCGGCTGCTTCCTGTCTGCTGACTCTGTCATGTTTTTGTTTTTCTTTCATAAATCTCCTTTCCGACATGTCATCCAGAAACTCTCACAGCCGCCATACTGAAAAGTAAATCTTTATCTGCACTCATTGTATCAGTTTTTTTCAATCAATACAATCCTTTTATACTTTTTTCTGATCAAATGATACTTTTATATCTTTGCTGATGATTCCTCTGAACTGAGGTGAATTTAAAAAGAGAGACTATAATAATAGAATAATCTGGAATGGAAGCTGATATTTCTGCCTTTTATGACACATCTTATTTATTTCATTTAATATAATACGACATATCCGAATTATTGTCAATATCTTTCATGCAAATGAAGGCTTTTTGTGGCAAAAAAACTCCCGGACAATTCCGGGAGCTTTTTCGCGTAAAATCTGATTATAACTCACTGGTCAGCATATCGTACACAATTGCCGCAAGCGCTGCTCCTACCACCGGCCCGATGATAAATACCCATACGCAGGCAAGAGGAGCAAGATTTCCTGAAAAAGCAGCTATGAGCGCCGGGCCGAAGCTTCTGGCCGGATTGACGCTGGTACCGGTCAGACCGATTCCAAGAATATGCACAAGCGTCAGCGTGGCGCCGATCACGATACCTGCAAAGGAGCCATGATCCGCCATCTTCTTGTCTGTCACTCCCAGGACTGTTATGACGAAAATAAACGTCAGAACAATCTCGACGATAATTCCGGAACCCGGATTGCCGTTCACGCCCGCCAGTCCGTTGGAACCGAAACCGCCGGTCATATCCGGCACCTTGCCGAGTTTGAAAATAATGCACAGAATCAATGCTCCCACAAAACCGCCGAGGAACTGGGCAACCACATACCTGGCAAATTCCTTCTTCTCCATGCGGCTTGTCATCAGCATCCCGAGGGATACCGCGGGATTGATATGGCAGCCGGAAATATTGCCGATGCAGTACGCCATCCCCACGATGACCAGACCGAACGCAAGCGCCGTCAGCACGTACCCTCCGCCCGCAGCCGCGTCACAGCCGACCAGCATGGCCGTGCCGCAGCCGAGCACGACCAGAACCGCCGTGCCAATAAATTCTGCAATGTACTTTTTCATAGAATCATATACCTCCTTCGTAATTGTGAGAATAAGCCGTACCAGCTATCCACTGATCTCAAGACTTCTTCCATTATATCCTAAAAACAAAGTCATGTAAATGATGATAAGTACACAATTTTTATTTTCTTCAGAATCACTTGAGAAACACCTGTTCTGTTTTTATTTTGCTTCTACTGTGACATCTTTTGCAGTTTTCTGAAGCAGGCTCTTATAGGCTTTAAGTTTGCCTTTCGGAACCTTTACCGTCATGTTTTCGGTTCCTTTGTTGACCGCCGTTTTTACAGTGCTCAGCTTTTTGCTGCTGATTGTGATCACGCAGCCTTTCTTTGCGCTGTTGAATACATTCTTCCCGATCGTTACAAGACCTGTTCCGATCATAACTTTGCTCAGCTTTGCGCACTTGAAAAACGCTTTATTTCCGATCGTCTTCACATTGTTTCCGACCGTGACAGTTTTCAGTTTCGTCCTATTCGCAAACGCTTTTCCCGCGATGGAAGTAACCTTGTATGTGATCCCTGAATACTTTATATTATCCGGCACTTTCACGGAAGTCTGATTCTTGTCTGAAGTTCCGGTACATACCGCCTGATTGTACCCGGATACTTTATAGGTCAGCTTCGAAGCTGTGTACGTATCCTTCCACTGTGCATACAGCGTAACACTGGCTGTCATGCTGATCTTGTCGCCCGCCTGGTAGGCCGTTCCTTTTCCGTTCGCCTGTGTATTCCATCCTGCAAAGAAGCTGGTTTTGCTCACAGGCGTTCCTTTTACCGCCGCGCTCTTTCCTGCTTCATAGGAGGTACTGTCAGAAGGCATGTTCCTGACATTCTTCTGTCCGTTGGCATTGTAGGTCACTGTGTATTTGACCTCCGTTTCAGGGTTGTCTGTTCCAGGTTTATCCGTTTCCGGCGCTTCTGTCTCTGGTCCGGGTTTCTCCGTCTCTGGCGCTTCCGTCTCCGGACCTGGTTTTTCCGTCTCTGGTGCTTCCGTCTCCGGCGCTTCCGTCTCCGGACCTGGTTTTTCCGTCTCTGGCGCTTCCGTCTCCGGACCTGGTTTTTCCGTCTCTGGCGCTTCCGTCTCCGGACCTGGTTTTTCTGTCTCCGGCGCTGTATATGTCACCGTGAATGTTGCAAACGCATAATTATCACTGCTGACCGCAACCGTATATTCCGTCTGGTCAACCGGCTCTGACGCAAGCGCAATCTTTCCGTTTTTAATCTCCACCTCTTCCGGAACCATATTGCCGTCCCCATCCGTTGTCGCCGGAGTCAGGTAGGTAAGGGTCGCCGGTCTTCCCCCGTCCGTATGGTATACGGCCGCTTTCGGATTCTGGATATCCTCCGGGAGTCCGCTCACCGTCACTGAACTGCTCCCGTCAAATTCTGCTTTAAGGCTTTCCGCGTTGTCATACTTTTTGACCGCCTTATTTACCGAATACTCATAAACATAGTTCTGATAGTCCGGCGCCTCGCTGTTGTCTTCTCCGACGCTGTCATCCTTGACGCTGCAGTAGTAGCGGATACCGGTAATCGTCTTTCCTCCCAGATCCGGACCGGCGCTCACATTCCACCCGAGCTCATTGGCCGCCCAGATATTATCTATATGCACCAGGCCGGTACTTCCATCGCTCGTGGTGAGGACCACGGCATTGACCAGCTTGTCGCTCAGCTCCTGAGAAGCTGTCTCGATCACCAGCTGTACATCCGCATGATGCGTGCCATAACTGTCTGTAATCTCTGCCGTCCCTCCGGAAACTCCGGCGCTCTTTCCCGCCGAAAACTGCGGCTGGTTCTGGCTGTCCACATCAAGCGTCAGATAGTTTGCAGGCTCGCCACTCAGATAATAGTAAGAATATGCAGGGGCCTCTGTCAAAGTCTCATAGCCGACAAGATAGCTGGCGCTCGTGCTTCCGCGTCCAAGCGTGGCTGTTGTAACCTTTGACTCACTGGTGATCTCTGTGCCGCCAAACGCACTTAATTTCCCTTTCGCACTCTCATTTATTTTGACCGGCCAGATTACGCCTTCATTCTTCGCGCCGTTTTCCCCGCCAACCGCGGCGACCGTGCCGTCCTCCGCAGTCCCCGCAGTCTTCGCCGAATGGAACGAACCGCCGGACTTTCCATAGTTCCCAGCCTTGTTCGTCGCGGAACTCATGGCGTCATAATCCGCACCCGCCGCGGTGCCGACCGCCTGATAGAATGCCGCGTAAGGAATATTCATCAGAGCATATTCCGCCTCCGGCGCTTCCGTCTCCGGACCTGGTTTTTCCGTCTCTGGCGCTGTATATGTCACCGTGAATGTTGCAAACGCATAATTCTCGCTGCTGACCGCAATCGTATATTCCGTCTGGTCAACCGGTTCTGACGCAAGCGCAATCTTTCCGTTTTTAATCTCCACCTCTTCCGGAACCATATTGCCGTCCCCATCCGTTGTCGCCGGAGTCAGGTAGGTAAGGGTTGCAGGTCTTCCCCCGTCCGTATGGTATACGGCCGCTTTCGGATTCTGGATATCCGCCGGGAGTCCGCTCACCGTCACTGAACTGCTCCCGTCAAATTCTGCTTTAAGGCTTTCCGCGTTGTCATATTTTTTGACCGCCTTATTTACCGAATACTCATAAACATAGTTCTGATAGTCCGGCGCCTCGCTGTTGTCTTCTCCAACACTGTCATCCTTGACGCTGCAGTAGTAGCGGATACCGGTAATCGTCTTTCCTCCCAGATCCGGACCGGCACTCACATTCCACCCAAGCTCATTGGCCGCCCAGATATTATCTATATGCACCAGGCCGGTACTCCCGTCGCTCGTGGTGAGGACCACGGCATTGACCAGCTTGTCGCTCAGCTCCTGAGAAACTGTCTCGATCACCAGCTGTACATCCGCATGATGCGTGCCATAGCTGTCCGCAATCTCAGCTGTCCCTCCTGAAACTCCGGCGCTCTTTCCCGCCGAAAACTGCGGCTGGTTCTGGCTGTCCACATCAAGCGTCAGATAATTCGCCGGCTCGCTGTCGAGATAATAGTAAGAATATGCGGGAGCCTCTGTCAAAGTCTCATAGCCGACAAGATAGCTGGCGCTTGTGCTTCCGCGTCCAAGCGTGGCTGTTGTAACCTTTGACTCACTGGTGATCTCTGTGCCGCCCAGTTCCTTCAGCCTGCCTTTCGCGCTGTCATTTATCCTGACCGGCCAGATCACGCCTTCGTTCTTTGCGCCGTTCTCCCCGCCAACCGCGGCGACCGTGCCGTCCTCCGCAGTCCCCGCGGTCTTCGCCGAATGGAACGAACCGCCGGACTTTCCATAGTTCCCAGCCTTGTTCGTCGCGGAGCTCATCGCATCATAATCCGCACCCGCCGCGGTGCCGACCGCCTGATAGAATGCCGCGTAAGGAATATTCATCAGCGCATAATCCGTCTCTTCGGCTGCCTGTTCCGATCCGCCTTCCGCTGTCAGCTCCGGTTCGCTCTCAGCTTCAGCGATCCCGTCGACATAAATCTCCTGCAGTTCCGGATCATTTTCCGAAATCCCGGATAAAACATCTTCCTCTGAGTCGACCGTTTCCGCCTCATCCAGACTATTCTCCAAATTTTCCGCTTCAAGAATAAGTTCTTCCCTGATTTCCGAACTACCCTGGCCGGAAATTATTTCCTCCTGTAAAATCACTCCCCCCATTGTATCTTCCATGTCGGAAAGCTGTTCCTCCGCCGTCACGGCGGTCTCTTCCACATACACATCGTCTGCTTCCACAATGTCAGCCTCCGCCGCATAAAGCGGGGCAGGAACAAGACTGACAATCATGGACGCTGCAGTAATCACAGACAGAATTTTGTTTTTTGTACTGTGTTTCATAGGTTTCCTCCTCCTTCTTTTTTGTCATGCCGCTGCGGTTCACTCCGTGACCTGCGGCAGCGCTCTGCGATGCAGAAAATCCTTCCCCAAAAATTCTTTTCTGCAGTCTACATTTCCCGAACTTTTCTACCATGCGCTGACGACCCATGACACTCTTGCGGGAAAATGTAACTCTCGCATTGATTAGCTAATGCTAACCATACTTTAATACAAAAGTTAGAATGTGCTAACCATCGTGCACAAAATAATCCGCATTTTCATTTCTCATAAACATCCCTGGATGTCAAACCAGGCAGAAATGAATCTGCAGACTTAGTTAGCACTTTCTAACTTCCAAAAATATAACACGTTTCCCGGAAATTGTCAATCGGATTTTTTAATCTGGTTGTATATTCCTTGAGAGTTGAAAGTTTTCAATAAAAGAATAAAAAAGGATAACCCTTCCGCATGATTTTATGGTATTCTTTAGTCA
>CANQAR010000166.1 GCA_947588845.1 uncultured Lachnospiraceae bacterium
GTTCGCACGCAGCTGTCTCCTGGAATTTCCGGATATTCTGCACAGAAACTCTGAAAGATGCGGTGCGGGCACGCAAACAGCGGCCGTTACAGATCAAAAACAGAGCGTATACGCGAGGAGGATTGTCTGTATGTGATATAAATCGAGTAGGAGGCGGTTTTTCCTCCTGCTCGCCTGCGCGGCCCGCATGCTGCGTCAGCAGCTAATCTCCATATGCGGGCCTGCGCATAAAGCAAAAGCCTCTTACCCGCAGGTAAAAGGCTCCGCTGTAAAATCTCATATGAAAGAATGTCCTTTTCCGGACGCTGCACTGTCATATCAAATCACGCAAGTACAACCAATTACTCGTGGTCTGGGAGCATGACGCAGCTTCATTCACCCCTTCTTTCAGAAACCCCGGCAAAACAGCCGAAAGTCTGTTTTGTCCTTTGTTTCGTCCATCGCGAAGCAGCTCCGCTTCCATACTCCGTACTGACGGCACGGCAGGTCTCCTGACTCATGGATCCTCACATTCGGCGGCCTTCCCGGTTTCCCAGTGACCCGGCTGCTTTGCAGCGCCTCCTGCTCCCCAATTACAGTGACGAGTTCGTACAGGATTCTCACCTGTTTCCCTTTTCACCAGACTTCAGCGCAGTATCATGTTCAAAATCTGTCAAATGACTTTTCTGAATTTCCGCCTGCCGTGCTGCTGTCAGTCTCCGCAGCCGCCGCTGCGATACTTCCTTTCACTCTGCAGACCAAAAATTCATCCGACATCATTCATCCGAAAATCAACATGCCGCCACACTAATATCCGGCACCTGTGCCCTGTTCTGTTTTCAATCTGGTGACAGCATACCACAAGATCCGATCAATATCAACCCAAAATTGATTCACAAGCTTTCAATCCTCCGCCTGCAGCACCAGAATCTCCGACCAGAAATCCGTAAACGAATTCAATTCCTGCCCAAGTCCTTCATGCACATCCCCGGACTGCTTTCCCGGAATCTCGGACATAACCATGCCGATGTTCATCAGCTCGCTGCCGTAGTATACTCCCGCGTCCCGGCCATTCCTCTCCACGCGGTACGCGCACGCTTCCTCCAGTCCGTGAAGATAAACCCGCCTGTACGGAGCATTTGCCTCATTCAGCACCCGGTAATATCCGACAATCGCCTGTTTTTTATCCTCGGAGACAACCATCCAGGCGGAAATATTATGCTCAAACGGACTTTGCAGACGGTAGAATGTCCCACTGTGGATCAGTTTTCTGTATTTCTTGACAAAGCGGATCTGCTCCTTCACCGTCTCCCGCTCCGCATCGGTAAGCTTCGCCAGATCCAGCTCGTAGCCAAACGCGCCGAAGCAGGCCACATCGCCGCGCATTTTGATCGGCGTCAGCCTTCCCACCTGATGATTCGGCGTGATGGACACATGCGCTCCCATGGAGCTGAGCGGATAAACGTAGGAGGTGCCGTACTGAATCTTCAGGCGTTCCACCGCGTCCGTGTCGTCGCTCGTCCAGCACTGCGGCGCATAATACAGAAGACCCGGATCAAAACGGCCGCCGCCGCTCGCGCATGACTCAAACAGAATTTCCGGAAACTCTGATGTCAGCCTTTCATACAGATCATAGACTCCCAGAATGTACCGGTGGAAAATCTCTCCCTGCTGCTCCGGCGCAAAAGCCGCAGAATAACATTCTGTGATAAAGCGGTTCATATCCCACTTAATGTAAGAGATTTTCGACTCTCGAAGAATCTTTACGATAAGGCCATGGATATAATCAACAACCTCTTTCCGTGAAAAATCAAGCACATACTGCTGACGTCCGTGGGAAGTTCTCCTTCCCGGCGTCTGGATAATCCAGTCCGGATGATTCCGGTAAAGCTCGCTGTCCTTGTTCGCCATCTCAAGCTCCACCCAGAGGCCGAACTTCAGCCCGAGCGCCTCAACTTTCTCCGAGAGGCCTTTGATACCGTCCGGCAGACGGTCCGTGTTTGCCCACCAGTCGCCAAGTCCGCTCCAGTCGCTTGTCCTGCTCCCGAACCAGCCGTCGTCCAGCACAAACAGCTCCACGCCGTGCTCTTTCGCCGTCTTCGCAATCTCCAGCAGTTTTTCCTCATCAAAATCAAAATACGTGGCTTCCCAGTTGTTCAGAAGGATTGGGCGCTCCCGCTCACTCCAGTACCCTCTCGCAAGCCTCGTGCGGTACAGACGGTGGAACGTCTGGCTCATCCCGTTCAGACCTTCGCAGGAATAGACCATAACGGCCTCCGGCGTCTGGAAACTCTTCCCCGGCTTTAAGCACCAGGAAAAATACGACGGATGAATTCCGATCATCATCCTCGTCACATCAAATGTGTCGACCTCGGCCTGCGCGAGAAAATTCCCGCTGTAGACAAGCGAAAAGCCCAGCGCTTCCCCCTGAAATTCATCCGCGGACGGCCGTTTCAGAACCACAAACGGATTCTGATGCTGTGAGGAGGCTCCCCGCAGGCTTCCGACCGACTGGATTCCCTGCTGCAGCATACGTTCCTTCACATGGCGCTCTCTGCCCCATGCTCCCGAAAGCTGCATCCACTCGTAATTCGAGTCCGGAAGATCCAGCGACAGACTCATCGCCGTCGTAAGCTGAACCTCTTCTTTCCCACTATTCTCAAAGCGGACGCTCCGCGCAATCGCGTTCTCACCGTTAAAAATCGTGTAGAGCAGTGTCATCTCCAGGCCCAGCAGTTCGTCCCGAAGCAGGAGCTCCAGCGTATCCGCCTCACTGTCCTCCTTCGTCCAGGTCGCCGGAAGTCCCTCAAGGCGCGGCTTTCCCGCATAGATTTTATGTGAAACATAAGTAAAATCTGTGATCCTGCTGCCGTTCTTCTGAAGCACTTCCACCGCCGGCATGCGGTAGTCTGTCGTTCCGTAAGAAGGATACTCCTGCTTCAGATGCTCCAGAGAAAAAGAGTATTCGTTTTCGTAAACATAGGATGTCGTCGGGCGCATCACATTCTCTGTCAGGTAATCATAGTTGTCTTTCTGCGGGATGCGCTTTCCAAAATAAAGCTGTCCCATCTGACCGTTGCGCATGACCTTCATCAGATAGCTGATCTGACCGTTATACAGATGGAATTCTTTTGTGCTTTCGTTAAATGCAATACCCATGGTCTCCTCCTGAAATCCCCTGAATTTTTGTCATAAACAACCCATTTACTGCGTTGAAGGGTTACAAACACATTTATTCTAATAAATTTCTAAAACGACACCAGTATATTCCGTTATATAAACCTGTTAAAATGTTAGAATGTTGAAGTCAAAAATCTCCGGAAGGGGTCTCCTGCTGAGTGCGTCCTCCCGGAGATATTTCTTCGGTTTACGCCGACGTATTTCTCCTGCATCTTCCAATCGCATTTTCTGCGCATCCGCCGGAGGCTCAGAGTAAATCCCTTAGCATAGGAGTTTACTGTGCGTTTCCCAGCACTTCACTCATCTTCAGATATACCGACTTAATATCAAGCGGCTTGGAAATATGCGCGTTCATCCCGGCCTCCCGGCTCTTCTCCTCATCCTCGGAGAACGCGTTCGCCGTCATCGCAAAAATCGGCACCGTCTGCGCGTCGCTGCGGTCCATGGCGCGGATCCGCCGCGTGGCCTCATAACCGTCCATATTCGGCATCTGAATATCCATCAGAATCAGATCATAGTGACCGGGCTCCGATTCTTCAAACATCGCGACCGCCTGCTCCCCGTCTTCCGCCGACTCAATCACGGCTCCTGTCGATTCCCCGAGAAGCTCTTCCGCAATCTCCCGGTTCAGCTCGTTGTCCTCGGCGAGAAGAATATATTTTCCGCGGAAATCATATTCTGCCACAGACGCCGCGTTCACGTCATAGATTGGCGCGTCCGAGCGCAGACTCTCAAAAGCCCCCGCGATCGTCGATTCAAACAGAGGTTTCGTGATGACGCCTCTTGCTCCCGCGGCAATCGCCTGTGCCTCCGCATCCGAAGTGTCATACGCGCTGATCAGAATGACCGCGGGCTTCTCCCCCGCCGTCGCCCGTATCCGGGCCGTCGTCTCGATCCCGTCAAGGTTCGGCATGCGCCAGTCGAGGAAACAGACGTCAAAGTCATCGCCGGCATCATGAGCCATCTCAACCTTCGCGACAGCCTCATAACCATTGTCAACCCACTGCGCTTCCCGCACATGAAGCTTATTTCTCAGGATATTCACGATATGCTCACAGATGTCATGGTCATCATCCGCCACAAGCACCTTCATATTCTCATAATGCACCTGCGGAACATCCGGTATTGTCCCAAAGGGAAGCAGAACCGTAAAAGTGCTCCCCTTGCCGAACACGCTCTCAACGCTGACCTCTCCGCCCATCAGCTCCGAAAAACGCTTCACAATGGACAATCCAAGTCCCGTACCTCCGTATTTTCCCGTAATTCCCGCGTTTTCCTGCTCAAAGGATTCAAAAATCTTTTCAAAATTTTCTTCCTTTATACCGCGGCCGGTATCAGACACCTGAAATTTCATCCAGATCGTCTCTCCCTCTCTTTTCAGTTCTTCCGCAGACAGGCGGATTGTACCGCCGGCCGGCGTAAATTTGAGCGCGTTTGAGAGCAGATTGGAAAGGATCTGATTCAGCCGGAGCGAATCTCCGATCAGCGTCTCGTCCACATCACCTCTGAGGACCGTCTCATATTCAATCTGCTTACTCCTCGCCTGGCTGTAGTATGTATTTCCAAGACTTTCCAGAAAGATCCGGAAATCAAAGGATTCATGCCGGATCTCCATCTTTCCGCTCTCAATCTTCGACATATCAAGAATATCGTTGATCAAAGAAAGCAGATGCTTCGACGAGAGTTCCACCTTTTTCAGGCAGTCTCCCACCTTGGACGGATTCTCAAGATTCTGCTGGGCGATCGCGTTCATGCCGATAATTCCGTTCATCGGCGTGCGGATCTCGTGGCTCATCCTGCCAAGAAACTCGCTCTTTGCCATATTTGCCTGCTCCGCGCGCTGCTGTGCTTCCCGCGCCGTCCTGTTTATCTGAACCAGAACCTTTTCATCTCTCCACATAAAGGCAAAATAGACGGAAAACACGCCGAGCAGTATCACGATTACAATGAACGACACCGTCATGGTCGTGGAATTCAGTTCGGAAATCATGCTTCCTATGGTATCCTCCATGACCTCATACGGAATCTGCGTCATCAGATACCAGTCGGACTCCTCCACCGGGGCGTAATACAGATACTGATAATTCTCTCCTACCGTGTAGGCCAGAAGTCCTGCTCTGCCCTCACGCATATCCTCTTTCATCGCGTCAAGAGAATACTCTTCGTCCATCACCGCGTATTTTTCCATCTTGGTGAAAAAATTCGCACTCTTCGGCACATCCTTATTGTAGCTGTTCTGAATAATATAGCTCCCATTCATATTGATGAGGCTGCTGTAAGTCTGGTCTTCATCCCTCTGAAGGGCAAGCTGTTCCCCGAATTCTTCGCTTGAAAATCCCGCAATCACCGCAATCAGCTTCCGGTCGCCGAAGTCCCGCGGGGTGATTGTCGTCCCCATGAGGATCATGTTGCTGCCGAGCAGCGCCTCGCTGTAGGATATCTGGTTCTCCTCCCCCTCGAACAGGGCTCCGAGAAAGCTGATGCTCGACGCCGCCGGACGCACCCCGTCCTCGCTGTGGTACATACCGGCGTCGTCAATATACGCGAAGAAGTCAAAATTGATATAATTTTTGACGTCCGCAATAAAAGCAATCAGACTTTCTTCATCCACCAGGTCCTGGCGGTCCACATTCTCCGCGAACAGCCTGATCTCGGAGAAACGGCTGTCCAGACTGGTATCCATGTGGCTGATCGTCTGCAGCGTCATCTCGCGCAGATACAGCGTACTCATCCTTGTGCTGGCGTCCATCGTGACCTTCTCCGCCTTTTCTCCCATCCAGGAAAAGCTGGCAAGACACGCAAACAGCACCGCAAGCAGCAGAAAACCAAAGATAAAGTTACGCGATTTCCTATGATTCATCTTCATTGTTGATCGTTATCCTTCCATCTGTCTTTGAGGCCACCGCCTCATGCGCATGGTTCTGGAAATAGATCCTGAGTATATCCTGCATTGTCTTTCCGGTCTCTTCCTTCAGCTCCACATTCGAAGCTTTTGGCTCCGTATCACTGAATACATTCAGCATTGTATAGCCGTCTCCGTTGTTGTCCAGATATCCGCTGAGGCCCGCCATATAGTCGGTAACCGCAATCGTGTAGGTACCATCCGGATCGATGGGCGATCCGTCCGGCAGCGTGACCGAGAGCAGCTTGGCAGGCTCATTATCACTTTCCTCCTTAAAGGAATAGCAGAGCCCTGACGGATTCAGGAATCTGCCTCCGGGAACCCCTTCGACCCTTGTTCTCTGGGAAATCCCGTTCTCCAGCATCTTCCATATGGTATCGCCGTCAGTCTCCAGCACAACCATCCGGTTATCGTACGGACAGATTTCTTCGAGATCATAGCCGTACAGATCCCCCGCGTAGAGGCTGCCCCGGATCGAACCTCCGTTGACAAAAGCCATGTCGGCTCCTGTGACCTCCCGCACCGCATCCGCCATCAGATTTCCCAGAGCGGTTTCCTCAAGACGCACATTATAATTTTCATACTGCAGATCCTCGGCGACCGTCCCGACAATGGAAACGTCATAATCTACTTCCTCATTCCCATTATAGTAATAATCGTCCACTTCTGCAAGCGCTTCCGCAATTTCCTCCTTACCTGCCAGCACATTGACCATCTTCTCTCCAAAAAAGCGCATCACATTGCCCGGCACCTTGATATGGTAAACGTAGCCGTCCTCATCGCACTCCTTCAGCCCCTCCGGCATCTCAGGTTCTTCGGAAATTCCTCCGACAAGATAGGATTTCCTTTCGCTGCCGTCCGCCATAAACGCTTCCTGCCCCTCGGTCGTCGCCAGAACTTCCATGACTCTGTGGCAGGCGTCAATCGTCTCCTCATCAGCGGAAGCGTTGACTGCCAGAAAACCATCCGGTATGCAGACCGTCCACGCATGATTCTCCCCGCTGCCCGGGAACGGGATCATATCATACTCGTACTCATCGCTGTTCTCTACGAGAAACTCATACAATTCCATGCTCCCGTACGCCATGATCATCGTCCCGTCCAGCATGCGTTCCGGCACCGGCGTCGCGTTGCTGCGCGAAATGGCGAGTCCGCTGACATTCAGATACCCTGCCTCCACCATTTTTGACGCAAACTCCACACAGTGATCCATCGCGCCCGAAAAAGTCTCCTCGCCGTCATGCATTTTCTGTGTCCAGATAATCCCCTCCGGCAGCGCGAGAAAATCCGGAATCTGCGTTCCCATAAAATAGGAAGCCATTTTATAGCGGTCCGGATCCCTGAATCCAAAAGAACTACCGTCCTCACCGACGCCGACTCCTTCCTGGCTCGCCGCCTCAAGCAGCGCAAGCAGATCATCCTCCGCTGTAAATTCCGTAATGCCAAGCTGCTCAGCCAGCGTCACATTATAGATATAGCCGCTGTACTGCCCCGGAAGCGGAATAAATTTTACCCTGCCGTCCACCATATAGGAATTTATGATCGGCGTCTCATAGTTCATCACATAAGACTCGGCGCTCAGGTCCAGCGCGTACTCCGCAATCTGAGCCGAAGGCACCGTCGTCAAGATAATATCGTTCCCCTGTCCGTTGCGCAGCCGCCGCTCGCTGAGCCCGTTGACCGTCGTAGGCGTATTTTTCTCCACCTGCAGATCGATATCCGGATGTTTTTCCTCAACCAGAGCCTCAAAATCCGTCAGCTCCCCCGGATACATCATCGTGACCACGGTCTTTTCGGAATCCGCCTGCAGACTGCAGCACGGCCCCGCCGCGGCAAGAACCGCCAGAACCGCGGCCGCCAGGAAAATTTTCCCGCATTTACATTTCTCTTTCCTCATCTCACGCACATCCTTTCTTCATACCAGATTTTCATATCTGCGCTTTTCTTCGGGTCTTTACTCCGTCCAGCCATCAGTACCAGACACACAGCACTTCCGGGCGCATACCAGGCATATAACGACTCATTACCCGCAGGAACGAAATCTGACCTTCATGAATTCGTGTTATTAAGAATATCACATTTTTTCCCGTTTGCCTATTCCTTACAAAAAATATTATGGTGTTGAAATAAAAAACTCCACGAGAGGCTTTTATCCTCAAAGTTTCCATGCGAAACATCAAACTAGGATTTTACATATGTAAAATTTTTTCTTCTTTAATCTCAGATTTTTGAAATATTTTTCTCTTTTGCGAAAATTACGTTGACAATTGCCCCGTGATTTTTTATTATTAAATTGTTCCCAATGATCA
>CANQAR010000167.1 GCA_947588845.1 uncultured Lachnospiraceae bacterium
CAGAAATGAGGAAGAGAACCTGTTTGAGAGAGTAGCACAAATCTTTGACAGATAAAAGAACCGACGGCTTTCGACTGTCTCCAGTCTACCCCATCGGTTCCTTCCTTTCAAGCCGACGTGTGAACAGTAACAAACTTTCAACTCTCAAGAAAAGTAGTTTGGCGCGTTTATTGCATTATGGTCGCAGCGGTGGTAGAATAAAAATGCGGATGTAGAAGGATGCTCCGTCAGTATGATGCAAGGAGAGATGGAATATGGATTCATCCGGACAGAAGAAGAAAACAGCCGCACAGGTGCCAAGTGAGATTGCACAGAATTTAAAAGTGGCTGATGAAAATGCCACATTTAAGTACGATGAGTCGGCGAGAAACATTGTGGCTCAGAAGTCGGTCCTGGCATATATATTAAAGAGCGCACTTGACGAGTATGCGGAGCACACAGTGCAGGAGATAGCGGAAAGGTTTATCGAGGGAGAACCTGAACTGAGAGAGATCGCGGTTCATCAGGACCATCCGGACAGGCAGGACAATCCTGACATGATGAGCGGAGATGACAAGATAGAAGGTGAACCTACTGCTGACAAGTCACAGAGGGATGGCACAGTTTATTTTGACATCCGTTTCATCGCGGTTCTTCCGTCTGATGGCGGTCGGATCGAAATTTTGATAAACTGCGAAATTCAAAACAGGGACATGCCGGGTTATCCGATCCCGAAGCGCGGCATTTATTATACGGCTAGAATGATTTCCTCGCAGCGGGGCACAATATTTAAAGACCAGGAGTACGGGAAGATTAAAAAATGTGTGAGTATTTGGCTGTGTGAGGATACGGCAGATGCCCGCTCCGATACTATCAACAGATACTCTTTCACGGAGGAATGCCTGAGAGGGGATTTCCATGAGGAGAAGAAAGACTATGACCTGATGACGGTAGTGGTGCTGCGGCTGGGACGCAAGGGAGAAAAAAGCGAAGATAATGCGATCCGGCTTTTGAGCAAGATGTTCTCTACAAATCTCAGCTATGAAGATAAGCTGGACGCGCTGCAGAACGAGTTTAAGATCAGTGTAAGCAGGGAAATGAGCGAGGAGGTGCAGAGTATGTGCAACTTAAGCATAGGCGTTTTAAATAAAGGCAAAATGGAACAGGCCAAAGCAATGGCGTATAGACTTCGGGAAAAAGGGATGTCGTGTGAGGAAATCGCAGATGTGGCTGAAGTCGATATAGATACAGTCCGGGAATGGTTTGCGGAGCGCGAAGCACTGCTTGTAAAGTAACAGGCAGTGATTCCGCGCGTTTTCATTAGCGAAAGAGCGGAATTCCTCAATATTGTTATATTTTAGCTGTGTGATGCATGAATCCGGAACAGGGATCATATTGTTTAAATTTAGTGCGGCCTATAAGTATCCAGTGGCAACGTCACGTAATTTATGAAAATCAAGACTATTGAACATAGGCTGATGCTTTGGCCTGGCTGATGAGATGGGAACATAATAATGGCAGCTGTTGACTGTCAAAAGAATACCTACATGCAATTTCAGTCTTTTACCATATTCAACATATCCCACGCAGGAATCAAACTGACTCAAATAGTCAATATATTCCTTATCCATAACGTACCAGTTCATAAAACCTCCGTAAAGTAAAAAGAGCGGGTAGCAGGCCACCCACTGCAGCTAAACGATTGTTTTGATGGACAATCTAACCGCTATACAGATATCTCTATCTGCATTTTTAGTGTATGCTGATTTATTGAAAAAATCAATACCATTCAGAAACTTTGTTTATGAAAATTTTGCTAATAATATTGTTCAGAAGGCTATTTCGACCCGCATTGCGGAGGGGTGGAATAGTCCTGATCCGGCGCGTTGGGAGCAATGGCGATGGATACCAATGCACGGGTCTTCAACTGTCGAAGACCCGCGTGGACGCGCAGAAGCGGCAGAATCTGCGCTCCGGCGGAAGATAATCTGAATTTCATGATAGGATATTGACAAAATCCAATTATACAGCTATCCTAATGATAGAAAAAAAGAAAAATCACATCATAAACTCTGCGGAGGATAAAGTATTGAGCATAGATAAAAAGGAGATTGAACAGTATCTTACAGAGGTGAAAGAAGCTGTTGAAAGTGACAGATACAGAATAGACCGGAACTCCAGAAGACAGGACAATATTGATCTGTTCCTGGATTACGTTATTGATGAAGCGAAAGCAAAGGAAATCCTGTTGAGTCTTACGGTACTGGATTTTTCAGAGATCCTTCAGAATGAACATAGAGGCTTTGAGCATGAGCAGCTGTATGTATTTGGCAAGGATGTCATTCTTTTGGAGAGAAACGGAACAGAAGTATCCGCTCACATACTATTTTAGATAAGCAGGAGGCAAATCGGAGGTGATCGCTATGACAGAGAATGAAAGACGAGATTTCTGCATCGAGTGCAGGAAAGAGACAAAGTACCATTTACAGAAAAAGGAAATTGTCAAAACCATAAGGGATAAGGATTATGTTTTCGGTATTACGGCAGCTATATGCACGGAGTGCGGCGGGGAAATGAGCATTCCGGGGCTTATCGATAAGAATGTCCGGGAGATAGATGAACAGTACAGAACGGCAGAAGGGCTTGTATCCATCGATGATATCGAAAAGCTCATGAAAATCTATAAAATCGGAAAGGCTCCTCTGTCCCTTGCGCTTGGATTTGGCGAGGTAACAATACCCCGGTATCTGGAAGGTCAGGTGCCGTCCAAAGAATATTCTGATGTGGTAAGGGCTGCTTTATCATCTCCGGTATTCATGAAGCAAAAGCTCATGGAGAACAGGGATAAGCTGACCGATGCGGCATATAAGAAGGCGCTGGCGGCGGCTGAAAGCATTGAGGGGCTGTTCTCTGTATCAGATAAAATGCTGAGGGTGATCGCATATTTGTTTGAAAAGCTGGAAGAGGTGACACCCCTGATGCTGCAGAAGCTCCTCTATTTCATACAAGGCGTTTATTCCGCGCTTTACGGCAGACCGATCTTTGAAGAGGACTGCAGGGCATGGGTGCATGGGCCTGTTTATCCGGAGGTGTATGAACTGTTCAGGGATTTCAAATATAATCCGATCGATGACGCGCGTTTCGCTCTGTTTGTGGGAGCAGCGGATACACTGACGCAGGAAGAAAAGAATGTGGTCGATCTTGTGGTGAATACGTTCGGTATGTATGGCGGCAAGGTTCTGGAGCGAATCACGCATAATGAGGATCCCTGGAAGGAAGCCAGAAAAGGTTACGGAGACAGTATTCCGTCCAGTGAGCTTTTGCCGAAAGAGCGTATCATGAAATATTACGTGGCCATAAACCGTAAATATGGAATCGGAACGGAAGAAGGGCTGAACGCTTACATCCATGATATGCTAATGAACAGCGCAGTTGTTCTATGATAAGGAATAATAAAACATGGCGATGTCATAGCGGATGACTAAATAATCGATGACTTAAGACTCAGGAAGAGATATTTCTTTCCGGGTCTTATTTTTTTGCAAGAGAGGTTTAAAATGTCCCTTTTTCTTTGGCTGGGATATGCAGGGGAGAGAAACTTCCCGCAGAAAGTGAGGTGGAAAAGATGGCATTGAAATACAAAATTACCATCAACGTCGCTGATCCACACGGTAAAACTGGGATGGTCCTCAAAGGATAAGGCTTCCGGCGAGACTGGTCAGATTCCTGTTTGGGGATTTCACACAGGTGTACCTGCTGAAACCAGGACAGTCGGTGGATGTGAAGGAAGTTAAAGAAGTTAAAGAAGGAGGAAGCGGCAATGGGAAAAATGGGCGAGCGCGGCCATCCCACGCATTTACAGGCTGAAGTTCCACCGGGACATCTATAAGGATCTGCGGGACCTGGAGAAGGATGTGGGGGATTCGGATGAGAAGGAATCGTATGCGGAGAGTGGGAACGACAGCTATAATTATGCACAGCTGAAGCCCTGTCCGGTGTAGACGGGCAAAACTGCTGCGCGGGTTCTGCTCGATTTTGCCGCAGTATGTGGAAACATATCAACCGCTTCAAAGGGAGGAGAGTTGAGCTGACAGGTTGGATATGAGGGTATGTTGTGGAGACAGGATGATTAAGGGCAATTGAGTTGATAAAATGAAAAATCATTCCTATTTTCTATGACAAATCATTCAACATAGATATTTGCTATTTTTACAAGGCAACGCTACAATCAAAGGCACAAAGAAGTTCACGGGGGGCCTTTAATATGAAAAAGGTTTTAATATGGATGACAGCAATTCTAATCATCGCCGGATTAACGGGGTGCGGTAATAGTGAGGACGCGAAAGGCGGAACACAGGATGGAGAATCCATAAATCATACGACAACGGAGACTGAAAACATGAGTGACTTTATTTCTCTTACTTCCCAAATCACGGAACTTGAATCCGGCCTTTCTGCCGTGAGATTTGATGGAGATTACGCTTTCGATCTCTTTTTGGAACAGGGAGGCGCCAAATCGGATCAGGATGTAGTTCGGTTTATAAGCCAGTCTCTGCTCAGTGCAGATGCGGGTCTTCAAATGCAGGCCGAAGGATTTGGATGCAGTACGATTTCCATTCAAAATACAGACGGAGGATATTTGTTCGGACGGAACTTTGACTGGCAGAATTGCGACGCGCTGATTGTTGTTTCTTATCCGAAAGATGGGTATGCTTCCATTTCTACCGTGAATCTCGGATTTATCCGGCAGGGGGTCGGCATTGCCTCATTCATGCTGACTGATAAGATTCTGACGGCTGCGGCTTTATATGCCCCTTTGGACGGTATGAATGAAAAGGGACTTTGCGTATCCGTGAATATGATTGAAGATAACGCGACCATCCAGCAGGACACAGATAAACCGGACATCACTACGACGACGGCAATCCGGCTGCTGCTCGATAAGGCGGCAGACGCCGATGAGGCGTTGGAACTACTCAGGCAGTATGATCTTCATGCATCCATGAATTTTATGGTTCATTTCGCCATTGCCGACAGTACTGGCAAGAGTGTGGCGGTTGAGTACGTTGACAATGAAATGATCGTGACGGATACGCCGATTTTAACAAATTTTTATCTTACACCCGGAGAGAAGCAGGGGATCGGAACTTCACAGTCACATGAAAGATTCGATATATTAAACGACGCAGTTTCGGATCATACAAGCATGAACAGAGAAGAAGTAAAAGACACCCTGGACAGCGTGAGCAAGGATAATTTCAATGAGTTTGAATCGACCGAGTGGAGCGTCATTTTTGATCAGTCAGACTATACAGCAACCTACTACCACAGAGAAAATTATGAGACGGCCTATGCCTTCAAAATAGGAAAATAACGAAAGAGACTTGACTTAACAGGGAGGGGATTTCATGAATTATGTACGACTGCTGTGGCAGCTATACCGCAAAAAACAGACGATGAAAAAATCGAAGGAGCAGGTGCGGGCCCTCCAGGAAAAGAAACTCCGCAAATTACTCTTATATGCCTATGAACATTCCGCCTATTACAGAGAAGCATTTGAAGCGGCAGGAATCACGGCAGATCGGATCAACAGTACTTCGTTAGAGCAGTTTCCCACCTTAAACAAAGAACTGCTGATGGAACATTATGATGAAATCGTAACGGATCCAAATGTCAGACAAAGTGAACTGCGCCGTTTTGGAGAGAGATCATCAGACAGCATGGAGCGCTATTTCGGAAAGTACCATGTCGTTCATTCATCCGGCAGCACAGGCATACCAAGATACTTCCTATATGACGAACGGGCGTGGGAAGAAGTGATCATCAGCGTGATACGCGGAGCGTTATGGGATCTCTCCTTTCGGAAGGTGCTGAAACTGCTTGCGGGAAAGCCGCGTATTCTGTATATCGCGGCGACGGACGGGCGCTACGGAGGGGCCATGGCGGTTCACGATGGCATACAGGGCGTTCGGGCAGAGCAGTGCTTCTTGGACATTGACACGCCGCTTTCAAAATGGCTTGAGACTGTACAGGAATTTCAGCCCAATATTATCATAGGTTATCCGTCCGCCATTAAAATTTTTGCGGAACTTATAGAGACGGAACAAGCAGCCGGTAAAATTGAACGTACGGAACAAGCAGCCGGTAAAATTGAACGTACGGAACAAGCAGCCGATAAAATTGAACATACGGAACAAGCAGCTGGTAAAATTGAGCGTGTCGTCACTTGCGGAGAGCCGCTCACTCCCGGAATGAGAAGTTATTTTGAATCAGTTTTTCATGCGCCCGTAATCAACTACTATGGCGCAAGCGAGTCTCTTGCTCTTGGTGTTGAGCATAACGCGGCAGATGGTATGATCTTATTTGACGATATGAATATCATCGAACTGATTGACGGCGAAATGTATATCACTTGTCTGTACAATTTTGCGCAGCCTCTGATTCGGTATCATATTTCAGATAAGTTGATACCGAGGGTATCAAACAGTGGATTTACCAGTGTGGATGTTGTTCTCTGCCGCGAGGAAGATGTTCTGTGGTTTGAGACGAAGAACGGCCGGGAATATCTGCACCCGCTTTCCGTCGAGGGTTTTTGCGTTGACGGGCTGCTTGATTATCAGTTTTGCAAGGATTCAGACAGCAGCTTTGAAATGATTGCCGAGCTTTCCGACATCACACTTGGCGATCAGGTAAAACAGGCCGTTACCCAGCAGATGGAATCGATCCTTGAAAAAAACGGTTTGCGCGATATTGCATTTACGGTGCGGTTTGTCAATCAGATTTTACCGGATCCTAATACTGGGAAAAAAGCATTGATTCTACAAGGAGGAGTTTAACATGGAAATCAAGAAGGAAATCAAAAAATACGAAGCATTTGTTTTGAACCGTCACCAAGAAAGGACAGTCGGAAATGTTTGAAAACAATCAGACAATCGAAGAAATAAAACAGAATATGGAAGATGCCGGTTATACAAGGGAGGAAATCGATGCGTTTATTCCGGTATGGCAAAGCGGAAATAAAGCGGAAAGTCTGAGACTGCTTTCAAAACAAAGGAAAGTATTGCTCGTGAGTATCCATAAAAAACAAGCGGAGCTTGAGCGCCTGGAAGGTTATGCTCACGCTTTTTCTTCGCGGAATATTGAATAATCTCATAGTAACGGATCGTATCTATAAATGGCTCCATTTGCTTTTGGGAGGGCTGATGATTTTATTCGGGATCATCATGATCGTCGAAAGCATCATCAGGTAAGTGTTTTTTCCTTCAGCCTGTCAAGGAACAGCTTCGTCGCTTTTGAGAAAACCTGATATTTCTTTGTAAAGAGCATGACGTTGGAACGAAGGCTCGGTTCAAGAGGAATAAAGGTGAGCGGATGATCTCCGGCGGTATTGATCAGTCCGTCAATACAAAGGGCATACCCGATTCCAGCCTCCACCATTAAGCCTGCGTTGAAAATCAGATTGTAGGTCGCGGCTATCTGCGGCGTTACCAGCTCATCCGAAAAAAATGTCGTGATCTTATTGCTGTTTGAAGTTTGGCTCGGCATGATAAGCGGATACCCCGACAGCTCCTTGAAGGTTACGGATTTGCGTCCGGCGAATTCAGAATCCTTTCTCGCAAGGATCCCCCAGGTCTCATAGAACGGGAGCTTCAGATAATCGTAGTGCGGATTGATCTCGGGTTCCAATAAGAAGCCCATGTCAAGCAGGCCCTTATCCAGCCGTTCGGTGATTGCGTCGGCGTTGGAACTGAAAAAATGAAACTTAATTTCGGGATATTCCATTTGGATTTCCCGAATCAACTGCATAATCCGGTAGGAGCTCCGATGTTCCCCGCAGCCGATAAAAACATCGCCTGAGATCGTCTGTTCGTTTTCCCGAAAGGCTGATTCTGTCTTTTCCATCAGCGACATGATCTCCTGTGCGCGGGAGCGGAGATAGGCACCCTCCTCCGTCAGCGTCACCTTCTTCTTCCCGCGGATCAGAAGCTGCTTCCCCAGAGCATTCTCCAGATCCATCATCTGCTTGGAAAGGGTCGGTTGTGTGACATGGAGATACTCCGCGGCGCGGGTAATACTCTGTTCCTCCGCAATGGCAAGGAAGTACTGTAACAGGCGTGTTTCAATCATGAGAGGTTCCTCCGCTTAGAATCATTCCTGAAAGTTATGCAACTATATTCTACATAAATATTTGCTATTAGTCAAGCAGCCGTGTAAAATAATTCATGTAAAGAGCCTATCTGGTCACGGAGTGAACAGGAACATGTTCATACCCAATACAGGCAGCAAGAGGAAATCAGCATGGAAGATAAACTTGAAGTAATACAAAAATTAAAAGA
>CANQAR010000168.1 GCA_947588845.1 uncultured Lachnospiraceae bacterium
ATGGGTTTCGTATGTCTTGCCTCAATCCTGATTTGGATAAAATAACCAAAGCCTCCTAATTTTCAAACACGCTCTAGGATCGTCTGTGTCCGCAGCAAAAGCAAAAAAAGACTGGCTGGCCATTATCAGTACGGACATCTCCCTGACAGAAGAAGAAATCATCCGCATTTATGTGGAACACTGGGACATAGAAGTATTTTTTAAATCCTGCAAGTCTTACCTGGGGCTGGTGAAGGAATGCCGCAGCCTTTCCTGTGACGTACTGGCGGCCCATGTATCCATCGTATTTACGAGATATATGATGCTGTCTGTGACGCAGAAGCGCAATACAGATGACAGAACCATCTGTGAACTGTTTTTCTGTCTGCTGGATGAACTGGGTGACATTACATTCAGCCAGTCCATGAGGATCATCCTGGACGCGCTGATGGATACGGTCATGGAATATTTCCAAATCACGGAACAGCAGCTGGAAGAATTTACAGCCAGCTTTGTTCAAAGATTGTCCAAATGCATGCAGGCTGCTCTGGAATACGCTTCTGTTGCTGCCTGACTGCTGTTTTATAAGCTAAAATATTGACTTTTCAAGGTACAGATTCCATTTTTGATATGGGAAGTATGAGTGAGTAATATATAATGCTGCTTCAAAAGGCGTGTGTGGAGGGTACATGATATGATAAGTCTGGAATCAAAATTAATTGAAAAGTCTATAGAAGCGTTTTCTCTTGCAATTGAGCTATATAATAAACCGACTATAAAATACCGTGTAGAAGGATTTAGTTTGTTTATTTGTAATGCCTGGGAACTTATGCTGAAAGCGCATTTAATTAAAACGAAGGGATTAGAAAGTATTTATTATAAGGATCATGAGAATCGAACGATATCTTTAGAAAACACGATAAAATTGATCTTTACGAATGATAAAGACCCGCTTCGCTTGAATTTGGAAAAAATAATTGAACTAAGAAATACAAGTACACATTTTATTACGGAAGAATATGAAATGGTCTATGTGCCGTTGTTTCAGGCAAATATATTGAATTATAATGAAAAAATGAAAACATTTCATTCTATAGATATGACAACAATCATTCCTCAAAATTTTTTGATGTTGTCAGTAAGCATGAAAGCACTGGATGAAGCGGAGATTATAGCAACTTATCCCGAGGCGGTAGCCAGTCGGTTTATTGAGACGAAAACCAGAATTGATGATTTGGCAAGCAATAATAATGAAAAGTTTGCAATTCGTATCGATCATTATTTTTATGTAACTAAAGATCGAGACAAAGCCACCAACATTGTTCATTTTGAGAAGGAAGCGGCAGATGGTATAACAATCGTGAAGGAACTGCAGGATCCGAATCAAACCCATAAATATACCGCGAAATCTTGCATTAAGGCAATTCAAAAGCGTTTGAAGAAAGAGGGTATTGATATTTTTTATAATGGGAAGACTGTGCCTTTTACAAGTTTTCATTTTACGAACTTCTGTAAATACTATGGACTTAAGCAAAACGAAAAACTCTGTTATATACATAAACAATATTCTATGCCGCAGTATTCTTATTCGCAGCAGATGATAGAATTTATTGTAGATGAGATTAGAAAGGATCCGGCTCATATTCTGGATAACATAAAAAAATAAGTTAACCCCAGGGGCAAAGGAATTCTAAACCGTAAGGTCTACTCCCATTCAGGAACCCAGCCTTATCCTTCACGAGTTAACTTCTGTTTAGTATACTAGTATAGGCTGTGTTTGTCAATGGATTTGAAAAATTTTAATACGAAAATTCGATATTACAATATGTGTATTGCAAAATAATAATTAAAAATAAAATATACTATCTTTAAGTTGTGTTTTGGCCATTGTAATAATCAAACCAAGGGGATCTCTACTGTGGTTAGTATAACACAAAATTTGAAGTGCTTCTTTTCGTGCTTACGGAATTTAACGGGATAGAAAGCAATGGTTCGAGAAAGACAAAAAACATCGGGTTAAAGAATAGGAGATTCATTGTCATGGATATCAATAGAATAACACAAGATTTGAAAGAACGGTTTTCTGCTCCTCTCCGGGACTTCTACCAACGCCGGATCATCTTTTGGCATGACGAAGACCGGGAGTTTGAGTCCATACTGGACGAGCTGACTATTCCGGGTGTCACGATCATCAAGCTGACCGGCACGAATAACTTTGCTGTCAAGAAGCTGCTGCTCCACGATGACCTGACGAGAAACTATCTCGTCTATGATCCGTTTTCCTATGCACAGCCGCAGGATGACTGGATGCGGGACATTGAGCATTTCAGCGAGGAATACCGAGCTGACTACTACTCCATTCTCATGAGTGAGCTGAACATCGATGCGAAACCGGCTATGCGCAAGACGGTTAAGCTCTATGCGGACTTTTTTAAGAATAAGCAGCGAACTGAAAAGCTGAAAAAGATCGGGCATGTTTATGAAACCCCGCTGCAGCTCCACATTGGCATTATGGCTGTCCTCGCGGGGGTTCCCGGCGGCTCGGCTCAGGATGTCATAATCGCTGTGCTGGAGAGTGGCTTGGATGAGGAAAACAACAACGCTCTGAACGCTATTCGACAATTTGGTAACATCGAAGCATTCTGGCAGCTTGTTCATAAATACACGGGTTTCATGCGCAACGATGAAATGCCGCTTGGCTTCCTTGCTTCCCATATCCTTTTAACGGCGCTTTCCCAAACGATGAATCCCAGCGTTTTGAAAGGTCTGGAGCGGTTTGTCTCGGAGTCCAATAAAGCCTGCTGCTACAGTATTGTTCATGAGTGGCGAGGACGTGAGGACAATTCAGAACTGTTTCACCTTTGTCGTGTTGTGGAGCGGGAATTGAGGCTGTCGGCCCGCTTTGAAAAACAGGAGATTGAGACCCTGCTGACCGGAGACATTTTCCCGGCGATCCATGAGACTATCCTGAGGCGCTTCTTTACAGAAGTTTCGGATCGTATTGTTAAGGCAGATCTTATGCTGAAGACGGTAGACAACCGGCGCACATCCGGGTGGAGTGAGCGGTATATCCATTACTACGATTGCCTTTACTATATTGCCAGGATGCAGGAGTTTTATCAGGCAAACGCCGGGGGCTTCCATATCGTTGAGCCGAAGAACATCTGGAAGTTCTATGTTGATAAAGTTTATGAGATGGACAGTTTTTACCGGCATTTTCATTTTGCCTTTGGAAATTCCCTCAAAGACAGCAATCCTTTGTTGGAGGACAGTTTGAAACATGCTGCCGATTATGTGGAGGGACTTTATCAGAACTGGTTTCTCAAAGAACTTTCTTCCTGCTGGACAAACGCCGTCGCGGATGATCTTATGAAGATAGGGTATGTGTCGGAGATCAGAAAACAGCGTGATTTCTTCCGGCACTACATAA
The DNA here is from genome assembly GCA_947588845.1 of uncultured Lachnospiraceae bacterium. Taxonomy (GTDB): domain Bacteria; phylum Bacillota; class Clostridia; order Lachnospirales; family Lachnospiraceae; genus Choladousia. The sequence continues at coordinate 3,410 of CANQAR010000168.1, forward strand.
AGCCTGCTGCGAATAATTCCCGCGTCTTTGTCATTATCTCGGATGCTCTCCGTTACGAGGTGGCCGTGGAGGTGTGTGACAACATCACGAGGACGACCAGAGGGTCGGCAAAGGTGGAGGCTGTTCAGTCTGTCTTTCCGTCTATCACAAAATTTGGTATGGCATCTCTGCTTCCCGGAAAAGAGCTCTCTGTAAATGACGATATGGAAGTTCTTGTGGATGGGATGCAGACGCGAAGCACCATGGAGCGGGAACAGGTACTTTGCAATATCAACGATAACAGCATTGCTGTCCAGTACACGGATGTCCTGAACATGAAGCGCGCAAAACGCCGTGAGCTGGTCAGCGGAAAAAGCGTTGTCTATATTTATCACAATACAATTGACGCTATCGGTGACAAAGCCGCAACGGAACAAAAGATCTTTGAGGCCTGTAGCGATACTATTCAAGAATTGTCTAATCTTGTCCGCATTGTCGTGAACGATATGCAGGGTACGGACGTGTTCATTACTGCCGATCACGGCTTCCTTTACACATACAGTCCCCTTGCCGAGAGTGACAAGTTGGGCAAGAATACATTTTCCGGCAAGACCTATGAGACAGGACGGCGGTATGTTATTGTGGCGCCGGACACAACGGCGGATTATCTGCTGCCAGTGCGGATGGATGGAGAAATCACCGGGACGCCGGTCAAGGGCTTTACACCGAGAGATACTACCCGCATCAAGGTGACAGGAGGCGGTGAGAACTATGTTCACGGTGGCATCAGTTTACAGGAGATGCTTGTTCCGGTGATTGTTTATAAAAATCTCCGTGCTTCCAGAAAGAAGTACGTTGAGGTTGTGAATGCGGAGCTGAAGCTTCTGAACGAAAACAAAAAAGTTTCCAATCTCCTGTTTTTTCTCGATTTTTTCCAGTGTCAGCCTATCGGGGAAAAAGTACAGCCGTGTGTCTATTCCATCTATATGACAGATGACGAAGGCAAAACAATCAGCGACAGACAATCAGTGATTGCTGACCGTACCAGTACCAACGCTTCTGAGAGGGTATTCCGCGTGCGGCTGAATTTGAAAGCAGGAGCGTATGACAAGAATAAGATTTACCGGCTTATCATCGCAAATGATACCGATGTTCCACAGGAAGTGGAATTTCATATTGATATCGCATTTGCGGACGATTTTGGATTTGATCTGTAGGAGGGCAGCAGAATGGATAGAGATGAAGATATCAGTTTAATGACTGAGGAACAATCTGGATTAAACTGGAAAATGCGTCAGACATTTGACGGCAGGATTGTTCGCAAGGATCTGACGAAAAAAATAAAAGAAGGAGCAAATGTTCCTGTTTATGTACTCGAATTTCTTCTTGGGCAGTATTGCAGCTCCGATGATCCTGCTGTGATTGAGCAGGGTGTGAGCTCTGTCAAGCGCATTTTGGCGGACAATTATGTGCGTCCGGACGAGGCGCAGAAAATCCTTTCCATGTTGCGCCAGCGCGGGAGCTATACAGTCATTGACAAAATCACTGTAAACCTGAACATAAAAAAGGACAGCTATGAAGCCGAGTTTTCCAATCTCGGGATCAAAGCTATTCCTATTTCTGAGGAATACCCAACAAAGTTTGATCGGCTTCTTTGCGGCGGCATCTGGTGTATTGTTCAGCTTGACTATGAGTATATCGAGGAAGAAAAAAATGCTTCCCCTATTCATATCTACAAGCTGACACCGATTCAGATGCCCCATGTGGATATCGAAGAACTGAAACAGGGACGCAAGGCATTCACACAGGAGGAATGGACGAAGATCCTTCTGCGTTCCATCGGTATGGAGCCGGACAAGCTGAACAACCGGGAGCAGTGGCTGCTTCTGGCGCGTATGCTGCCGCTCATCGAAAACAATTTCAATCTCTGTGAGCTTGGACCGCGAAGCACGGGTAAATCTCATATTTTTAAAGAGATTTCCCCAAACAGTATCCTTGTTTCCGGCGGTCAGACTACGGTTGCCAATCTGTTTTATAACATGGCGCGGAAGACTGTGGGACTGGTCGGGCTTTGGGACTGTGTTGCCTTCGATGAAGTTGCAGGAATCAATTTTAAAGACAAGGACGGCATTCAGATCATGAAAGATTATATGGCATCTGGTTCTTTTGCCCGTGGCAAGGAGGAAAAAGCGGCGTCTGCCTCAATGGTTTTTGTTGGCAATATCAATCAGAGTGTCGATGTGCTGTTGAAAACATCAAGTCTCTTTGATCCTTTCCCGTCTGAAATGGGGACGGATACAGCTTTCCTTGACCGGCTTCACTGTTATATCCCTGGCTGGGAGATTCCGAAATTCAGGCCTGAGCATTTCACGGATGACCTTGGATTTATCACGGATTATCTGTCTGAATTTATCCGGGAGCTGCGCAAGGAGCAGCAGGGCGACACGCTGGACAAGTATTTTCGGCTTGGGAAAAATCTCAATCAGCGTGATACCATCGCTGTCAGGAAGATTGTCGGAGGTTTTGTCAAGCTTCTTTATCCCGATGGGGAATACACAAAAGAACAGCTTGAGGAAATCCTTGTATTTGCTCTGGAAATGCGGCGCCGTGTCAAAGAACAGCTAAAAAAGCTGGGAGGTATGGAGTTTTACGATGTAAACTTCTCTTATATCGACCTTGATACCTTTGAAGAGCATTACGTTTCTGTTCCAGAACAAGGCGGCGGGAAGTTGATACCGGAGGGGATGTGCAATCCCGGACAGGTCTATACTATCTCACAGGGCAGATCTGGTATGATAGGTGTTTTCCGGCTGGAATCTCAGATGCTGCCCGGCAGCGGCAAGTTTGAGCGGACGGGTCTGGGCTCAGATACGAAATGTAAAGAGGCAGCAAATACCGCTTTTAACTATCTGAAAGCGAATACCAACCGTATCAGCGGGACGATCAGTACCACTACAAAGGACTATATCATCAACTATCAGGATTTGCAGGGCATTGGATTAACACAAAGGCTGACACTTCCGACATTGGTCGCGCTTGCTTCTATTGCTATGGCCAGGCCCACAGTCAGCAGTCTGGCTGTGCTGGGTGATATCAGCATTGCGGGCACGATCATGAAAGTGGACGAGCTTGCCAACACTCTGCAAGTATGCCTCGACAGCGGAGCAAAGAAAGTCCTGCTGCCAATTACTTCGGCGGCTGATCTAGGAACTGTCCCTTCTGAATTGATCGGATGTTTCAACCTGATTTTCTATCAGAGTGCGGAAGATGCAGTTTTTAAAGCATTGGGGGTGGAATAATTCTATGTTTGAAAATGGGTTAACTTGGTTAAAAGAGGATTTTCATCTTCACACTCATGTGCAAAAAAAATAAAAAAAGTGATTGACAATTATCCAGAATGGGTATATAATTGCAGACGTTGAAGAGAGAAAAACAAAGATGACGTGTGCGTTTAGCTCAGCTGGATAGAGCGTTTGGCTACGGACCAAAAGGTCGGGGGTTCGAATCCTCTAACGCACGTAGAAAGGACATTCTTTTGGGAATGTCCTTTTTTGCGCAGGTTCGTGTAAGAAAAATAAAAGCCTCCGGCGAATGTGCAGCTCACAGAAAGGAAACTGGTTGTGTTCTCCGTACCTCCTGTGGTATGATATTTCACAGAAAAAGGACAGGAGGGAAACCTATGAGTTATCCGGAAATTAAACAGATTAAGAGAAATCCGACGCTGGAGGGGCAGGTGTGTCTCCGGCAGAATGTCGTCTACTCGACGCAGACAGACGAAGATCTGAAGATGACGCTGTTCCTGCCGTGGAATCTGGAACATCCGCAGATTCCGAAGGAGCCGAAGCCGCTGATCGTCTTTGTGCAGGGAAGTGCCTGGACGACGCCGGATCTGGATTTTGAGATCCCGCAGCTTGCTCAGTTTGCGCGGGAGGGGTATATTGTGGCGACAGTCAGCCACCGCGACTCCCAGAAAGGCCATCCATTCCCGGCGTATCTGCAGGACGTAAAATGTGCGATCCGCTATCTGAGAAAGCATGCCGGGGAGTACGGGATCGACGCGGAGCGTGTCGCCATCTGGGGAACTTCTTCCGGCGGCAACACGGCGCTGCTGGTCGGAACGACCGGGGACGACCCGCGCTATGAGACGAAGGAGCATGCGGGATATTCGGATTCCGTGTGTGCGGTCGTGAGCTGCTTTGGACCGACCGATCTCATCGGGATGATGGAGGATGCGCAGAAAGTTGGGAATACGGCGGAATTTGAGTTCGTGGCTTCTTGTCTTTACGGGCCGGATAAGTCTGTCTGGGAAGAACGGGCAAAGGAGATGAGTCCGGTCTGCCATGTGGAGCCGGGGAGGAAATATCCTCCGTTTCTTCTGCTGCACGGGACCGCGGATACAATGGTCAGCTATGACCAGATGCTTCGGATGTATCACAAGCTCTGTGACTGTCAGACTGAGGTCGAGGCTTACCGGATTGATGGAGCCGAACATGAGCTGGATTTCTGGAGTGATGAGGTATATAGTGTGATTGCGGAATTTCTGAGAAAAAAACTGGACATTGCGAGCTGAGCCCCGCGTCCCGGGATTTCTGCGCGCTTGCGTGGGCAACACAGCGTCCGGCGAATGATCAGAGAAAGATTTATGATCCGCGCGGAAACTGCCGCGCGGAATGCCGCAAAAAAGATAGACTTCCCCATTGCCAGACAAGGTCTTTTTATGTATAATAGCAGAAATGCAGATAACTCAAATATATACTGGAGGAGATACGATGTCTCAGAGAAAAGATATCCACAAAGTACTGATTATCGGTTCGGGTCCGATCATC
>CANQAR010000169.1 GCA_947588845.1 uncultured Lachnospiraceae bacterium
CTGTCTTTCCTGTCTTTCCTGTCTTTCCTGTCTTTCCTGTCTTTCCTGTCTTTCCTGTCTTTCCTGTCTTTCCTGTCTTTCAGAACAGGATACCAGAAACCGCCCCGTCTGTCAAGTTATATTCTCATATTATTTGTGTGCTTATCTTATTCTTTTCTGGTTCTGGAAATTTTATCAAAAGTCTTTCCTTTTATATTGCGTTTCACCTGCCTGACAGTATATAATGATGCCGGGGTCAAAAGGGATTTTGTCCCGCAATTCTGAGACACCTCAAATCCGCACATTTTTCCAGCACAAAAACAAAATCAGGAGGTAACAAAGCATGGCAGTTTATACAGAAACAAAAGCATACCAGACGAAAGCACATATGGGAATGATCGACGTCACCGGAGACTTTCAGGCCGCGGTCAGCAATGCCTGCAAAAAGCACAACATCTCATCCGGGATCATCACCGGATTTACGACAGGCGGCGTCGCCGGCCTGACCACGCTGGAATTTGAGCCTGGCATGGTGACGAAGGATTTAAAGGAAGCTATGGATGTATTCTCTCCTTACCGTGACAAGGACGGACGGGTGATCCACTACAAGCATCATGACACCTGGCACGACGACAACGGGTCAAGCCATATCAAATCCGCGCTTCTGTCCCCGTTCATCACGATCCCTTTCGTTGACGGACATATCACAATCGGTCCCTGGCAGAATCTGACGCTGGTGGAGTGCGACACGAGGGACCGTCATCGTGAGATTGTCTTTCAGGTGATGGGAGAATAAGACATTTTTTATATCATGATGCCGGGGTGGCATAAAAGCGGATTTCAAAAAGGGCTCCGCCGTCCGGCCTGTTTTTTGCCCGTATCGTTCCGTTCTGGCGTTCAATGATCTCTTTTGCCAGCGCCAGTCCGATTCCAATGCCGCCCTCTCCCGCGTTTTTTCCCCGATAAAACCGTTCAAAGAGATGGGGAATCTCTTTTTCTGCAAACCCTTCCCCCTCATCCCAGATCAAAATTTCCGTATATAACGGATTCTGCGCATAAGAACAGTGAACGACACCACCTCTGTTATGTTCCATACAGTTTTTCATCAGGTTCATGATCGCTTCCATCGTCCAGTCCATATCTGCGATGATCCGCATTTCCCCCCGCTCCGGTATTTCTATGGAAGTGGAAGTACCAGATGACCTCTGTATCTGGCCCGGACTGCTCTGCTTTTTCTGCTCCGGTATCTCGATGGCAGTTCCGGAACCGACAAACAGTTCCTGCAGATTATCCGCCGCAAGGACGAGAAGAGTGAAAACATCGGTCTCCTCTTTTTGCAAAAGAAGTGTTCCGGCATCAAGCCGGGATAAAATCAGCAGGGCTTCCTCCAGATGAGTCAGCCGTGCAAGCTGTTTTTCTACCTGTTCCAGGTTTTTCCCAAAAAATCTCAGATTCCCTGCATCCTCTGGAACTTTCCCGTCAAAATTCTGTCTCTCCTCATATCTTAGCACTTTCTTATCAAAACATTGTTTCATTCTTTGAACAGAAAGGGAGATGGAAGTAATCGGCGTTTTGATCTGATGCGCGATATTGGACAGATTCTCCGCAAAACCATTCTTTGCCTGAACCGCCTGCTCTTTTGTCTGATACAGATATGTTACTGTTTTATAGATTTCATCTTCCAGTTTCGAAAAATCATCCTCCCCGGAAGTGGAGAGGATGACTGCCTTTCCATTATTTACCTGTTCCAGATATTCCGTCAGAGCTCTGATCCGCCGGGTTTCCATTTTGTTCCGGTACAAAAAAGTAAAAAAGAAAAGAAAAAGACCTGTCATAAAACCGATTGCCGCAAAGAAGACCGTCTGTCCGCCGCTGGCGCCGGAAAAATCAGACGCACGATATCCCAGTGCAGATAATATATCCCCCGCCAGTACTCCGTCAGGATTTCCTTCCGTGTATTCCTTTAACGCGGCATAAATGATTTTTCTGGTTTCCGGTTCCTGCTCCGCTATTTCGCCACAGACCGCATTCAGCAGATCAAACGAAAATCCGCTGTAATAGTAAGACGCAAGCAAAACAGCGACAGCAGCGGCGATCAGACTGAAGGCCAGCACAAATCCCGAGGTGACAAACACATTTTTCCTGCTGCTCATATCGTATCCTCCATGCGGTAACCCACACTTCTGACTGTTTTCAGACAGGCCGGCTGAGACAGCTTGTCCCGAAGCCGCTTCAAAGTAACAGTCAGGGTATTGTTGTTCACATAATTTCCATTCGCATCCCACACCTGCTCCAGAATTTTTTCCCGGGTGAGCGTTCTTCCCTTGTTCTGCATCAGATATAAAAGCAGCTGATATTCCGCCGCACTCAAGGATATTTCTTCTGAATGGCAGAAAACTGTATGACGATTCTGATCAATCACAATCCCGTCGCAGGAAAGATATTGTTCTGCCGCATTTCCGGTTCTGCGGAGCACCGCCAGAATCCGTGAGTACAACACTTCCAGCTCAAACGGCTTCACTACATAATCATCCGCCCCGTTTCTGAAACCCGAAACGATATCCGCACTGTCCCCGCGGACCGTAAGAAAAATAATAGGCAGCTCTTTCCAGTTGCCGCGAATCCACCGGCATAAGCTGTCTCCACGGCCATCCGGCATGTTCCAGTCCAGCAAAACACAGGCCGGGACATGTTCTTTCAGGCGCTGCTTCGCCTGCGCAAGCGTCGTAAAAATGATCACCTTGAAATTTCTCGCTTCCAGATATTCCTTTACGGCAGACGCAATATCCCAATCGTCCTCAATATAATATAAATCCTTCACGGCTGATTCCTGCTTTCCTCCTGCATCCCGTTCTTATCATCTGACGGAACCAAATTCCATTGTTCCATGCGGTCCTTTTCTGAATCTTTTTAGTCTGTGGCTGTTGCTCTGTGCCATTTTCAATCTATGTTGTTAGAAAAGTTAACGTAGTCAAAGTCTTTAAATACAGGAACTGCTCCGTACCTTCCATTCAGATAATCCTTCATCACAACCTTATCATACCTTGCTTTAAACTTTTCCAGAGAATACAGGCTGGTTGTATTATCAAACTCCCTCTCTGCAAACCATATCTCATCCCTGCGCAACAGATTCAGATCCATAAGCTGAGATTCATGGGTTGTAATAATCAGCTGATTGTCTGTTTTTTCTGAAAAATGCAGGAATGTATCCACAAATTTTATTGTCATCATGGGATGCAGGCTTCGGTCCAGTTCATCTATAACAAATGTTTTCCCTTCTTCATCATTCAGAATAATCTCCACCAATTCTATAAGCCGCTGTGTTCCATCTGATTCTTCTCCATATTCATACTGAGATTCATCTGCACCATGCTGAAATAATAATTTTGATATTTTGCTGGTTTCATTTCCATAATTAATTATTTGAAATAATACATCCTGATACTGTCCAATACTTACAGTTAATTTCTTTTTTTCTTCGTCATTTTCAAGCAATTCATCTGCAATTGACTGATCTATAAAATATTTTCTGAAAGCTGTCTCGTCCAATTCCTGCATTTTATACCCGGTTATACCTGTGTCCAGATATTTTAATAATTTAACCAGTTTCTCATTGTCGCTGCGGAATCTGAAATATCCTTTTGCAAGTTTTGTATCCGGATAAATAATCACAAGCTTTTTTTGAAACCATTCATATATTTCTGTAAACAAAGCATACTCTTTCCCATCCAGCTTTCGCCTTCCTAATTCATGCAGCAGCAATGTTTCCTTTATCTGATTTGAATCTTTCATATAGAAATGAAACTGCTGGACAGCTGATTCTTCAGAAAACAGATTTTCATCAAAATAATATTCTGAATTTACAGCATCTCTTTCAAAAATAATATTTTCATCGTCATCTGTCAGTTCCGACAACCATTCTGTAAGAACCCGATTCTGATATAAATTTACAGTAAAACCATATGCAAAGCATCTGTCCCCTATCGATATCTCATATTCGAACAACGACGGCTTGTTTTTATTGCTTTCTGTGTTCCGGCAATACTTACCTTTCGATGCTTTTACATTCAGTCCACTCAGTACAACTCTTTTTCCAAAATCAATTGCATGAATCAGATTTGATTTCCCGGAAGCATTCGCTCCATATACAGCACTGAATTTTAATATTTTCCTTTTACGGACATGAATAATCCTGTTTTTAAACTGTTCTGATCTCCCTGCATACATCAGCATCTCACTGGCAGCAATATTCCCCTCATGATCCGTCTTATATCCAAACGACATAAAATTGCCAACTGAAAACCTCATCAACATATTCTCACGTCCTCTTGCGCTTTTTTCTCGGTATTTATCTAATATGATCGTCTATTTAATGATTATACCACTCTATTCGACCAAAACAAGAGATTTTTTCACTGATATGAAATAATTCCGATTTTGATGGACAAATCCCCCGAAACATACTATAATGTCCGGCAGCAGGTATCTGTTCAGACAGAATCTGACTTTCATAATTAAAGGAGAACTGTACATGAAAAAACTGACAAAAGAAGAAAAGCACCGGCAGTGTGTCCGGGAAATCAAGGGGACGCTGATCGTAGTCGCCATCTGCTGTATCTGGCACATCGCGACAGCATTCCTGCTGAACGGGAGCGGGCTTTATTTTCTGGGAATGCCGGCATGGTTCAGCGTATCAGTGCTTGGCACGATTGTTCTGGCGCTCGCCGGCGTCGCATTTCTGCTGAAGAAAGTCTTCGTTGACTTTGAATACGATGATGAAACGGAGGAAATGTGATATGTCGCAAAATCAGATCATTATCCTCGGTATCTTTATCGGCTATCTGGTTCTGAATGTGGGAATCGGAATTCTGTTCAGCAAACGTGAGGACGCAAAGAGCAGCCTCTCCTCGGAAAAGAAATATTTCATTGGCGGAAGAAGCATGGGCGGCATGGTGCTTGCCATGACGACGATGGCGACCTACACTTCCGTCAGTTCTTTTGTCTCCGGCCCGGGAGCCGCGGGACTGACCTACGGCTACGCGCAGGTCTGGGTGGCCGCCGTTCAGGTGCCGGTTACTTTCCTCGTGCTGGGTGTTCTGGGCAACAAGCTGGCCCTCGTATCAAGACGCACCGGCGCAGTCACGATCGCCGGTTATCTCCGGGCCCGCTACAAAAATGACGCGCTTGTCATCGTGACCAGCCTTCTGATGGTCGCTTTCTTCATCGCGCAGATGATCAGCCAGTTCACGGGCGGCGCTACGCTGATCGCCTCGATCACGGGCCTCGACCACAAGACGGCTCTGTTCATCTTCGGCGCTGTCGTGATCATCTACACGGCGTTCGGAGGTTTTTCCGCCGTCGCGATCACCGATACGATTCAGGGCATCATCATGTGCGTCGGCACATTCCTGTTCCTGTTTTTCGTATTGAAGGCAGGCGGCGGACTCGCAGGCATTGATCAGGGACTTTCGCAGAATCTTCCGGGCGTCTACGACGATATTTTCTCCGTATACACGCCAGGCGGACTGCTCAGTTACTGGATTCTGGTCGGCTTCGGCACGCTCGGTCTGCCGCAGACAGCGGTCCGCGCCATGGGCTTCAAAAACACAAAGAGCCTCCATCAGGCCATGTGGATCGGCGCTCTCACCTGCAGCTTCGTCATCGTCGGCATGCATCTTGCGGGCGCATGGGCAGGCGCGCTGATCGACCCGACAGCAGCGGAGCTTCCGACTTCCGATTACTTTGTCCCGTACATCGTTCAGCAAATCATGCCGGTCGGAGTAGCCGGAATCTTCCTTGCGGCTCCGATGGCGGCGGTCATGTCCACCGCAGACTCCATCCTGATCCTCGCTTCCGCGGCGATCGTGAAGGATCTCTGGAGAACCTACGTTGTAAAGGACGATCCGAAAAAGATCGAGAGCTACAACAAAAACGTGAAAAAGGCCAGCGTCTTCTTCACGTTCGTTCTGGGAATCGCGGTCATGCTTCTGACGCTCGATCCGCCCGACATCATCTTCTTCCTGAACATATTCGCGTTCGGCGGACTGGAATGTACCTTCTTCTGGCCGCTGGTCGGCGGACTCTTCTGGAAGAAAGGAACCGGAATCGCTGCGGTCTTAAGCTCCATCGGGGCGTCCGCGACCTACATCTTCTGCTACTACAACGTGCAGATCGCGGGACTGAACGCCGTGATCTGGGGACTTCTGGCAGGAGGAATCCTGTACTTTGCGGCAGGGTATATCACCTCCGCAAAGAAGCCGCTGGAGCAGGAGATTCTGGATAAATGTTTCTAACTATATCCTAACCGAAAGGGCAGGACATCTTCTGAAAGGAGACCTTTAAAAAGTGCCTCCGGAGATGTTCCTGCCCTTTGCACTGTTTCCATTTTCCTGCTTCCCGGATTTTAATCCCAGCAGTCTCCCGCTGCAGCTTTTCCGGCATACGATCTACCGATCCGGTTTCTGTCACTGCCTGTTTTTATTGTAGATGATCATCAATCCTTTCAGCAGAAGCTGATCATCGATCACAATGTCTCGTCTGCAGTAAGGGATGATCGCCTTCGCAAGTCCCCCTGTCGAGACGACCGTACATTTCTCGCCAAGTTCCTCCTCAATCCGCATGATCACGCCTTCAATACTGGAAGCCGTGCTGTAGATGATTCCGCTCTTCATACAGTCGACCGTGTTGGAACCGATCACTTTCTTTGGCGGATCAAGGCTGATCTTCGGCAGCTGGGACGTACGCATCGAAAGCGAATCAAGCGACACGCGCAGCCCCGGAATGATCATTCCGCCGAGAAATTCCTTTTCCCGGTTGATCACGGAAACCGTAGTAGCCGTTCCCATATCCACAATAATCAGAGGACACGGATATTCATGAATCGCCGCGATCGCATCAGCCACGCGGTCGCTTCCAAGCTGTGCCGGATTGTCCAGACAGATCTTCAGACCTGTCTTAATTCCAGGACCCACGACCATAACCGGGTCAACCCCGAGCCTTACCATAGCCGCCTCCACAGCATGAGTGACGGACGGCACAACCGACGAGATGATTCCCCCCTTAAAAACCTGTCCGCTCATGTTGTTCAGCTCAAGCGTATTCTTAATCATTACCGTGTACTCGAGCATTGTGTAATTCTGATTTGTTGAAAGTCTCTCAATAAAATGGATCTTTTCTCCCTCAAAACATCCGAGCACGATGTTTGAGTTTCCGATATCTACTGCAAGTACCATAATTTTCCTCCCAGTCCAAAATAACTGTTTTTATTTTTCTATCCGCTAAACCACTAAGGTGCAATTTTTCAGAAAAATGCTCATTCATAAGTCTTAATTTAAGAAAATACTGCTATTTTCTTTACGATCCCCAGCATTTCTTAAGCCTGCTTTCAAATTTTCGCGCACTGATACAAAGGTTTTTCACATCTTCCCAACTGCTGCATACCCCCGAAGCAAACTGTCTGTAAACTGATAGTCTTTTCTTATGTCCAGGAATACGAATATCATGATAGTCTTTCCCTTTTGAAATGATACTTTTCCACGGATCTTCTATCCTTTCTACATTTTCCAGCTTATCATAGACCGCAGCCACCCAAGTATCTGTACTGTCGCATGGAATCACAACACAGACATCTTTCTTCTGTCCCAACCATGAAAGAACCAATATTGTCAAATGAGCTATATATCCTTCTGGTAAAGCATCATGAGCTATACATGGAAGCTCAACCGGACATTTCTGATTCTTCAGCCGTTCACACACAAGCGGGTTCTTTGTTCCTTTTAATTCACATGTTGTAGTATCACACAAACAATGTACCTCTTTTTCTTTTCTCGACACATCTCCATCCATCTGAACAACCAGCAAATCCAGCTGTGGGGTCACATCCTTCATAAACAACTTCAGAATTCCCGCATGGTCTGTACACCATTTCCAGACTCCTTTCCAGCCATTTCCATATTCTCCTGTCAGATTATCTTCCGGCTGCAGCTGCATATACTGATTTTCTTCTCCCGTAATCTGATTAATAAGCTCTTTCAGAATAATGTAATCCGTAGGGCCTTCACATACAATCCCAATATTTTTGCTCATATCAGCTCCGGCACACCTCCAAGCCTTCC
>CANQAR010000170.1 GCA_947588845.1 uncultured Lachnospiraceae bacterium
TTGAAATCAACAACCTTCGCCTCGATCATCTGGTTGATGCTCAGAACATCCGACGGCTTATCAACATGAACGCGCGAAATCTGGGAAACATGGAGCAGTGCGTCCACGCCCGGCTCAAGCTCTACAAATGCGCCGAAATCGGTCATTCTGGCTACGCGGCCTGTGACAATATTGCCTGCCGCGTACTTATCAGCAGCGGTCAGCCACGGATTCTGATCCTCAAACTTCAGGCTGAGTGCGATCTTGTCGCCGCTGATATCCTTGATCAGGACAGTCAGCTTGTCGCCTACCTTGAAGATCTTGCGCGGATTGTCAACATGACCCCACGACATCTCGGAGATATGAAGCAGACCGTCTGCTCCGCCGAGGTCTACGAACGCACCGAAATCTGTCACATTCTTGACAACACCTTCCACCACATCACCAACGTTGATGCGCTCGAAAAGTGCTTTCTGCATCTCGAGTTTTCTTGCAACCAGAAGCTGCTTGCGGTCGCCGATGATGCGGCGTCTTCTCGGATTGAACTCCGTGATGACAAACTCGATCTCCTGACCGTTGTACTTCTCAAGATTCTTCTCATATGTATCGGAAACCAGGCTGGCCGGAATGAAAACTCGCGCGCCCTCCACTTCTACGCTGAGGCCTCCGCCAAGGACCTGAACGACCGGAGCTGTCAGAACCTCTTTGGAATTGAATGCCTCCTCAAGTCTCTTGTTGCCTTTCTCTGCCGCGAGACGTTTGTAGGTAAGAAGCACCTGTCCGTCTCCATCATTCACCTTCAGAACCTTTGCCTCAAGCTTGTCACCTGTATTTACAAGCTGACGAAGATCAGCGTTTGCCTCGTTCGTATATTCGTTTCTGGAGATAACGCCGTCAGCTTTATATCCGATATTCAAGATGATTTCATCTTCTTTGACATCAATCACAGTGCCTTCGACTACCTCTCCATTTCGAATTGTTCTTAATGATTCTTCCAGCATTTGTTCAAAACTCAAATCTGACATTGTTTTGAAACCTCCTCAATCAAATTTTTGGGGGTCGACGCCCCTGCTGTAATACCTACGCAACTCATGGACGGCAATCGTTGGATATCCAGGTCTCTCATTGTTTGTATATGGTAAGTATTTACACATTCTTTTTTGCATATCTCGTACAGCTTCCGGGTGTTCGAGCTGTGACTGCCTCCGATTACAATCATGCTGTCCACCTTCCTCGCAATCTCACGGGCTTCCGACTGCCTCTCCTCCGTGGCACTGCATACTGTCTTCAAGATATCTACAACATCATACCGCACTTTCGGAATAATTTCAACTAATTTATCAAAATTCTTGTAATTAAATGTCGTCTGGGAGACAATACAGAGCCGGCCTGTCCCACAGCCCCGAAATTTTGCCGCTTCCTCCTCGGATCCGATCACTGTCACAGGGGCTTTGCACCATCCTTTGATGCCTTCCACCTCCGGATGGCCCTCATTTCCTATGATTATAATGTCGTCCTCTTTGTCGTCGTACTTCTCAACGATTTTGTGGATCTTCTTCACAAACGGGCAGGTGGCATCCACAAGTGAGAGGCCCTGCCTGCGGATCTGCTCATAAATTCTGCGCGGCACACCATGCGAACGGATAATCACAGTCCCCTCATGGAGTTCCCCCAGTTCCTCCTCCGAATTGACAATCCGTACGCTGCGCTCCGCAAGCGAACGGACAACCTCCTCATTATGAATGATCGGGCCATATGTATAGATGGGCTTTTTCCCTTCTTCAATCTGGCGGTAAACCTGCTGCACTGCCCGCTCCACGCCAAAGCAGAAGCCGGCTGTCTTTGCCACAATCACTTTCATCTGAAAATTCCTTTCCGCCGGCAGGGCAATCCCTGCGGTTCTTTTCGTTACTGTTCACTCCGTGACCAGCAACAACGCTTCGCGATGCACAGAAATGCTGCTTTTGCAGCATTTCGCGCTTCAGACCTCGGGATTTCCGGACATTTTGTCCGAAAATCACCTCGAATTTGATGGGGGAGTGAACTGTAACTTCTTTTCTCCTGCGGGATGACATTGTCTGATCTTCAGGCGGAGCATTCCTGCCGCTTTGCTTTCATCAGGGAAATAATCTTTGCGGTCACTTCCTCAATCGTCAGCTCCGACGAATCGATCCGCACAGCATCTTCGGCCTGCCTGAGCGGCGCTGTCTCCCGGTGCATATCGCGGTAGTCGCGCTCCCGGATATCCGCGGCAATCTCATCAAGGGAAGGCGCTTCTCCCTTCCCGCACAGCTCTTTGTAGCGGCGCCGCGCCCGCGTCTCCACGCTGGCAGTCAGGTAAATCTTGAGCTGAGCGTCCGGAAGAATGACCGTTCCGATATCCCGGCCATCCATCAGCACATCGTTTTTCCCGGCGATCTCCCTTTGAAGCTGTGTCAGCTTCGCGCGCACCTGCGGTTTCGCGGCCGCGCTGCTCGCCATATTGCCGACCTCTTCCGTGCGGATCAATGAGGATACATCCTCCCCGTTCAGAAAAACCTTCTGCGTTCCATTTTCATAGCCAAGTCCTACTTCAATCCGGGAAAGCGCGTCCGTAAGCGCCGTTTCCGACGAAATATCCGCTTTCATCCGAAGCAGCCCGAGCGCGATCGCACGGTACATGGCTCCCGTATCCACATAGAGAAAACCAAGTTCTGCCGCCGCCCGTTTTGCTATCGTACTTTTGCCGGCTCCGGCCGGCCCGTCTATCGCAATCTTGAAACTCATCGCTTCATTCCTTTCCTTCTTTATGCCGTTCCGCGCCTGGTGCCGCGACACACCATAATCCGGCCAGGCCTTTCGCCGCACCCATGCCGGCCGCATATCCGGTCGACCAGGCGATCTGGAGATTGTAGCCTCCCGTCACCGCGTCGAGATCCAGCACTTCTCCCGCGAAGTACAATCCCCCGACCAGCCGTGATTCCATCGTCTGCGGGAAAATCTCTTTCACGCTGACTCCTCCGCGCGTCACAACAGCTTCATTATAATCTCTCAGAGCCGTAATCGTCAATGAAAAATCTCTGGTCGTCTCAAGTAATTTCCTGCGTTCTTCTTTCGTTATATGATTCACCGGTTTCTCCGGATCGACCGCACAGCGCTCGAGCATGACGGGAACAAGTTTTGCCGGATAGACGCTTCCCAGCACATTTTTCACCTGTTTGTTCTTTGCCGCATCAAATTCACGCAGAAAACGCGCGTCGAGCTGCTGCTCATCAAGCGCCGGTTTCAGATTAATCTTCATCTCAAGCGGATGTTCCCGGAGCTTTTTCTGAATCACCGTGCTGGCCGTCAGGATCAGCGGGCCTGTCACGCCAAAATGCGTAAACATCATCTCGCCAAATCCGGAATACAGTTCTTTGCGCCCGTCCAGGATTGTCACCTCCACATTTTTGAGCGACAGTCCCTGCAGTTTCCCCGGATAGTCCTCCTGAACCTCCAGAGGCACCAGCGAAGGCGAAAGTTCCGTTACCTGGTGTCCCATCTCGCGCGCAAACCGGTACCCGTCCCCGGTCGAACCAGTTGTGCGGTAGGAAATGCCTCCGGTCGCCACGATCACGGCATCGGCACGTACAATTTCTCCATCTGCCAGACGGATTCCGGACACACGGGAGGATGTACGGCACTCCTTCTTTTTTTCGAATTCCGCGAAGTTTTCCGTCGGCTTCGTTTTCTGCCTCTCCGGTTTTTCCCGTTCCACAGACTGCGAACCCGGCTCTGCCACAGATTTTTCCCCGTTTACGTCCTTCCCTTTCTCCGTGAGAACTTCCTTCACCTCACAATTCAGATGAACGGCCACGCCGCAATCCCTCAGTTTTCGGTTCAGCACCGCGATCACATCCGAAGAATGATCCGACACGGGAAACACACGGTTTCCCCGCTCTGTCTTCAGCCGGAGTCCGGCCTTCTCAAAAAATTCCATCACATCCCGGCTCGTAAAACTGTACCCGGCGCTGTAGAGAAACTTGCGGTTCACACAGACTGCCTGCAGAAACTCTTCCGGAGAACAGTTATTCGTCACGTTGCATCTGCCTTTGCCGGTGATATACAGTTTTTTCCCGATTTTCTCATTTTTCTCGCAGAGATGGACTTCGGCTCCCTGCCCGGCCGCCGCAATCGCTGCCATCGCCCCGGCAGGGCCTCCTCCAATCACAATTATTTTTGCCATACGCACTCTCCTGATCAATTGCGTCACTGTCTTTTCTGACGGTGACCCTTTGGCCCGCCGCCCGCGTTTTTCTGCTTTTCACTCCCGCCGGATTCTCAGCTCTTTATCTTCGGGACATGCGGAAACTGACGCTCTCCTTCCAGCTTTCCGGCCCGGATTTTCAATTCTTCAATTCCGGGACATGCGGAAGCTGATGCTCTCCTTCCAGCTTCCTGCCTCGGATTTTCAGTTCTTCAGCTCCGGGACACGCGGAAGCTGATGCTCTCCTTCCAGCTTTCCGGCCCGGATTTTCAATTCTTCAATTCCGGGACATGCGGAAGCTGACGCTCTCCTTCCAGCTTCCTGCCTCGGATTTTCAGTTCTTCAGCTCCGGGACATTGCCGCACTCCAGTTCAAACCAAAATTCAACGCCATCGTCACAGTTTTTCACGCCGTACTTCTGATGGAACGATTCCATGATCGCCCGGACAATCGACAGCCCGATGCCGCTTCCTCCGTACTCGCGGGTTCTCGCCTTGTCCACTTTGTAAAACTTGTCCCAGATCTGCGGCACATCTTCCTCCGGAATCGGTTTTCCTGTATTGAACACGGAAATCCTCGCCTTATTCTCTGCCTTCCTGGCACAGACTTCAATTCTGCGTTCCCCATCCGCATGGTTCATCGCATTGCTCAGATAATTGGTCAGAACTTCCTCGACCTTGAACTCATCACCCCAGACCGGCAGCGTATCCTCCCCGCTGTACAGGATCCGCACCTCTTTCTGCTGGGAAAGAATGGATACCGACTGAATCTTGTTCCGGATCAGCGGAACGATGTCAAACCGCTCCATCTCCACCTGCTCGTTCCCTTCCTCGAGCTGGTTCAGCGTCAGCAGCTTCCTCACAAGCTGATTCATCTTGCCCGCCTCGTCCATAATGACATCACAGTAAAAATCACGGCTTTCCGGATCGTCGTTAATGCACTCTTTCAGGCCCTCCGCATATCCCTGCACCAGCGCGATCGGCGTCTTTAATTCATGAGAGACATTCGACAGAAACTCCCGGCGCATCTCGTCGATCTTTGTTTTCTTCTCTATGTCCCTCTGCAGCTCATTGTTCGCGGTCATCAGCTGCGAGTACGCCTGCTCCAGTTTCTCCGACATCTGATTGAAATGCTCCCCGAGCTGACCGATCTCATTCTTCCCGCCGCTCGTATACCGGACATTGAAGTCAAGATCCGCCATCCGTTTGGAAAGCTCCGTCAGCTCATGAATCGGTTTTGTCACTCTGCCGGTCACCCACAAAATGATCACCGTACTCACCAGAATGCCAATAATACAGACATACTGCATGAACTCATTCGTAATTCCCACACTGTCCCGTATCCCGGCCATCGCAATACGCATCATAAAATAAAAGCCTGCGTCGAGCGTTCCCCACATCTCCAGGTAATCCGTTCCCAGCGCATTGTCATACTTTTTGCGGATCACATAACTGTCCGTCTGCTCCAGCAGACTGGCATTCTGATCAATATCAATTCCCAGAATGTAGCCGTTCAGACGCCCCACAAAAATCCTCAGATCGGACGCGTTCATCTCCGTCCACATCACCTTCTCAAAGATCCGGTTGGTGATCACAAAAATGATGTTATTGGAGAGACGCAGACTGTTGAACGCAGTCATCTTATCATCGGCGACCTGTCCTGTCTCATCAATTCCGGCATTGAGGATCTCATATGCCTCCTCCAGCGCCTCTGTCTTCCTTATATAATAGAAATCCTCCTGCAGAAACAGATTCGCCAGCATGCAGGTCAGCAGCACAGCCGCCATCAGTCCTGTAAAGATCAGCGCAAGCTGCTTTCTCATTGAAATTTTCATGACGCTATTCTACCTCAAATTTATAACCCATACCCCAGATCGTCTTGATATATTCACCGCGCACGCCAAGCTTGCTGCGCAGTTTCTTGACATGTGTGTCGATCGTCCTCGCGTCCCCAAAATAATCATAATTCCAGACACTGTTCAGAATCTTCTCTCTGGAGAGAGCCAGACCCTGGTTCTCAACAAAATACGTCAGAAGCTCAAACTCCTTGTAGCTCAGATCCACATTTTTCCCGTCGATCGTGACCTGATGCGCCGCTTTATTGATCTCAATCGCACCGGCGCGCAGAATATCGTCCGCCGCAAAGCCTGTCGCGCGGCGCAGGATCGCCTCCACACGCGCAACCAGAATCTTCGGGCTGAACGGCTTGGAAATATATTCATCCACGCCAAGCTCAAATCCAAGAAGCTCGTCCCGCTCGTCTCCTTTCGCCGTCAGCATGATGATCGGCACATTGGAGTAGGCGCGTATCTCACGGCAGACCTGCCAGCCGTCCATTTTCGGCATCATCACGTCCAGGATAATCAGCGCGATATCTTTCTTCTCAAAAAAAAGATCGACCGCCTGCGCACCATCCTCCGCCTCAATGACCTCGAACTCCTTCTTCACCAGAAAATCCCTGACGAGCTTGCGCATCCTGCTCTCGTCATCCACCACCAGAATCTTTAATTTGTCCATATCTGACCTCCTTCATCCAGACCTCGCGCCATTTTGCACATCCGCCCGGCCTTTTTCTCTTTCACAGCATAATTTCCTCTGAGAGAAAAAGACGGGACATTTTACATCCCGCCCGCTGATACAGATTACTCACCCGCCGCCTGCATAGGCAGGTGCCATCTTTTATCTGCTATACCACAAATTTATGTCAAATATGTGTTTATACGTCTGTCAGCTGGAGTTTTTTATAAGGAACGACAAAACGATTTTCGTTTTGCTCGTTTCCTGCGCCGAATTTGCGCCGCTCAGGCGGCATTTTTCCGCTTCAAATTCGTGCCACTCCGTTCCGGTCGGCGCTGAATGTCCACTGGACATTCAGCGCCCCCGGAGGGTTTATAGCAAACAGCAAATATTTTTGTCGTTTGCTATAAGTGCTCTTCAAATGCAGAAAAAGGCAAAAAGAGGACGGTCAGCCGCCCTCCGGACCAAAACAGTCTCCGCTGTCATTCCTCGTCACTCTTTTTCGCAAATAAATAGCCGCTCAGCGTAAATAACAAAGTTTTAACAATCTCAATGATACTATTCGCCGTCCCATCAGACTTCCACCCCGGCAAAAGCTTAAAAAGGCTTTCCAAAATATATATAAGTACCAGAACTCCCAGACAGTGATAAATCAAATCAAAGGAGCGGGTAAATCTCTGCCAGCCCCTGTCACGTGATTTCTCGTCATTCAGTTTATCCTGCTTTTCTTTTCCCTGTTCCGCCGGCAGTCTGTCTATTGGCTGGTCTTCTTCTCTCTCTGCTTTTCCATACAAATAATTTTCCTCATCCTCATTATTCATCAGACAAAAGCCTCCTCTTCCCGTATATCCCCATCATCCAGAAACTCCTTTCCCTCTATCGCCGCCTTGTACCAGGCAGTTCCTTTCTGATGTGTCATCTCAGACAAACGGATCCCATTATACTGACTGTATTTACGCCATACGGAATCAAGTACTTCGCTGAATATGGGAGATGATTTTTCATTTACCACATAAATATATCCATCACGGCTTATATAAGGTTTCTTTATTACATTTGTCCCGTATTTTTTAAAAGCATCATAAACATCCCGGACTACCGGACCATATTTCCAGACCTCAAACCTCTCTGGAAACAACGATCTTCCAGTCCGTTTTAAATATTCCTTATACACGATGTATATCATTTTCTGAAGCTTCATAGGTGTCATGTCCGCCCTGTCGTTACACGCCCTTTTTAAAATCGTATTGCCTACGCTTAATGCAGATGCCATACCATCCTCCGCTGTCTTTCCTGTCTTTCCTGTCTTTCCTGTCTTTCCTGTCTTTCCTGTCTTTCCTGTCTTTCCTGTCTTTCCTGTCTTTCCTGTC
>CANQAR010000171.1 GCA_947588845.1 uncultured Lachnospiraceae bacterium
GTGGAAAGTTACAAGAGAAACATGATAAAAAGATAAAATGAGAAAACAAAAGATTTACAGAATAGAGAAATAATAATTAATATAGAAATTTATTTACATAGTATATCATATAAAAACTATTTGTCAAGCATTAAATATCAGAATAAAAACATTATAAGAAATCTGAAATAGAATATAGACGAAGTAAGGAATACGTGATACCATATATCTAATGATCAAGGGTGTTAAGCTGCTGGTGCAGCAGGCGAGCAGGAGGGAAAACCGCCTTCTGCTCGATTCACGGGACGAAATTCCTGTGACAGAACAAATGGGAAGGATCGAAAGATGATGCGGAAAATGATTGTGATGGCGGCGCTGGTTCTGGTCATGGCTGGTGCGGCGGCTGGCATATGGAAAGTGAATCAGAAGGTAAACAGCCTTTCGGAGACTGTTGCGCAGATGCAGCAGGCGCGGCATCTTACGGCGGCTGAAGACCGGTGCGGCTACATCCCGGATCTGGTTCCGGCCAGGGATGGCTGGAAGGTGACACAGTTCGGGGATGTCTCACAGATGCAGGAGATGTGCTATACAATCACCACGAATACAGGGCTGGTGATCGTTGACGGGGGCTGGGAATATGAGGAACCGCGGCTGCGGAATATTATCGCGCAGTACGGGAACAGTGTGGAAGCGTGGATACTGACGCATCCTCATTCGGATCATATGTCGGCGTTCCTGAATATTTATGAAGATCCGCAGGGCATACAGATCCACCGTGTCTATACGGCGGAGTTTCCTGATTACGATACGCTGAAGGCAAATGCGTCGTGGGATGATTATTCCACGCTGGAACGTTTCCGCAGTCTTGAGATTCCGCAGCTGGAATATCTTCACACGGGGGATGAGAGAGATATCCTTGGTCTTAAGATGAAGGTGCTGAGCGCCTGCAGCGATCAGGTCGATGAACTTTCCAGTGATCTGCTCAACGATGGCTCCATGATGTTCCGCGTCAGCGGAAAAAGAGATTCCATGTTGTTCTGCGCTGATGTCGGAAAGAGTCTGACAAACTGGCTGGTTGAAGAGTATGGAGCAGGATTAAAGTCTGATTATATTCAGATGGGACATCACGGTTACGGCGGGCCGGATGCTGCGTTTTACGAGGCGGCGGAGCCGAAGGCAGTCTTTTTTGACGCGCCGCATTCCCTGATGAGCGGGGAGTTTGAGAAGAGCACTGTCGAGAAGGAAAAACTGGTTCGTGACATGGGATGCGTGATTTACAGCTACTATACGGCGCCGAATCAGATCCTGCTGGAATAGCCGGATGTTAAGATTTTTCCGGTTGACAAATTCAGGCCCAAATGCTACACTCAGTTTTGACAAAGGAAGAAACCGATGAGAAAGAGTAGTAAGCATATTTGCGACGTACCAGAGAGCTGCAGGCGGTGGAAATGCAGTATGGAGCGGTTTGCTGAATGGACTTTCGAGGGTGGTTCGAAATGCCGCAGGGCAGAGTAGAAGCCGCCGGGAACCGAACCCGTTATCAATCAGGAGTGTATTGGTTACAGTTTACCCCTGCGGTGAGCTCGAGGTGATTTCAGGCAAATTGCCCGGAAATTTGTTTTGCTGTGCCTTACGGGAGATATGCATATAGAAATCAGTACACGCGAAAGAGGGCGTTCGGCCAAAGTGAGTGGTACCGCGATAATAAGATTTTATTACCGTCTCAGATGAAGATCTGGGGCGGTTTTGTTTGTATGTGCAGGCCCGCATATGGAAATTAGCTGCTGACGCAGCATGCGGTCCGCGCGGGCGAGCAGGAGGGAAAGCCGCCTCCTGCTCGATCCCAACAGGCCCGCATATGGAAATCAGCTGCTGGCGCAGCATGCGGTCCGCGCGGCGAGCAGGAGGAAACCCCGCCTCCTGCTTCGATCACAGGCCCAGGCAGGGAAAAACCACTTTCTATTCGATCGAAAGCCAGACGGTATTCTTCCCACGTACAGTAAGCGGCAGGAGCCGTGTATCAGGAAAAGGAGAAAGGATTATGAAAAAGAAAATTCTGGCATGTGCAGCAGGATCCGTTATAGCAGCCATTATGATGGCCGGAACAGCTATGGCGGCGGAGTACAAGGTAGGTATTATCCAGTTTGTGGACGACGCTTCTCTGAATCAGATTGAGCAGGCGATTGAGGCTGAGCTGGACGCGAAATCCGCGGAGGGCGAGGATCAGTTCATCTACGACGGCTATGTATTTAACGGACAGGCAGATGCTACGACGCTGAATCAGATCACCTCTCAGCTGATCGCGGATGAGGTGGACGTGATTGTCCCGATTGCTACCCCGGCGGCGCAGATCGTACAGTCCGCGACAGAGGACAATCAGATTCCGGTTGTTTTCTCAGCAGTGTCCGATCCGGTAGGTGCGGGTCTTGTAGAATCAATGGAAGCTCCGGGAGCCAATATCACAGGTACGAGTGACGCGCTTGACACAAAGTCAATTCTCGATCTGATGTTTATCGCAAATCCGGATCTTGATAAGGTAGGTTTTCTGTACAGCCAGTCTGAGGATGCTTCCAAGCAGCCGATCGCGGACGCGAAAGCTTATCTCGATGAGAAGGGAATCGCGTACGTGGAGAAGACCGGAACGAACAATACAGAGGTTTCCCAGGCGGCAGATGCGCTGATCGCGGAGGAAGTCGACGCAATCTTCACTCCGAGCGACAACACCGTCATGACGGCAGAGCTTGCGATCTATGAGAAGCTGATTGAGGCAGGCATTCCGCACTATGCGGGCGCTGATTCCTTCGCGCTCAACGGAGCGTTCTGTGGCTACGGCGTGGACTATGAGAATCTTGGAACCATGACGGCGGATATGGTTGTTGATATTCTTCAGGGCGCTGATCCGGCGGAGACGGCAGTCAAGACCTTTGATAACGGTATCGCGACGATCAACACGGAGACGGCTGAGGCTCTGGGCCTGGATTACAGCGGCTTCGCGGATGTCTGCGCACAGGTGAAAGAGACAGTGACAGCGGAAGAATTTGAGTGATAAAGCCGGTCGCAAAGCAGGGACTTAAATAACTAAACAAAAAAGGAGACATGTATGGGTTCATTGTTATCACTTCCGGTGGTCATCAGTGCACTGGAACTTGGGTTTATCTACGCGCTTGTGGCGCTGGCACTGTTCCTGAGCTATTCGATCCTGAACATTGCCGATCTGTCCACAGATGGATGTTTTACACTGGGCTGTGCTGTCGGCGCGCAGGTGGTGATCATGGGACATCCGATTCTGGCATTGTTTGCCGCGATGCTGGCAGGCGTATGCTCAGGCTATATTATGGCGTTACTGCAGACGAAGCTGGGAGTGGAATCCATACTTGCCGGTATTATCGTGAACACAGGGCTGTACACGGTCAACCTGGCAGTCATGGGATTTTCATCGAATCTCTCCATCTTCAAGAGCGACACAATCTATTCCTTATTTAAAGACATGCTGGGGAACACTTCCTACAAGCTGATCGTTTCCATCGTGATCGTGCTGATTGCGTGCGCGGCCATGGCATGGTTTCTGGGCACAAGGCTTGGCCTGTCCATCCGTGCGACCGGAGACAACGCGGACATGGTAAAAGCGTCGAGCATTAATCCTGGTTTTACGATCACGGTCGGTTTGTGCATTTCCGGTTCTCTGACTGCACTGTCCGGCTGTCTGATCGGGCAGTATCAGAAATCATGCGATATCAATCTCGGTACCGGAATGGTTACAATCGCGCTGGCGAGTCTGATCATCGGAGAGACGCTGGTCGGAAAGAGCAGTGTCTTTCGCAGGATTGTCGGCGTTATCGTCGGAAGCTGCCTGTACCGTTTCGCGATTGCGGTTGCGCTTCGCCTGCATATTCCAGCGGAATGTCTGAAGCTGGTGTCCGCGGTGATCGTCGCGGTGGCGATTGCTTCCCCGTATCTAAAGAGTCAGGTCGCCTTCCAGAGAAGAAAGATGGCGGCCATCTCCGGAGCGAAAGGAGGGGACGGCACATGCTGAGACTGAAAAAAGCGGGAAAAGGTGTGGCAGTCTTCTCTGCCGCGAAAGGAGGGGACGGCGCATGCTGAGGCTGATGAATGTGAGGAAAGTGTTCAATGCCGGGACCGTCAATGAGAAGGTGGCGCTCGACGGTGTGAGCCTGACGGTCAACGACGGAGATTTTGCCACGATCATCGGAAGCAACGGCGCCGGGAAATCCACACTGTTTAACTGCATCGGCGGCAGCTTCTATGTGGATGAGGGCAGCGTGTTTCTCGATGACAGAAATATTACCTATGTGCCGGACTACAAACGGGCGGTGCAGATCGGCCGGCTTTTCCAGGATCCGATGAAGGGTACGGCTCCGCACATGACGATTGAGGAAAATCTGGCGCTCGCCTATCTGCGCGTGGCAAAGAAGAAATCGGTTTTTTCGAGGATCAGCCAGGCGGAGCGCAATATGTTCCGCGAGCGGCTGGCGCTTCTGGACATGGGTCTTGAGGATCGGATGAAACAGCCGGTCGGACTGCTTTCGGGTGGTCAGAGACAGGCGCTTACCCTTCTGATGGCGACGCTGATTCCGCCGAAGATTCTGCTTCTCGACGAGCACACGGCGGCGCTTGACCCGGCTACGGCGGATAAAGTCATTGATCTGACGAAGCGTGTCGTGCAGGAGAATCATCTGGCCTGCCTGATGATCACACATAACATGCATTCCGCCCTGGAGATGGGAAACCGGACGCTGATGATGGATTCCGGGAAGATCGTGCTGGATATCAGCGGCGAAGAGCGGGATGGACTGACCGTGGACGGACTGCTGGAGAAGTTCAGCGCCGGGGCGGGCAAAGAGCTTGACAACGACAGAATACTGTTTTCAAAGCTGGAATAAATGCAGAAAATAATTTTGAAAAAGACAGACTGGGAGAGATCCTGACCTGTCTTTTTTGATGCGCGGGCCCAGGAATGGAAACCAGCTGCTGAAGCAGCACCTGGGCCGCGTGGCGAAGTTACTGTTCACTCCCTTGCAGGTCGTGAACGTAACAACGCTTCGCGATGCACAGAAATGCCGCTTTCGTGGCATTTCGCGCATCAGACCTCGGGATTTCCGCACAAAACGTGCGGAAATCACCTCGAACTCAGTGGATGAGTGAACAGTAACCGGCGAACAGGAGGAAAAACATTCACAAAGTTACGGCGTTGACTGGAAAAATGCTCTTGTGATAGAATGAACAGAAAAACAGGATACGGGTGAAAATAAAAAGGACAGACTTGCGGCAGTTCCGGAATAACGTGCAGGATGGGGGATGTATAAGTATGAGAAAATGGATAAGAAGGGTCAGAATGACAGCGGTGCTGGCTGCGTGCGTGCTTCTTGGCGGCTGCGCGATGGGCGGACCGAACGGAAAGAATACGACGGCGGGAAATACAGCTCTAGAGGAAGGCAGCTATGAGAAAGCGGCGGAGTTGTTTACAAAAGCGGCGGAGGACGGAGAAGAGGAAGTTCTGGCATACCGCGGGCTTGGGATGGCGTACATGGGACTTGCGCAGTATGAGGAGGCTGTGGATGCCTTTGAGGATGCCCTGGAGAGCGCAGACAAAAAAATGCCGGACACCGTGAAGGATATCCGCCTCTATCTTTCCTCTGCAAAATACCGGCTTGGCGAATATGAGGACACGGAAACGATATGCAGTGAGATCCTCTCCGGCGGAGGGGAAGATTGTGTGGACGCGTATTTTCTGCGGGGGGCCAGTCTTCTGATGCAGGGAGATGAGGAGGAGGCCAAAAAGGATTTTGACGCCGCTGTCGGGATTACTCCGGATGACTATGCTCTGTATCTGAATATTTATATGTGCTATGAGGAGGCGAACCTTTCGGGGATTGGAAGTTCCTATCTCCAGAGCGCTCTGGATATTCACGGAGATACGATGGAGGATGCGTACCACAGGGGCCGCATCTATTATTATCTCGGAGATTATGAGAAGGCGCAGAGTGAACTGATCCATTCGGCGGAGGAAAAGCATGAGGATTCCATGTATCTGATGGGGCAGGTGTATCTGGCGCTTGAGGATTATACACATGCGAGAAATATGTACGAGAATATAAGGGCGGCTTTTGGCGACAGTTCTCAGTGTTACAACGGAATGGCGATGTGCGCGATGAGAGAAGGCAAGTATGACGAGGCGCTTCAGTATATACAGCAGGGACTGCAGATGGATGGATTTGAGGGCAAGCAGGAGCTGTATTTTAATGAAATGGTTGCCTATGAGAAAAAACTTGACTTTGCGGTGGCAAAGCAGAAAGCGCAGGAATATGTTGTGCGCTATCCTTCCGATGAGCGCGGACAGAAGGAGATGCTGTTTCTGGAGTCGCGGTAGACAGAATGAAAGCTTCCGGCCAATGTACAGATGAAAGATTTGTATACCGTAAATAGAGATTATTTAGAGATAGTTTAGAGGTTTTTTAGAGATTTGTGTGCTACAGTGAAACTGTCTGTTTTTCGGAAAACCATGTTCTGCAGGGCAGAAATCAGAAAACGTTTTTTCCATGCAGTGAAAGAACGGTATGTTTTCTGGAATAATTCATAAGGAGGATGGTTATGAAGTTTTTGAAACGGAGAGAACATTGTAGCAGAAAAGCCGCCGCGGCCGCGGTTTTGTCTTCCTGTCTGGGCATCGGATTGTCTGTTTGTCTGTGTCTTGGACTGATGGCAGAGCCGTTCGCCATGCATGCGGGAAGAGGAACGGTATACGCCGAAGAAGGCGGGGGCGGCGACGCAAAGGGTTCCGCGATGGGGCGCTACGTGGAACAGGCGCTGGAGATACCGGATATCTGGGTTTATGATGTCGCGGCCCTGCCGGATGGCAGAATCCGTCTGATTGGGCAGGGGGAACCGGATGACGACGGAAATGCACCGTATGAGATGTGGGACAGCGCGGACGGCGGAACAAGCTGGGAGAAGGCGGCATCTCTGCCGGAGGAGATGAACGACAAATATTTTCTGGATCTCAGGATTTTTCCGGACGGAGGCGCCGTGGGATTCGTGTACCGGATGACGGAGGACGGCCAGGATGCTGTGATAGAATATTACAGCTTTGACGCGGACGGAAACATGGCGCAGATTCCGGTGGCGGAGGATGCCGAAAAAATGCAGCGGATCTGTGTTGGTTCGCAGGGAGAACTGATCGGTCAGGATTATGGAAATACCGCGTACCGGGTCAACAGGGAGACCGGGGAGATCGAGCAGACATTTACCGGCCCGGGAGATTACACGGAGATCAGCGGAGTCTGCGGTCAGGAGCTTCTGATGCTTTCGGATTCGGAAGTACAGCGCTACGATATCGCGACAGGCGAGCCGCTGCCGTACGATGAGAGTCTGAACGCACAGCTGTTTGAAAACGGGATGAACTATGCGATCACAACGACCAGTTCTGACCCGATTGTGTTTGGCTATACGGACGACGGAAGGATGTACTACGCTACGCCGAAAGGAATTTTCGCCCATGTGCAGGGCGGAACAGTCGTGGAGCAGATCGTGGACGGCGGGATGTGTTCCCTGTCGAGTCCGAGCGTCGGTTTTCTTGGCATGGCGGTATCGGGGGAAGAGATTTATGTGGCCTGCCTGGAGGGAATGGAGCCCAGGCTGCTGAAATATACGTATTCCGCGGACACGCCGACAGTGCCGGACAAAGAGGTGCGTGTGTATTCGCTTGAGGAGAACGCGGAGGTCCGCCAGGCCATCGTCATGTACCAGAATGCTCATCCGGACACGAGAGTAAACTATGAGATCGGGCTTTCCAGCGAGGGCGGAATGACGGCCTCGGACGCGCTGCGCACACTGAACACGGATATCATGGCGGGGAACGGGCCGGATGTCCTGGTACTCGACGGGATGCCGGTCGACTCTTACATCGAGAAAGGCGTTCTTGCGGATATCAGCGAAATCCGCACGGCGGCGCAGGGAGATGCCGGATTTTTTGAAGCGATGACTTCGGCCTGGGAGAAGGACGGTGTCGTGTACGCAATGC
>CANQAR010000172.1 GCA_947588845.1 uncultured Lachnospiraceae bacterium
TTCCTCTGTGATTACCAGATTTTCCGCCAGATCTACCGCCTGGAGGTGAGGCGGGTCGGGAGGATCGGGATATCCGAGTATATTCTTCTCCTGACAGTCCGGCGCGTCGGAAGCCTCTGGGCAGGGGCGGTGTCGGACAGCGGGCTGGCCGAGGCGGTCGCTCTCCTGGAGAAGACAGTGAGGGAAACGCTGCGGATCGGGGATGTGGCATCCAGGAGTAGCTTTACACAATATGTGATATTATTATCAGCGTGTTCCTACGAGGCGGGGATCTCCGTGGTAAAGAGGATCCGGAAGAATTTTCTGAAAAAAGTGAAAAACCGGAGGATAGAACTGGAGTATGAACTGGAGGATCTTTCCTCTGCATGGAAAGAGCAGGAGGCGAAGTAAAGATGGGCAGTGCGGCGGTTTTTCCCGTAAATATGATAAGGCTCTGCATCGACGGGGATGGAGATGGGCTGCGCGGAAGAGCGTACAATAAGATGCTGCTTGCGCCGCTGCTGTTTGTGGAATACAGCGAGATGCTGCTGAGGATGGATGATTTATTCGAGACGGTTGGATATCCGCAGGCGTTTCATGCGAGAAGGACCTTCTGCGGTCCCGGAAAGCTGAGAGGAAGCATCTGCATGCCGGAACGGATGATGGAAGACAGGGAAATGAACAAACAGAGAGGAAGCCGGCATACCTTTGATATCATTGTACAGAGCCGGAGGCAGAGCAGCTGGCAGGGACTCCTGATGGGGCCGGACAGAACTTCCGTGAAGAAGTTCCGCAGCGAGATGGATCTTCTGGAGTGTATCTGCCGGGAACTGTGTGAGGATTTTGCAGGAGCAGGAGGTTTTTATGACAAATAAAGAATTAAAGAAGCTGACCAGGGCGGAACTTCTGGAGATGCTCCTGATCCAGAGCAGGGAAAAGCAGCATCTCGAGGAGGAACTCAGGGAAGCAAGGAAAAATCTTGAGAAGAAGGAGCTTATGATTGCGGAGGCAGGTTCAATCGCGGAAGCGTCGCTGCGGCTCAACCAGGTGTTTGAGGCGGCGCAGAAGGCGGCGGACCAGTATCTGGAGAACGTGAAGCTCACAGCGGAGAGAAGGGCGGATGCCGGAGGACAGGGGCTGGATCTATGAGCAGGAAAAGGAAGATGAGAAAAAAGCCCGTCGTGATCCCGGAGATCGAAGAGATTGAGCGGGAGCTGAAAAGGGAGCGGTACAAAAAAAGATACCGGAGCACGCTGCGCAGCACCGTCTGGTCGCTGGTCATCGTGGCGGCGGTGGCGATTCTTGTGGCGACGCTGTGGATGCCGGTACTGCAGATTTACGGCACTTCGATGTCGCCGACGCTTGTGGACGGGGATATCCTCATATCCCTGAAGGAGAGCAGCTTCGAACCGGGGGACATCGTCGCGTTTTATTACAACAACAAGATCCTGGTGAAGCGCGTGATCGCGGGGCCGGGGGACTGGGTAAACATAGATGAAGACGGGAACGTATTCATCAACGGGGAAGCGTTTGACGAACCGTACCTTGAAGAAAAGGCGCTTGGGGAGTGCGACATCACGCTGCCGTACCAGGTGCCGGAATCAAGGATTTTCGTGATGGGAGACCACCGGAGCGTATCGGTGGACTCGCGGAGCACGTCGGTGGGATGCGTGGCGGAGGAACAGATTGTGGGAAGGCTGGTCATGAGACTGTGGCCGCTGAACAAGATAGGGAAGCCGGAATAGACGGAAGATCCGTAACGGGAAGGAGGAACAGTAGTGGAGAACATATTCGCGAGAGCGGCAAGATTTTTGAGAGAGCAGAGGCTGCAAAAGCGCTGGAGAAAGATCATAAGCGTGCTGGCGGCGGCAGTCGTATTCTGCACGACATACGCGCTGATCCTGCCTGCCCTGACGGCGGAACGCCAGACTGTCTGCGGCATGGAGGAACATGTCCACACAGATGAATGCTTTGAGAACGGGGTACAGGTCTGCGGGAAGGAAGAACATACGCATGTTGACGAATGTTTCCCGAAAGGAAAAGGGATCACCATCGGGATAATCAGACAGCCGGCGGACACGGACACGTCAGGAGAGCCGGACATTGACGTACAAAACGTATCCGGGCAGGAAGTGGCGGATGGCCAGCCGGCTGCGAAAGCGAAGACGCGGGAACAGCTCATGCAGGAGCTGGAAGCGCTTGTGAAGACAGGGAACCGGGCGGAAGACGTCGTGGCAGCGGCGAAGTCCTTTATTGGATATGAGGAGGACGGCCGGGGGTTTGTGAGCGAAGTCCTGGCGTATGCCGGGATTGAGGGCCTGCCGGAAGTGACGGATGAACAGGGCGGCTACGTCGGGTACGCGGACTGGGCGAAAGCGGTCCGGGAAGCAGGGCTCTATGCCGATGTCTCCAGTGTCCCGAAGGAGGGAGACCTGGTCTTCCTTGACTGGGAAGCAAACCCGGAGGTGCTGGGGCATGAAGACGAGAGGATCGACCATGCGGGCATAGTCATCAATGTGAGGACGAAAAAGGAGACCACGGAGACAGGCGAAACGAAAAAGAGCGTCCGCGACATCATGGTACTTACCAGTAACACAAACGGCCGGATCGAGTCCTTCTTCTATAATATGGAAGATCCGGCGAACATCAACATGATCGCCGGGTACGCGAAGCTGCCGGAGAATCCGGAACAGAACGTCACAGAAAGCGCAGGAGACAGCCAGACGGCGTCTGCGGACGGCGCACAGAATACGGAGATCAGCGCGGCGGATGATGCCGGCGGACCGGACGGCGGGGAAAGCGCCGCACAGGTATCAACGGAAGATGACACGGAAATGCCGTCAAATGACAGCGGAGAAGTGGAAAGCAGTGTTCCGGAGACAGCTGAACCGGAAACGGCAGCAGCGGCGGTAACAGAAACAGACGCAGAAAAATCAACAGAAGATGACAAAATAATGTCATCGAACGATGACAATAAATCTGAAACAACACCTGAGACGGAGGAATTGACATCCGAAACAGCGGCGGAATCTGAGACAGATGCAGCGGCGGAAAACAGCGCGGAAACCGAGTCCATGACAGAGGAAAGTGAACTGGCGGCAGAAGCCGGGGCAGAAACCGGGACGGAACAGTCGTCAGAGACAGGAACCGAAACAGAAATCGGGACGGAGCAGTTGACAGAGACGGGAGCCGAAACAGAAATCGGAACAGAGCTGACATCAGAGGAAGAAACAGGAACGGAAACAGAACTGTCAGCGGAAGAAGGGACAGAAACCGGGACGGAACTGTCGTCTGAAACAGAAACGGAAACGGACACAGAGCTGACATCAGAAACCGATACGGAAGTAGAAACAGAACCGTCATCCGAGAATGATACGGAACTGACATCAGAAACAGGCGCAGAAGCGGAATCTGAGACGGACTGGACCTGGGAAGAGGAAACGGAAAGCGAAACGGGTGACTGGACCTGGGAAGACGAAGAGGAAAGTGAAACGGACGGTTGGGATTGGACCTGGGAAGACGGAACGGAAGACGAGACGGATGACTGGGACTGGACCTGGGAGGATGAAACGGAAAGCGAAACGAGCGACTGGACCTGGGAAGACGAAGCTGAAGACGAG
Source organism: uncultured Lachnospiraceae bacterium (assembly GCA_947588845.1). GTDB lineage: Bacteria > Bacillota > Clostridia > Lachnospirales > Lachnospiraceae > Choladousia. Next base: position 3,600 of record CANQAR010000172.1, read on the forward strand.
ACCGGCGACTGGACCTGGGAAGACGGAACGGAAGACGAGACAGACGACTGGGGCTGGACCTGGGAGGATGAAACGGAAGGCGAGACAGATGACTGGGGCTGGACCTGGGAAGACGAAACGGAAGAAGACGGCAAAATCGTAGAAGAAGAGACAGAGCCGGAGACCGAGGAGATTCCGGAGGTCAGCGATCCGTCAGAAGATCTTGAGACAAATGAAGACTGGGAAGCGAGCGTGGCGGACGTGGAGCTGACCGGCGTCTGGGCGGACGACCTGACAGCGGTTGCAAAAACGCAGCTTGGCGTGAAGGAAAGCGTCAAAAACTTTGAGACCGATGAGGATGGCACGAGAAGAGGAATCACGAGATATGGTCAGTGGTATGGAGAACCATACGGCGATGACTGGAGCGCAATGTTCGTCTCCTTCTGCCTGAACTACGCGGAAGTGCCGCATGAGTCCGTGCCGAGATCCGGCAAATGCGGAACATTCATTGAGATGCTGCAGGTATACGGCCTCTATGAGAATCCGGAAGAGTACGAACCGACAAAAGGCGACCTGGTATTCCTTGACACGGATCTGGACGGGACCGCAGATCACGCAGGCATCACAGAGGAAGTCACGGAAATCGGAATCGGCGGAATCAATGTCATCGCAGGCGACCTGGACGGTAAGGTGAAGAACATCGCCTACGCGAAAGACGACAAAGCGGTTGTCGGGTATGGCAGGCTTCCGCAGAAACCGGCGAAGAAACTCCTTCATAAGATTTATAAAGGCGACGACGTCATCATCACGGCGGAATACACAGCCGAAGCAATGATTCCGGATGAAGCGCAGCTCGTGGCGGAGGAGATCCCGGAGGACAACGAGCGGTACGCGCAGCACCTTCAGACCGTGCAGGCAATGATGGAAGCCGGATTGAAGCTGAATAAGCCGGAAGGCGAAGAGACTGGTGAGGAAGAAGAAACCGGAACAGATACAACAGCGGATGAAAAGACATCCTCCGAAGACATGGTTGTGCCGGAAGCGTCGGAAAACGGGGACGCTGCTACAGCAGCATATAATATAGAAGAAACAGTTTCGGAAACAGGCGAAAACGGCGCGAAAGAGTCCGCATCCGGGAACAGTGAGACGGCAGACATCGGTCTCACGGAAGAACAGACCGAAGGCGAGACAGAGGAAAAAGAACTGGGCATGCGCGTCTACAACATAGGCTTCTACCTCGACGAGTATGAGGAAATCGAGCCGCAGGCCGAGGTGAAGATCAGCATCGAGTTCCTGGACGATCTGGAACTTGCGAACGGCGCAAGCACCGTCATCCACATGGCCGATGAGGGGCCGGAGGCGCTGGATGTCACGAACACAGAAGATGAAGAAGACGGAAAGCGGAAGATTGAGTTTGCGACAAAGACATTTTCTCTGTTTTTTGTGGTGGCGAATGATTGACGAGGCTGTATATGCGGTCAATGATGGGACATTGACTGTAAGGGGAGATTATAGAAGTACCATACCGTATACTATGGCGGATCCGCTGCTCATTTGCAGTGAGCTCTGCCTGATGTATAAAAACAAAATCCAGAAGGGAGGATGGTGATGTGTTTTCATAAATAAATATCGTCAGTCTCCCGCAGACTGGAAAATATGCACAGACGTGGCCGGACGCGGCAGGAAGCCGGTTCGGACGGAATTGGATCAGACAGCAGCCGGAACGGAGTACATGGCAGGGGCGGCAGGCAGCCCGGGATCAGCGGGCAGGCACAGGCGAAACGTCCCGGCCAGGTACACAGCCGGAACAGAGGCAGTCGGATTGGAGAAAGCCGGATAAGGCAGGGCGGAGGGCCACAGGACTAAAGAAACCGGAAAACAGTATGCGCGAGAGGCGCAGAAGCAGCCCGTACCGGGAGAAGGGGAACGATCCTTCGGACGCAGAAAATCCCACGAGGAGGATGGATGAAAAATCCTCCGCCGGAGCAGGGGAAAATGGTCAGGCGTCAAAAAAGAACGAAACCAAAAACCAGTACGGAGAGTAACCGATACCAGAAGGGCTGGGGAAATCTCTTCTGATACATAAGGGGAGGAGCGTCCGTCTCCCAGGACAGACGCGGGAACAAAAAAAGAAAGGAAAAGAATATTATGAAGAGAAAGTTCAAGAGAATTGCCAGTTTAATATTGGCAGCAGTCATGGTATTCGCGATGGCGATGCCGGCGATGGCGGCAGCTACTTCGACGACAGGATCTATTACGATCCATGAGAGCGATTCGGGATCGCTGAAGGGTAAAACGTTTACAGCCTACAAGATTCTGGATGTAACAACAACAGCGCCAAAATCTGATGGGTCGAAAGGCTATGCGTATACAGTGCCTTCTTATATGATGGACTTCTTTAAAAATCAGCCAGATTTTAGCGACCTTGATCAAACGGCGGCAAACTATGGACAGCAGGTCGCGGAAGTTATTGAGAAAAAAGGAGCCACCGCCACATGGATGGAGCAGTTTGCAAAAGCCGCACTTACTTATGTAAAAGGTAAAGGGGATGAGGCGGTATCAAAATCAAGTGGTGATCCAGTAGGTGATGGCATAACAGAAGTAAAGATTAGCGACTTGGAGTTTGGATATTATGTAATTGAAGATGAAAGTGCGGGTGATGGTAAAGTTATATCGGCGCTGATGATTGACACAGTAGCTCCAGACGGAGATGTAACGTTAAAAGCAGATCTGCCGGATCTTGATAAGAAAATTGATGAAGATGACGATACAGCAATCAATGGGGACGGAACAGAATTTGAACATGCAGAAGATTTAACAGGAAACAATAAGCAAATAGGTGATACTGTAAATTATGTCATTACGAGCAGTGTACCAAATATGACAGGATATGTAAGCTACCAGTACATGATAACTGATACTCTGTCAAAAGGCTTAACCTTAGATCCGGACTCTTTTTCGGTACAGATAGGTTCTACAACGCTGACGCAATCAACAGATGAGAGTTTAACAGATGGAAATATAGTAAATGGAGATTATTTTGTAGAAATAGAGCCAGCGGCTGAGGATGGAAGCGTAACATTTAGAATTATCTTTAAGGATTTCTACGAGAACTACCATGACATGGAAGACCAGAAGATTCTGGTCAAGTATAACGCCACATTGAATAAGGATGCGCTCATTGGAACAGATCCTAATACGAATGAAGCAAAACTGACCTATTCTAATAATCCCAATGAATCAGACGGCGGACTTCCGGATAAGCCACGTGAAGGAGATCCTGTTGGAGAGACTCCGGATAAAGAGACAAGAACTTATACGACAGGTATTCAGGTTTTGAAAACCGATCCAGCTGGAAATGTATTAACGGGAGCCAAGTTTACTATTGAAGGAACGAGCCATGAGGTAGTAATCGTTGAGCAAGAAGTGTTTACGGAAGCTGCAGACGGAACATACTATAAACTGAAAGATGGAACTTATACACTTACTTCTCCATTAACTCCGGATATAAATACGGATAACTATGTAGATCCGACAGGGGAAACAAAATATAAAGTGACCACTGTAGAAAGTAGGGAAAGAATAGAAAAAGCGGTTAGTGAGGCAGTAGAAGTCGGAACAGATGGTATTGCTAAGTTTTTAGGGCTTGGTGCAGGAACGTATACGCTCACTGAGACCGAAGCACCGGATGGATATAACAGACTGAAGGATCCGATTGAATTTACAATCGCGTGGGAAAATGGAAGAGACCCGATGTGGACAATTGAAGGGAAGAATCTTCCAGATGGTGTCACGTTTGATGCAGACGGGACTTTCCATATCGCAATTGAGAATAACTCAGGTGTAGAACTTCCCGAAACTGGTGGCATCGGTACCACGATCTTCTACGTAGTCGGCTCCGTGCTTGTTCTTGGCGCTGTGATCCTTCTCGTGACGAAGAGGAGAATGAAATCTGAATAAGCTGCCTCTGTGCGGCAGGAGTGTTCCGTAACGGAAGCTCTGATGATCAGATGAAGTAACTTGTAAACAGAAAATTTTGGGGACTGCCCGGTGCTTATGCGCCCCGGCGGTCCCGCATAAGGGAAGTTGTTACGATAACTGGACATGGGAAGCCTGCATATAGTTCCGCTGCTTTACGGGGAGACAGGGCTTTCTGGATAACATGTTGTATACGGGACAGAAGCCGGACGGGGCTTTGAGCCCGGAGTCGGCGGCGGGGGCGCATAAAGGCCTCTGTCGTCCCCTGTACGACGGCAGGGAGAGGCTTATGAGGTGGATTAGAAAAAATTTAACAACGGTCCTTCTGATGGTCGTTCTG
>CANQAR010000173.1 GCA_947588845.1 uncultured Lachnospiraceae bacterium
TGGGTTTGCTAATCGTCTCGATTCTGAATCTGAAAAATAAGTAAAGCCGCTCTGTCCCTGGTAAGATAAGCGGCTTTACAACTGTTTATTTCGCCGGAACGGGAAGTCCTGACCTTCCTTACCGGCTGTCTTGTTAAACATATTATACGACGATCCCTGACCCTTGTCAAATATTGAAATGAAGTGATTTTTATCTGTTTTCCGCCAAAACTTTATACAGCTGTTCTGCCAGTTCACGATGCGCCTCCGGCGAAAGGTGCAGAGAATCTTCCACGGACGGTTTAATATACTTTGCGGCATCAAAAAAGATACATCCATACTTCTCTGCTGTCTTCCGGTACCACCTGGAAAATTCCCGGGAGCGTTCAATGGCGTTCTCATAAAAGGAGCCATAGAAGTTCGAATTCCGGATCCCTTTCCCAATCTCCGGCGGCGACACCAGAATGATCTTCGGGACAAAGCCCTGTTTCGCCTTGGTAAATTCCTGTATTACCTGAACCAGAGTTCCTGCGCCATCTGCAATTTCCTCCGGCGCTGCATGAAAAACTTCCTTCAGGTCATTGCTGCCAAGCATCAGGATCACAAAGTCAACAGGCTTATGGGTATTCAGGCAAGGCCTCAGATAACCCAGACCATTTTTCCACCCTTCTATCGGATCATCAAACACAGTCGTCCTGCCGTTGCAGCCTTCTTCGATCACCCGGTACTCCTCCCCGAGCAGCTTCTGCAGTCGTCCTGTCCAACGGACATCCTCCGGGTAACGCATGCCATTTGCCGGATTATAGCCGTAAGTATTGGAATCCCCATAACAAAGCACCGTTATCTTGCAATCCCGCATAATATCTTTAATCAAATTCCCTTGCTCCTTTCTGCTATCATCTGAAATAATTATAGGGTATCCTTTTCTCTTCGTCAATTATCTGAATACCAGCTAACTTTATATTTCTTTACAGAGACGGATTTTCATGTTATGGTTAAAGAAGAAAATGTTTCTTCACAGAAGGAGGCTTACAAATGAGTAAGAATATTACCCCGGATCTGCTGAAAACCTGCAGTGAGGCTTTCCACGCAGACCGGTCCAGCCAGGCCACATGCAACGCAGTCATGACCAACGGCCTGAACAAAAGCTGCCTGAACCACAATGCCAGACGGCAGCATCCCAACACGTTTTCCATCTCCCTGAAGCAGGGAAGCATAACGAACCAGAAACAGAGCGGACGCTGCTGGCTGTTCGCCGCCATGAACGTGATGCGCGCGCGCATCATTCAAAAATGGAACCTGGAAGATTTTGAACTGTCACAGAATTATATGCTGTTCTGGGATAAGCTGGAGAAATCCAATTATTTCCTGGAAAATATCCTGGATACGCTCGACGAGCCTGTCGGAAGCCGTCTTCTGGATTTCCTCCTGCGCGATCCCATCGGCGACGGCGGGCAGTGGGACATGATGGCCAATCTGGTCGCCAAGTACGGCGTAGTCCCCAAATACGCCATGCCTGAATCCGCAGTTTCCTCTTCCACCAGAGAGATGGGCCGCGTTATGACTGAGCTGCTGCGCGGCGACGCGGTGATCCTGCGCCGGATGGCGTCCAATGGAGCGGACCGGGAAGCGCTCACTTCCGAAAAAGAAAAAATGCTCGGCGAAATCTATCGGATTCTCGTCATCTGCCTTGGCGAGCCGCCAAAGACCGTGGACTTCGAGGTCCGCGACAAGGACGATCATTTTATCCGCGACTGCGGCCTGACTCCGAAGCAGTTTTACGAGAAATATATAGACATGAATCTTAACGATTACATAAGCCTGATCAACGCCCCCACCTCAGACAAACCGTTCTACCGCCGCTATACGGTGAAGATGCTGGGCAATGTAAAGGAAGGGAATCCGGTATGCTACATTAATCTCCCCATCGAGGAGCTGAAAGCGGCGGCCATCGCCCAGATGAAAGACGGAGAACCAGTCTGGTTCGGCTGCGACGTAGGTTCTTACTCTGAACGCGAAACCGGACTTCTGGACACTGGCAATTATGATTATGAAAGTACGCTGCAGATCCGGCTCGGCATGACCAAGGCCGAGCGGCTGGATTACGGCCAGAGCCAGATGACCCACGCCATGGTCTTCCAGGGCGTGAACCTGGATGACAGCGGCGCTCCCACCCGCTGGCGCGTGGAAAACAGCTGGGGCGACGAGCCCGGTCAGAAAGGATATTATATCATGAGCGACGCCTGGTTTAACGAATACATGTACCAGGTGGTGGTCAATAAGAAATATCTGACCGACAGCCAGCTGGCCGTCATCGACTCGGAAGTGATCGAGCTGAATCCGTGGGATCCCATGGGATCGCTGGCGTGATATACAGATAGAATCGGGGGGCTGTCGGAAATATATTTTCCGACAGCCCCCTTCTTTCCGTTTTCAGGACGACACGAACCGCCCCCAAAATTATTCCTCCGGTCTGATCCTGATCAGCAGCTGGCCGCCTTTCACCGTATCGCCCTCTCTGACCAGCACTTCCTCGATCACGCCGTCTATGCGGGCAGCCGTAGCCGTCTCCATCTTCATGGCCTCGATCGTGATGACCGTCTGGCCCGCCGTTACCTTGTCTCCAACGCTCACGTTGATGCTGCTGACAGCGCCCGGAATGGAAGCGCCCACCTGGCTCTTGTCCTCCGGATCTGCCATCGGCACCTTGACGATAAACTTCTGCGCCTCCGGATCCGGCACCCGGACGTCGCGGCGGATTCCGTTCAGCTCGAAGGAGACCGTGCGCATTCCTTCCTTATCCACCTCGCCCGGCCCAAGATACTTGATGACAAGCGTTTTGCCGTCCGCAATCTCCACAAGATTCGTCTCCCCGATCGACAGTCCGTGGAAAAATACGTGGCTGCCCATGCGGACAATGTAGCCGTATTGATCCCTGGTCCTCACGTACTCTTTGTAAACCTTGGGATACAGCGTATAGGAAAGGACGGATCTCCAGCTCGGATTCGGGTCAAACTGGGAGACCTCCTTCTTCATCTGTTCAAAATCCACCGGCTCCAGCAGCTCGCCGGGGCGGCAGGTGATCGCTTCTTTTCCTTTCAGGACAACCTCCTGCAGTTCTTTCGGGAATCCCCCGCCCGGCTGTCCCATCATGCCGGAAAAGTAGGTGATGGAGGAATCCGGGAACGTCAGATCTTTTCCTTTTTCGATGATATTTTCTGGAGTCAGATCGTTCTGCGTCATGAAGATCGCCAGATCTCCCACCGCCTTGGAAGACGGCGTGACCTTGATAATGCCGCCCAGCAGCTTGTCCGCCTTGCGGTAGTTCTCCTTGACCTCCCGGAACCGGGCGCCAAGTCCCATGCTCTCCACCTGCGGCCTCAGATTGGTGTACTGTCCTCCTGGAATCTCATAGCGGTAAATATCCGTGGACGGAGAGGTAATCCCGCCCTCAAAGGCGTTGTAGCGCAGACGAACGTCGGCCCAGTAATCCGTGAGCTTCTGCAGCTCATCCAGGCGCAGTCCGGTATCCCGCGGCGTGCCCTCCAGCGCGGCCACCAGGGAATCGAGGGACGGCTGGCTCGTCAGGGACGACATGGATGAGATCGCGCAGTCCACTACATCCACGCCTGCCTCCGCCGCCATCAGATAAGTGGCGATCTGGTTGCCCGACGTATCGTGCGTGTGCAGATGGATCGGGATGCCGATCTCCTGCCTCAGCTCCGTCACCAGTTTCTGAGCAGCGTAAGGCCTGAGCAGACCGGCCATATCCTTGACCGCCAGCATATGGGCGCCGCGCCGTTCCAGTTCCTTCGCCATCTCTATGTAATATTTCAGCGTATATTTGGTCTCCCGCGGATTCAGGATGTCGCCGGTGTAGCAGATGGTCGCCTCCAGCAGCTTGTTCTGGTTCAGTACCTCGTCCATCGCCACCTCCATCCCCGGAATCCAGTTCAGAGAATCAAAGACACGAAACACATCGATGCCGCTGCGGGCGGCTTCCTTGATAAACTCCCGGATGACATTATCCGGATAATTCGTGTAGCCCACAGCGTTGGAACCGCGCAGCAGCATCTGCAACAGTATGTTCGGCACCTTCTCCCGGATGATGTCCAGACGCTCCCACGGAGATTCATGCAGGAAACGGTAGGCCACGTCGAAGGTAGCGCCGCCCCAGCACTCCAGGGAAAAGGCGTCCGCCAGAATCTCCGAGGTGGCGTCCATCGCGTGCATGATGTCGCGGGTGCGGACTCGGGTCCCCAGCAGGGACTGATGCGCGTCACGGCAGGTCGTATCGGTGATGAGCAGCTTCTGCTGCGCCTTGACCCATTTGGCGACAGCCTTCGGACCTTTTGTATCCAGCAGCTGCTTCAGCCCGGTACGCCGATTCCCGGTCGCCTCCGGAAAACGCGGTTTTTCAAACAGCTGATGATACGCATTCTCCGCAATAGAACGTTTCGCAATATAATTCAGCAGTTTGGTGGCACGATCCTCACCGCCCTCAATCTCAAACAGAGACGGCGTCTCATCGATGAATTTCGTGTAGCACTGACCAGCCCGGAACACAGGATTCCTCAGAACATTCGTGATAAACGCGATGTTGGTCTTGATGCCGCGGACATGAATCTCGCGGATTGCGCGAAGCGCCTTATTGCACACGCCCTCGAACGTGGAATCCCAGGAAGTCACTTTCACAAGCAGGGAATCGTAGTACGGGGAGATGACCGCACCAGCCCCGGCGGTCGCCTCGTCCAGACGGATTCCGAAGCCTCCGGAAACACGGTAACCGGTGATGCGCCCGGTATCAGGCGCAAAATTATTCGACGGATCCTCCGTTGTGACACGGCACTGAATCGCATATCCGTTCTGACGCACATCCTCCTGGCAGCTGATGCCGATCAGCGGGTCGGACAGTTCCCGCCCCTCCGCGATCAGAATCTGCGCGCGGACCAGATCGATACCGGTGACCATCTCCGTGACGGTATGCTCCACCTGGATACGAGGATTCATCTCGATGAAATAATGACTGCCGGATTTGTCCACAAGGAACTCCAGCGTGCCGGCATTGGTATATCCGACATGTTTTGTAATCTTGACCGCGTCCTCCAGAATTGCGTTCCGGACCTCCTCCGGAACAGAAAAGGCGGGAGTGAACTCCACCACCTTCTGGTAGCGCCGCTGCAGGGAGCAGTCCCTCTCGTACAGATGCGCGACGTTTCCCTTCTCGTCGGCAAGAATCTGCACCTCAATGTGCTTGGGATTCACGAGAAACTTTTCCATGAAAATATCTTCATTCCCAAAAGATTTGTGCGCTTCGGTGCGGACCAGATCAAAATTGATGCCGACCTCCTCCACCGTATCACACCGGCGCATGCCGCGCCCGCCGCCCCCGGCCGCCGCTTTCAGGATAACCGGGAAGCCATACTCCTCCGCGAGCTTCTGCGCTTCCTCCTTATTCTTCAGCGGTTCCGCAGTGCCAGGAGTCGTGGGAACATTGCACTCCAGCGCAATCTGCTTGGCGCTGAGCTTATCCCCCATCAGATCCAGAATGCGGGAAGACGGCCCGATGAATTTGATCCCGGCCTGCTCGCAGGCTCTGGCAAACGCTCCGTTCTCGGACAGAAAGCCATAGCCGGGATGAATGGCGTCGCAGTCATGGAGCCTCGCCAGCTCGACAATCCGCGGGATATCCAGATAAGCGCCCAGCGGACTCTTATTCTCGCCGATCAGATAGGACTCGTCCGCCGCGGTCCGGAACGCGCTGTACGTATCCTCGCTGGAATAAATCGCCACGGCGGCCATCCCGAGATCATGGCAGGCCCGGAAGATGCGCATCGCGATCTCGCCGCGGTTTGCCACTAAAACTTTCCTGATTTTTTTACCCATAGATTACCTCCTTTGATGCTGATAAAACAGATTCCGAATTTTTGTATTAATCATAACATATTCACGCAATTATTTCCATGTCTTTATTGCAATATTACTATTTTTTATTGTTTTAATAACAAAGCAATAGTAAAAATACATAAAAATTTTCAAAAAAGTCCCTTTTCTTCTATCTGATATACAGCATCAGAACACATAGCAATGGAATCGTCCCAATCGATAGAATTGTTGAGAGAAAAAGGGATTTCCCTTGCATTCCATACTATGTCGCAATACAATAGTATTGCAAATTATTTGGTATTGCCAAAGGAAAATTTTATATTCCAGATGATATCAAACAAATATAGTATCAGAAGGGAGCGCGGTATATGGCATCAGAACTGGAAAAAATTTTTACAACATCAGACATCTATGCTCTCCCGGAAGGGACACGGGCGGAACTTATCGACGGACAGATTTATTACATGGCTCCTCCCAGCCGAAAACATCAGGCATTCGTGGGCGAACTTTACGCCATAATTCATGACTATATCCGAAAAAATCATGGTACCTGCAAAATTTATCCCTCTCCTTTTGCTGTTTTTCTGAATAAAGATGATAAAACTTATGTGGAACCGGATATCTCCGTGATCTGCAATCCGGATAAGCTGGACGACAAAGGCTGTAACGGCTCTCCCGACTGGATCCTGGAGATTGTATCCCCAGGCAGCAGACGAATGGACTGTTACATCAAGCTTTTTAAGTACCGTTCAGCAGGTGTTCGGGAATATTGGGTCGTGGATCCGGACAAGAACAGGATCACCGCATGGGATTTTGTGACAGACCACACTGAAGAATACACCTTCCAGGACTCCGTAGCTGTCAATATTTATGAAGGATTTTTCATTGATTTTTCAAAACTGGAACTCTGACTTCATCCAGATCGGACAGGAGACGGTTTTCCCTCCTGTCCACCGATCGGCCCAGGTACTACGTCAGCAGCTGATTTCCATGTGTGGGCCTGCGATCGAGTAGAAGACGGCCTTTCCTCCTGCTCGCCGCGCGGCCCAGGTGCTGCGTCAGCAGCTGATTTCCCTGCCTGGACCTGCGCATAAAAACAACGAGGCGCCCCTGTACGGAGCGCCTTATATCTGTTATTTTTTCTATTCTTCACTGTAGTTTTCCAGAACAAACTGTTCAAATAACGGCAAAACAAAATGAACGTACCCGCGCACTTCCCCATTTATAATCCCCCGCCTGATCAATCGTTTCCGATAAGGATTAAACTGGTTCGTTTCCATCTGCAGAATATCCCGGATTTCACTGATCCTGCCAGCCGCAGACCTCGCAATACCAAATAATACCCTTCTGTCGCCTCTGGACAATTCCGCCCAGATTTTCTCATATACATAGTCTTCCAGGTATTGTCTGTAATCATCCAGAACACCCTCTGTTTTGCCATGATTTTCCCAGGTAAAGTATCCAAGCACCTGAAAAGCAAACGAATATCCTCGTGTCAGCTTTGCCATTTCCAATGCCGACGAATCGTCCAGCTGAAACGTTTTCTTGTAATTTCTTGCTACAGCGCCAATATTCAGAGGCGCCAGCTCCATCTTGGGAGCGCGGTACAAAAAGGTCAGACTTTTTTCATT
>CANQAR010000174.1 GCA_947588845.1 uncultured Lachnospiraceae bacterium
GTGATTACAATTATACATCATAAACCGGGAGATGTCCCTTTTTTATGCAATATTTGTTATTTGCTCATTTATAGATTCTTCCCTGGTATACTTCCACGGTTCAAGAGTCTTTGCCAGATGCCAGAATTGATGTCCCGCGCAGTCAACATTATGAAGGTGGCTGAATACTGCCTGATAGCCGTTATTGTCTATCAGATATTTAAGGCTTTCCGCCTGCCACTGATTATAAATCTCCCATGACGGAAGAAATACATCTCTCGCAAGTGTCTCGTCCTCCCCGCCGATCAGGCTTACCGGAAGAACAGCTCCAACATTCTCCCTTACCTGCTTTTGCAACTCTTTCGGACTCCATAACGTATCATTCTCCACATCCAGCGCATTGCTGATCCATAGCTGCAGCGCAGAGCCATCCTCCTTTATTGAGAGCAGTTTATAAGAACGGCAGCTCAGCTTTGTCTCACCATTTTTTGTGGTATAGTCTAGGATATTGCTCACCATTTCACCGGGCTTCAGGATGGCAAGCGGTTTTTCTGAATTTTTGTCCCGGTAAACGGAAACAGAATCGTAAATTCCGTTTCCATTTTTTATTATCAGGGCAGGACGCTTCTCTGTCCCGCTGGAGATCAGAATCGTAAACTCCAGCGCATCCTTCGGTGCGCAAAGCCATCCGGAGGCCTCTGTGACAGGAGATGTCACAACATCATAGGCAACCTTCGCACCGATCATCAGTTCAGAATCCTCGAGTCCATGCACATAGGTTCGTATTTCCTCGCCCTTGCGCGCCTCATCTCCCCACCACAATTCCATCATCTCATCATCTTCATTTGCAATCAGGGCATCCAGATCATTTATAATTCCGCCAATCCCCAATCCGGCACCCTTCTCTGCCCTCGGAAGGATAGAAAGCGCCTGAATATCCTTTGCCGCAAATATCACCTTTTCCCAGTCCATCTGGGCAATTCCCATATTTACGGAACCAGGCTGTGTCCCATCCACCACGTGAAGCAGTTCACTGTCAGATGACGGCGGCCAGGAAGAACCCGGCCAATGCCAGACTAACGTCTTAAGTCCCGCCTCAGAGGTTACATTCCAAATTTGCTCAGCCTTACAAAATCTGGAATCCAGATTGTAAACAACAGCATCCAGACTCTTCGGCGACTGCCTCCAATAACAGGTAATCTCATGCGTGCCCGGATAGGCCCCAGTCGCAAGCGTTGTCCAACACGGGGGAGTGATTGTCGGGATGGCGCCAAGCATATCCAGCTCTTCCCTTGCGGAACCACGCTCAATAAACTTTTTTATATTGGGGAGCTTCCCCTCATCCAACAGTTTTTTCGTAATTCTCTGATCCATACCGTCAATTCCCAGAACCAGTATTTTTTTATCCGTATCCATTTCCTGTTCTCTCTTTTCCTGTTCTCTCTTTTCCTGTTCTCTCTTTCATTCATATTTTCTGTCCAGTCTGTTTCATGTTCAATCGGACAGCCTGAACAACACCCGCGGCTTCCTTTCTTTATGTAAGATTGTCAGAACCGTTCCAGACAAAATAATCATTACCCCGGCAATGGCGGGAAACGAAAAACTTTTTCCGTTTATGATCATGTCAAATATAGCTGCCCACATCGCATAAGTCGCATTCAGCGACATCCCGACCATGACGCCCATGACATCCATGGAATGGTACCAGCACAGATAGGAAAATGCACCCGCGGCAGACGCCGCCGCCAGCACCATAAATTTCTCCAAACAGAATAACTCTGGCAAAGCAGCTCCGCTCAGAGTACCCATAAGGAATAAAATGATTGTATAAGCTGCACAGGATATCAATTCCCGAATGCCGATCAATACATCAGATGAAATATCTTTCATAGCGCTCTTTGAGAATATTCCCTCCAGAGCCCAGCAAAGCGCTGCTGCGGCCGCCGCTGCAAGTCCCATCCAAAAATGAGGCCCGCGCAGTGTGCCCGCAGGCGAAACGCCAATAACCACTGCGCCGGATATGACAAGGACTATTCCGCTCAGCAAATAAACGCTGCATTTTTCCCTGAAAAAAACAATACTGATCACTGCGCCAGCTGCCGGATATGCCGATGTCACTGCGCAGGCATAAGACGCTCCCGCCAGATTTACTGCCATTATATTTAAAATCATGCCTGCGGCTCCGCCGAGCAGCGCACAGAGAACTGCCCGAAAAAACCCTTTTGATCGGACAAGATCCAGGTACTGCCCTGTTTTCCCATTCCTCAGATTTACAATAAAAATCCACAGGGCTGCCAGCCCATCGTGAATGCACGCAGTGAAAACCGCAGCAGACAAAATGTTTTCTGTACTTCCAAGGCTTCCAATCAAAACGCCGTCCAGCCCCCAGAGCATCCCTGCTGCCAGGCCAGATAAAATTCCATTCTCAATTCTCATAGATCTTTACACTGCCCTGGCAAGCCGACTGATCTGCCTGTCTTCCTCACTCTGAATCTTGTTGACAAGATCCTCTCTGATGTCATAATATTCTCTCACCTGATTCAGCCGTCCCAGGGTGAGATCGTTATATTTGCTCAGCGGATTTACATAGTCGGATATGATTCTGCCCGGATTGGCCTGCATTACCACAAGCCTCTGTCCCAGAAGCAGCGCCTCATCTACATCGTGGGTGATAAAGAGAAAGCTCTTGTGCGATTTCTTCCATATGTGCTTAATATGTTCCTGCATTTTCTCACGGGTCAGCGCATCTAATGCGCTGAATGGCTCATCGAAAAGGACAAACTTCGGATTCGGCGCCAGCGTCCTTGCAATAGTTGCACGCTGTCTCATGCCGCCTGAGAGCTGGTGGGGCAGCTTATCCGCAGCATTTTCCAGTCCTACCATTTCAAGATAGTGCTCTACAATATCTTTTCTTGTGCTGGCCGGAACCTTCTTCTGCTTCAGCCCAAATTCTACATTCTTATAAACACTCAGCCACGGAAAAAGGTTCGCCTGCTGAAATACTACTCCGACATCAGGCGTCGCTTTCGTAAACCGTTCTCCCTGGAATGTGACGTTCCCCGCTGTCGGCTGGACATAGCCCGCCATGATATTGAGCAGGGATGTCTTTCCACAGCCGCTGGAACCCAGGAGGCAGATAAAATCTTCCTGATTGACGTCTAAATTGATATCATGAAGGGCATGGAAAAATGACCGGCCCTGCTTAAAATCCATCGATACATCCTCAAGACTCATTAAAACATCCTTTTTCATATCGTCCGCCTCCCTTAATAAAGTTCACTTAAAATGGCCTGTTTTATTACATCTGTTTCTATTTTCTCATCAATACTGCCCTGATCATAAAGGAAATCCGCCGTTGCCTTGAGCGTTTTTGCCAGTTCGCCGTCCCCGCCGAAATAATCTGCCTGCTCAGATTTATCTTTCACAATGATCTCGTCCATAGCGACCAGTGTTTCCTCCTCTGAGAGCGCAAGACCTCCCGCTATCAGCTTAGCGGATCCTTCCGGGTCATTGCGGTAATCCTGGACCGACGCATCCAGTACGTCAATATACTTTTTCACAATATCGGGATACTTCTCGTAAAAATCATTCCTGACAATACCTACCTCGGCGGTAAGCCCTCCCATCTCTGCTGCATCTGCCGAAGAGACAAGCTGTGTGCCGTCATTTTCAATGAGCTGTGATTTCACCGACTCCCATATATAGGCGCCATCAATATCGCCGCGCTGCCATGCTGCAAACAGATCCGACGCAGTCATATCGAGCAGAGTAAAATCGGTAGTCTCGATTCCGTTTGCCTTCAGTACATTAAGGAATGCGAAATGGGAAGTCGTGCCAAAAGGAACTGCAATCGTTTTTCCTTTGATGTCTGCAATCGTTTTGATCTGGGAGGCATTTCTCACAATAAGCCCCTCGCTCTCGCCGATGACGTCATGCAGATAAAAAATCTTAAAGGGATATTTGTGTGCAATGCCAAGGGCAACTGGCGGCGTCCCAATCGTGGCAAAGTCGATAGAACCGGACTGTATAGCCGTAAGGATATCCGTACCAGACTGGAACTCTACCCATTCGATATCAATATCTGGAAAAACATCCTGAAAAGTCCCGTTTGCCTTCGTGAGAAGTTCCCCGTTCGGCGACTCCCAATATCCCATAGTAATCTTATCCGGGAGATCACTTTCCGCCGCTTTGGAAATGCCGGCAGATTTGCCGCCGCAGACAATGAGTGAAACACCCAACGCTAACGCCATAATTCCAGACAATGCTTTTATTCCTGTATTTTTCATGATAATTCTCCTCTCTTTCTGACTTAAACCGCTTTTTCCTGCCACGGGGTTGCAAACCGGATCAGGGCTTTGATTAAAACATCAATGATTATCGCAATTGCTCCCATAATTATGATCCCGAAATATACCGTCGGATATTGTATGTACTTGCTGGCGTCAAGAACCATCCATGCAATCCCGGATGCAGAAGCGATCATCTCGGCAGCTACCAGCGTAGCATAGGCAACACCTACCGCAGTTCTTAACCCTGTAAGAATATCCGGAAGGGCTGATGGAAAAATAACCTTAAAGAATAAGGCAGCCCTGCCCGCCCCCAAAGACTTTGCTCCGTTGATCCTGTCTGCAGGGACTCTCTGCGCGCCAAATACAGTCTGGATAAAAATCGGCGCAAAAGCACTTAAAAACAGCAGGGCAATTTTTGAATCATCATCAATTCCCAGCCAAAGCACCAGCAGCGTATTGTATGCCAGCGGCGGGAGCGCCCTGTAAAATTGGATAAAGGGATCCACAATTGCCAGGATTGTTCTGTTCATGCCGCAGAGCAGGCCAAGGATGGAAGCAGCCATAAAGGCAAAAGCAACTGCAATAAATAATCTTTTCATGCTTGCGCCAATATGGTACAGCAGGGAATATCCCTTGTAGCCCTCGTTCAGCGTATCAAGAAACGCATCCCAGACCGAACTGACAGGAGGGACAAATTCCGGATTGAACCAGTTGAGCGCACTTCCTGTTACCCATAAGATAATCACAGCAACAACTGCAGTCACAGAAATCAACGTGTATTTCTTTTTCTGAACGAAAGTGAAAAATTTGTCTGCAAAACTGTCTGCCGTTCTCTCTCTGCTTTTTGTTATTTCATCCATTTTCTATTTACCTCCTTTTTCTCATTCACCTGTCATTTTATGCGCAGGCCCGCATATAAAAATCAATGTTCGCACAAAACAGAAAACCAGAAGCATGTTAATTCATTTAACAAAGCCTCTGGTTGTCCAGTCAGTCTTTCAACCTGTACTTTTCTGTTTTATCTATCTGAACGATTTTCCCATCCTGAATAATGAGTGTGAACCTCCGTCTGATTCCATGTTGTCAATGACAACTTTTTTTCTTCTTTGCCGCACTCCTCTCCCGATCAATCGTTCTGTTTTTACAGCGTCCGGTTCATGCTGCCTGTCTGATAGCCTCCAAGGTCAAGCGTTACATAGGAGAATCCAAGTTCCCGAAAATACTGATCGATCTCTCTGGCCGTATTTCCCTGCAGTAATTTGCTGAATTCCTGTGTCTCCACTTCAATTCTGGCAAGCTTTTCGTGGATCCGGACACGGACCTGGTGAAAACCCAGATCAAGAAGTCGCTGCTCCGCCTTGTCAACCATGCCAAGCTTTTCTTCCGTGATCGTCTCTCCATAGACAAACCGGGAAGACAGGCACGCAAAGGACTGCTTATTCCAGGTCGGAAGCCCTGCCGCCTCCGATAATTTCCGGATATCATGCTTCGTCAGTCCCGCTTCCCGCAGCGGACTTCGGATCCCAAGCTCCGCCACTGCCTGCAGGCCCGGGCGATAGTCTCCGTTATCGTCCAGATTAGAGCCTTCCGCGATACAGGCAATCCCTCTCTGAGCCGCGATTGCCTGTATTTTTGTAAACAGCTCTTTCTTGCAGAGATAACACCGGTTTTTCGGATTATGACGGAACCCCTCTATATTCAGTTCCTCGGATTCCACAATCACATGCTCGATCTGTTCTGCCTGACAAAAGGCTTTCGCCTCATTCAGTTCCCGTTCGGGAAAGGAACAGGAGCGCGCCGTCACAGCTGTCACGGCGTTTCCGAGAGCTTCTTTTGCTGCGTGCAGTAAAAAGGAGGAATCCACACCACCGGAAAACGCAATGGCTACGCTTCCCATATCGCGAAGCTTCTCTTTTAACAACTCATATTTTTTCTCCTGTTCCTGTGTCGGACTTTTCGCGATTTCACTCATGACTGCTCCTCCGCTTTCCGGACAAACAGATCATACGTTCCATCTCCGTTATCCTTTAACTTCAGAATCTGGTGCCCCTCGTCCTTCATGCTCCTCGGGACATTCTGCGCCGGTTCGCCGTCGTTCATGTGAATGGCAAGCACCTGTCCGTCGTCCAGCTCCTCCAGCGCCACCTTCGCCTTCACAAAGGTCACCGGACATACAACGTCCGTAATATCTACTGTACCGTCAACCTTGATTTCCTCAGCCATCAGTATGCCACCGCCTCCATGATTTTTTCTTTCAGTGCGTCGACTCCCACTCTGTCAAGCGTGAATTTAAAGCGTTCTCCGGGCTTTGCGTACTCGTTAAAGAAATTCAGCGCGGCGTCGCAGACACGAAACAGCGTTTCCTTGTCTTTGATAAACGGAACAATCTCCGTCCCCTGGCTGATCGTGTTTCCAAACAGGCCTCCGAAGTACACAAAGTATCCTTCCTCCGTGTCATATGCGTCCGCCGGGCAGGAATAAGCGCAGCGTCCACAGTTATTGCATCTTTCACGCTCGATCCGGATCTTCCCGTCCTGCGTGGAGATAGCTCCCGTCCGGCAGGCCTTTTCGCAGACGCCGCAGGAGATACATTTTTCCTCCACCCAGCTGACCTCGACCCCGCCTTTGATTCCAAGATCGTTCTCCTCGGCTTTCAGGCAGTTGTTCTGGCATCCGGTTACCCCGAACTTGAATTTATGCGGAAGCTCCCGTCCAAAATACCGGTCGCTCAGTTCTTTTGCAATGGCCTCCGAATCGATGCAGGCGTTCGGACAGACCTCATTTCCCTGACAGGCCGTCACCGTCCGGACTCTCGGTCCGCAGACACCGGGCGCGATGCCCCCTTTGGCCAAAGCTTCTTTTACAGCATCAATATCCTTAATATTAATAAACGGAATTTCAATTCCCTGCCTGGACGTCAGATGAATATACCCATGTCCATACGTACTGGCAACGTCTGTCACAGCCGCAAGCTGCTCTGCCGTAACCTGGCCGCCGACAACTCCCAGCCGCAGAGAAAAGTATCCTTTCTGTTTCTGGCGCATAAAACCGCCTTTTTTCAATGTCGCGTAATCGATTGCCGCCATGTTTATTCTCCTTTTATTATTCCATAATCTCCAGTTCTTCTGCCATGCTGACTCCGTCTTCCACATGAAAGGAACGCAGAACGGGCCTGTCCCTCTCCATCAGGGAGAGGATAAGATAGCTG
>CANQAR010000175.1 GCA_947588845.1 uncultured Lachnospiraceae bacterium
GATGAAAACATCCACCATAAGCACCCCCTTTCCCTGCCAGTCTAGGGGCGGCAACGATAGAATTGTACCATATTCGAGCGATATTTGCAATATCTGATATTTTTTGTTGCTTTTTGCGAGCATAATGTTATTGCTTACGTGCCAGAACCTGCCTCCATAAGCGCATATATCCATTCGACATTTATAACATTGTTTTTGTGCTTTTTCCGCGGCTGTCCTATAAAAATATGGTTGACAAACAGCAGTGAACAGGTATAAATTAAAGAAGTCTGTAGAGAATCATAGTGAGAACGCGATGACGAGACGAGTAAAATGCGGAAGCATCCAGAGAGAAGGACATATGCTGGAAGCCCTTTATGCGGAACCATTTGAAAACTACCTCCGAGCGGCCCCAATCCGGCCCGGCCCGACGCCGTTACCGTCGAATGAAGTGATCCCGTGTCAGCTGTGTGACTGGCTTCTGTGAGGTGGACAGCCGACTGTGAAGCGAAAGACGGGCAGAGGATGTCTGTTGGTACAGAAACGGCAGAAATCTCCTGTCTGGCAGATTGCGGGATAAGCAGGGTGGAACCGCGATATTTCAGATAAGTCGTCCCTGGCAGTCTTTTGGACTGCCGGGGATTTCTTTATGTCACAGGAAATTTCGTCCTGTGACATAAAAAACGCTCCGCGGGGATGCGCAGGGATTCGGAACTGAAGATGTCTGCTGATGCAGACCCGAATCCCGCGCGCAAAACTCGCAAGCGAGTTTTGAAGCGCAGGCTCGCATTAGAGACCAGCGGCAGGCGCAGCATGCGGGCCGCGCGGTGGACAGGAGGTAAGACCGCGCCTGCTCGATCACAGTTAATGAAAGGAGCGAATCATTATGAAAGAAATCATGAAAACTTTAAAGACAATATTTTTAAGCAGCTGGACGCCTGCGGAAAAGGCGCTGCTCCTTCTGAATGTGCTTTTGTTCGGCATGCTGCTGGGATGGCTCACAGCGCCGTTAAAGAAGGTTATTATCAATACGGAATATGATACAGAAAATGAGGAGGATGAATGAGATGATTATCACACTGAAAGATGGTTCAAAGAAAGAATACGCGCAGCCGATGTCGATTCTGGACATTGCGTCTGATATCAGCGAGGGACTTGCGCGCGTGGCGACAGCGGGCGAGGTCAACGGCAAGGTCGAGGATCTGCGTACTGTGATCGCGGAGGACTGCGAGCTGAATATCCTGACGTTTGACAGCCCGGAGGGAGCTGGCGCGTTCCGCCACACGACTTCCCACATCATGGCGCAGGCGATCAAGCGCCTGTACCCGAACGTCAAGCTGGCGATTGGTCCGTCGATCGCGGACGGGTTCTACTACGATGTGGACAGCGAGGCGCCGCTGACAGCGGAGGATCTTGAGAAGATCGAGGCGGAGATGAAGAAGATCGTAAAAGAGGCGCTTCCGATCACCCGTTTCACAAAGCCGCGTGAGGAGGCGATCGCGTATTTTAAGGAGAAGAACGAGCCGTACAAAGTGGAACTGATTGAGGATCTTCCCGAGGACGCCGAGATCAGCTTCTATCAGCAGGGTGAGTTTGTTGATCTCTGCGCGGGGCCGCATCTGATGAGCACAAAGCCGGTCAAGGCGTTCAAGCTGACCAGCCTCGCGGGCGCGTACTGGAGAGGCAGCGAGAAGAACAAGATGCTGACCAGAATTTACGGAACTTCCTACACAAAGAAAGCGGATCTTGAGGCGTATCTGACCCGCCTTGAAGAGGCGAAGAAGCGCGACCACAGAAAGCTCGGCAAGCAGCTTGGCCTGTTCATGCTGCGCGACGAGGGTCCGGGATTCCCGTTCTTCCTGCCGAAGGGCATGATCCTCAAGAACACGCTGCTGGACTACTGGCGCGAGATTCACACAAAGGCCGGCTACGTTGAGATTTCCACGCCGATCATGCTGAACCGTCAGCTCTGGGAGACTTCCGGCCACTGGGATCACTATAAAGAAAACATGTACACAACCGTCATCGACGATACCGATTTTGCGATCAAGCCGATGAACTGCCCGGGCGGTATCCTTGTCTATCAGTCAGAGCCGAGATCCTACCGTGATCTGCCGCTGCGCATGGGCGAGCTCGGTCTGGTTCACCGTCATGAGAAATCCGGTCAGCTTCACGGTCTGATGCGGGTGCGCTGCTTCACACAGGATGATGCGCACATCTTCATGACGCCGGAGCAGATCCGTGACGAGATCAAGGGCGTGGCGAAGCTGATCGATGAGGTCTACCAGCTTTTCGGATTCAAGTATCATGTGGAGCTGTCCACACGTCCGGAAAATTCAATGGGAAGCGACGAAGACTGGGAGATGGCGACCGACGGCCTGCGCAGCGCGCTTGACGATCTGGGACTGGACTATGTGGTCAACGAGGGAGACGGCGCGTTCTACGGCCCGAAGATTGACTTCCATCTGGAGGATTCGATCGGAAGAACCTGGCAGTGTGGTACCATCCAGCTCGACTTCCAGCTTCCGCTCCGCTTCAACTGTGAGTACATCGGGGCGGACGGTGAGAAACACCGCCCGATCATGATTCACCGTGTGGCGTTTGGTTCGATCGAGCGTTTCATCGGTATCCTGATTGAGCATTTTGCGGGTGCGTTTCCGACCTGGCTTTCCCCGGAGCAGGTGCGCGTACTTCCGATTTCCGACAAGTATCTGGATTATGCGGCGAAGGTTGACGCCGAACTGAAAGAGGCAGGTATCCGCTCAAGCGTCGATACTCGCGCGGAGAAGATCGGCTACAAGATCCGCGAGGCGCGTCTGGCGAAGGTGCCGTATATGCTCGTGGTCGGCGCGAAAGAGGAAGAGAGCAGTCTCGTATCCGTGCGCAGCCGCTTTGCGGGAGATGAAGGACAGACGGCGCTGGCTGATTTCATCGCTTCCGTGAAGGAAGAGATCAAGGGCCGCGTGGCGCGCGAAGTGACGGTACAGGAAGGCGAGAACAAATAATCTATGTTTGGACTTGGAACTTTAATCAATACAGCAGGCGTTGTGGCGGGGAGCGCGATCGGAATGGTTCTCCGCCGCGACCTGAAAAAAGAGATGGAACAGTCTCTGATGAGCGCCTGCGGCGTGGCCTCGATGTTTATCGGAGTCGCGGGAACGCTGCAGGGAATGCTGCGCGTGGAGAACGGATCGATTGAGACGCAGGGCAGCATGCTGCTGATTTTTTCGCTGGTGCTCGGAGGACTGCTCGGGGAACTGATCGATATCGAGAAGCGGATGGACACGCTTGGGGAGAAGCTGAAAGCGATGTTTCACGCGGAGCGGGACGCGCGCTTTGTGGAAGGGTTCGTCAACACATCGCTGATCATCTGTGTCGGCGCGATGGCGATCGTCGGGTCAATCCAGGACGGGCTTACCGGGGACGCGACCATGCTGACCGCGAAGGCGGTGCTGGACTTTGCAATCGTGATCGTGCTGGCGTCCACCTACGGGGTCGGCGTCATGTGTTCGGCGCTGGCGATTCTTGTCTATGAGGGTTCGCTGACGCTGCTGGCGCATTTCGCGGGAAACTTTATCGGGGAGGCGCTGATTGCGAACCTCTCGTTCATCGGCTCGTCGCTGATCTTCTGTGTGGGCGTCAATATCGCGTTCGGGAAAAAATTCCGCGTTGGAAACATGCTGCCGGCTCTGCTTGTGCCGGTTGCGTATGAGATCGTGCAGGTTCTTCGCTAAACCAGAGCATGACGATTCCAAGGAGGAGCGAGAGAAAAAACGGCATTGTTCGCGATGAGATCGTGCAGGTCCTCCGCCAGAGCCAGAGCATGACGATTCCAAGGAAGAGCGAGAGAAAAAACGGCATTGTTCGCGATGAAATCGTGCAGGACCTCCGCCAGAGCCAGAGCAGGACAATTTCCGGTGGGGCGGAAGAAAAGAAACAGAAACTCGCGGGATGGCTCGGCAAGGCTGAGAAGAATTTTCCGGCAGCAGGAAGAGAGGCAGATTTATGGAAGAAGAACGTTATCAGGCGAGCAGTTTTGCCCTGGGGCCGGTTTTCATGTATGAGAAAAAGGGAGACAGCGCGGTGATCCGGCGCTGTTTTTCCCATGAGGAATGTGTGGTCATACCGGAACAGATCTGCGGGCTGCCGGTGACGGAAGTGGGGCCGTACTGCTTTTCCGCCCACATGGATGAAAAAGCGTTCCGGAAGGAATTTGAGGCGGGAAAGCTGCAGATTTTTCAGGATGGAACCGGATTTTTGCCTGCAGGGGGACAGGAGAAGGGAAAACCTGCCAGAGAGGCGGAGCCGAACAAATTCCGTGGAGCGATTACCGGTTTGTCTGAACTGAGACAAGGGGAAGAAGAACTAGCCAACGGAGAAGAGCCGGACAAATCCGGCGAAGAGATTTTCGGTTCGTCTGAACTGAGACAAGGGGAAGGAGAATTAGCCAGCGGAGCGGAGCCTGACAAATCCCGTGGAATGGTTTTCGGTTCGTCTGAACTGAGACAAAGAGAGGAAAAAACTTCCAGCGAAGCGGAACGGGACAAATCCCGCGAAACAATTTTCGGTCCGCTGACAGAAAAGGGAATACAGACTCCGGCCGGTCTGATTCCGTCTCTTAGCGGAAATAATTTAAAAGAACTGGTGCTTCCGGGCAGCGTCCGACGCGTCGGCCGCTATTGTCTGTACAATTGCGGGGCTCTGGAGCAGCTGGAATTTGACAGTGCTCTTTCGGACTGGGGGAGCGGCGTTTTCACGGGCTGTCATCATATAAGGAAGATTCGGCTATATCTTGGAGAGGATGGGAAATCGTCGCTGAAGCAGATGCTCGATGAAGTGCCGGAAGCGGTGGAAGTGGAATTTTTGTCACGGAATCCGGGGCAGGCAGAAAGTACCGTCGGAAATCTGACGGGGCCATCTCTTATGGCGCGCCTGATTTTTCCGGAGTTTTATGAGGAAGGCGTTGAAAACACGCCGGCCCGGATTCTGGAGACGCATGTACACGGCAGCGGAATCCTGTACCGGAACTGTTTTCAGAGTAGGGCATTTGATTTTCAGCAGTATGACCGCCTGCTTCCGTATGCGGTGGCGCGGGAGGATTTTGAGACCACCGCGCGGCTGGTGACGGGGAGGCTGTGGTTTCCGTATGAACTCTCGGAAGCCGCGCGCCTCCAGTATGAGGAGTATGTGATTTCGGAGCGTGCGCAGTTTGCGGAACTGTTTGTCCGCACACATGATATGCGGGGGATCCGCTGGCTGACAGAGACCGCTGCAAAAATTTATCCGGATCTTTATGATCTGCTGACGGAGCTGGCCGGGCGTGCCGGCTTTGTGGAAGCAATCGGCTTTCTGATGGAGAATCGAAGAATGTCAAAGAAAAATAAAGGACGGGGGATCAGAAAGAGACTGGAGTTGTCAGATTTTTCTGAAGCGGCACAACATTTGGATAAAAGGACTGTCTCTGAAAAAGAAAAAATGTTGGGAGAAAGGTGTTTTTCCAAAAAGGAAGAGACAGGATTTTCGCGAAAAGAACCGGTAAGCCTGCCGGGACAGGAGAGTGTCAGAAGAGAGCAGGAGATTCGGGAAGAAGATCCGAAGAGAACAAAAACAGCGTTGCCAGCAGAGAAGAACAGATCTGCGGCCCGCCGCCGCAGGTTTGAACTGTGAGGATGCGCAGGGATTCGGAACTGAAGATGTCTGCTGACGCAGACCCGAATCCCCTCCTCGCGGCATTCGTCAAATATCCATGCAGGCATGGCTGTTTTCCTCATTGCTCGCGGGAATAAAAGAAAAAGATCCGATGAAAAACAGGGAGGGATGATGTATGGAAAATCCGATCAGCGCGCAGCGGGAGCGGGAAGTGGTCTTTGCGGAGATCGGCATGGATATCCTGCGCAACGCGCGAAATGAGCTCTACCTGAATATGCGTTTTCTGGATGTGGCGCTTTCCTCTCTGGTTCTGGTGCCTGAGCAGCAGATTACGGTTACGGGGACGGATGGGAACGCGCTGTATTTCAACCCGGGACAGCTTGCCTCCCTGTTCCGAAAAAGCCGGGTGCTGGTGAACCGCGCGTACCTGCATAGTATTCTCCATTGTCTGTTCTGTCATCTCTGGAATCGGAAAGGACGCGATGAAGAATACTGGAATCTGGCATGCGACATCACGGCGGAGTGGGTGCTTGACGGGCTTGAGATACGGGCTGTACATGTGCCGAAATCCGCATTCAGAAGGAGCGTGTACCGGGAAATTTCAGAGTGGGGCAGCGCCGCGTATTCCGGGAATGCCGATGCAGAGCGTCCGGCCCGGGAACTGTCTGCGGGTTCTTGCGCGGGATTCGGGGAATCGGCGGTGGGAAGCACAGATTCAGGCTCAGATTTGGGAGAAAAATCTGTCGGAGAAAAAACACGGAAAGAGACATTCGGAACAGAAGCCTGGGAAAAAACTCCGGATATAAGAAAGCAGAGCCGTAGGATGGCAGGAGAGAAAAAGTTCACGGCGACCGCGGAACGGATTTACCGGATCCTCTGTCAGAAGCATTTTCCGCAGCCTTACCTCGACCGGCTTGCGCGGGAGTTTACGGTGGACGATCATCGTCTGTGGCAGCAGGAGGACGATTCGAACAAGCCGCAGCCACAGCAGAGGAAGTGGGAGGATATCCGCGACCGGATGCAGACGGAGATGGAGACATTCTCAAAGGAAGCTTCCGAAAACGCGAAAAGTCTGACGGATCAGATACAGATTGAGAACAGGAAGCGTTACGATTACCGGGATTTTCTCCGGAAGTTTTCTGTGCTCAAAGAGGAAATGCAGGTGGACGCGGACTCGTTCGACTATATTTTTTATCACTACGGGATGGAACTGTACGGCAACATGCCGCTGATCGAGCCGCTGGAGACAAAGGAGGTCAAAAAGATTGAGGACTTTGTCATTGTGGTCGATACCTCCATGTCCTGCAAAGGCGATCTGGTGAAACATTTCCTTGAAGAAACCTGCGGAATTCTGCAGGAGTCGGAGAGCTTTTTCCGCAAGATTAATATTCATATTATTCAGTGCGACGATAAAGTGCAGGAAGACGCAGTCATCACGGACAAAAGAGAGCTTGAAGATTATATACGGAACTTTACGGTGAGAGGGCTGGGCGGAACAGATTTCCGGCCGGCGTTTGTGTACGTGGAAGAACTGCTGCGCCGTCAGGCGTTCACCCGGCTGCGCGGGCTGCTCTATTTTACGGACGGCTATGGGATATTTCCGCTGCGAAAGCCCCGGTACGAGACAGCGTTTATTTTTCTGAAGGAGGATTACCGGGATGTCGACGTTCCGCCCTGGGCGATCAAACTGATTCTTGATCCGGAGGATTATGAGATCTGATATAAAGTAAGAAAGTCCACGGATTGCTCCGCTGCTTCGCAGCTCACGCACTCCTGCATGTATTCGCAAATCACGCT
>CANQAR010000176.1 GCA_947588845.1 uncultured Lachnospiraceae bacterium
ACCGGCGTGGAATCAAACTCCTGATCGCCTTCAGCAATTATCTCTGACCCATCTGCCGCTGCACCGGAAAAAGCGTTTGGATCCTCCTTCGGCATAAGTCCAACCGTCGCGCTGAATATGTTTCCTTCCACCGGGGAAAGTGTCAGCGTGCCAATCGTTATTTTCTTTTTCGCAACCTGATGCTCGCCGGATGCGGGGATAAGTTCTCCTTTTTCAAAAATGCTTTCCGTACCGGAGATAATGATATTGATCACATACTTCTCATCATTCTTATCAACCGCCCATTTTTTCACGTCGCTCGTGATTGCCGAGTCGAAGGTAAACTGTGATCCGCCATTCTCCGCGATCGGCACCATGGCTCCGTCTGTCACTTCAACAAGCAGCTGAAGCCGAAGGGAGGTCATGTCCTGCGCTATGCTGTCTTCGACTGTGAGAGACAGCGTTGTACTGCTGTTGTCCGTCTCACTGAATTCTGCTTCCCCGCTCCCTGCCGCTGATACGGACAGTGGAGTGATCACTGCAAAAAACAGAACGGCTGTCAGTAAATACTTTGCCCACTTTTTCATTATTCATTCCTCCCTTCTGTTGTCTGCTCGGTGGAAGCGGTATCACCGCTCCTGGTCTCTGCTTCTGTTTCTTCTCCGGCGGGAGCGGCGGCTAAGCCGCCCCCCTCCATTGTGATCTCCGGAAGCGTCTCCGGAAGTTCGATAAACTTCGTATCGCTGACGATACGCTCACCTTCATTCGTAAGTGCGTTATCAACACGGTAAAGTTCGCCGCGGATCCTGTTTCCTTTGACTGTAGGCTTCCAGGTAGCTTCATCTTTCCAGATTTCCGGCTCCAGATAGTAGACCCAGATACCATCCGATGTCTCGCCCAGGTTTCCATTCTTTGGAACTTCTGCGAAGATGATCTGCTCTGCCTGGACTTCGTCCTCTCCGTCTGCCGTCTTATGCGCACCAATCACATTTCCTTCTGCATCGTAGAGAATCACGACGTTGTATGCCGGGTTGCCCTTGTATCTTCCTGTGAATACAAGCGAACCTTTCGGGATTATGTCGTCATCGTCTGTGCCTTCAATCTCATCTTCTCCGTAGGAATACGTATAAGCTTCTTTCAGTACGCCGATCACAGGCTGGCCTGCCGTCGGACCTTCTCCGTCTGCTTTCTCAAATTCGAGATTGTCTCCGCTCGGTCCGCAGATATCAATCTCTTTGATCTGTACCGCGCCCGCCCTGCTGAACGCAAGCTTCACATATCTTGCCTTGTAGGTGCCGATCCATGCCGCTCTGACTTCCGGATCATCCGATGCAGCGTCAAACCAGATCGTCCTGGATCCGTCTGCATTCGCATTAATTCCCGCCATATCGATGTTCTTTACATCGGTCCAGTTCGTGTTGTCCGTGCTGACCGATACGGTGACTGTTCCCAGATCATCGCCTCTGTAGATCAGCGATGTGACCTTGCAGAAGTTGTGCATATCGATCGTGATGATGGCGTTTGTACCGTTTGTTCCGGTGTACGCGGAACTGTCGCTGCCGTCAGCAATCCTGTCGATGCTGTGTTCTACTTTCTTCGCGTTGCTCTGTACCCTTCTCAGATCGCTGTCGAAGCCGCCGTCCGGATCGTCTTTTCCGTTGTCCACATACGGCGCCGGCATTTCATCAAATGACGGATTCGGATTGAGCGTCACATCATCGGCTGACGTCATCGTCGTCTCGATCGTCCACTCGCTCTTGGGCAGTGCTCCGTTCGTCTCAATCTTTTCGCTGCCTGCATCCACTGCATTAGAGTAATTCAGGTACTTGTCAACCGCCTTGACTTTGTAGTACATGACGCGGTTGTTGATCGTGGCGATCTCATCGATATAGGTGACCGGATTACTTCCATTTGCGAGCTTGAAGCCCACAACAGCCTCCTCCGGCCTGCCGTTCGAGTACATTGTGCGGATGATCTCATAACCAAGGAGTGCCTCACCGTTTACACTCGTCTTCGGCGTAACCGTGATGCTCACTTTGTTACCGTCCGCCTTTGTGACTGCCGACTCGATGGCATCCTTATTCAGAATGCTATCCGGTTCTCCCGGATGAGCCGCCCTGTAATCTCTCGCGTCGTCGTTTACGTAATACAGCGCTTTTTCCGTCGCTGCTCCAAAAGTTGCCGCGTAAGCCAGTGTACCTTCATCCGGCACCATTCCCCAGCGTTCAAAGAACGGAAGAATATTCGCATTCGCTGCTGCGCATGCAAGACGCATCAGATTCTGATCCACCGCGGCCGTGCCTGAAGCAAGCGTCACACCGCCGTTCGGAGCCTTGGACGGATTCCTGCCGTACGTATCCACGCGGGCAAAGAACAGGTTGTTAAACTGATCTTCGTAGTTGTCAAAGACGTATCTGTCGTCTGTGTTGCTATAACTTCCTACTGTATTATTCAGGGTATTATTCTTTCCCTGATTGTTTATTGTATAATTGTCGAACGCCAGGTGCAGCTGCCAGTACAGTCCAAGCTGAACCGCGCCGTTCGCGGAACGTCCAAGCGCTCCTGATGTTACCTTACTGTAGATATCGTTCGCAGGATCATCCTCTCCTCCTGGAGCAATCTCATACTTGAAGCGCGTGCCGTTGTACGCCTTTGTGAGCAGCTGCGCGAAGTAGTTGTTCGTGATCTCCGCAATCGCGTACCAGCTCTGGTTGATATCATGACCGATCTCATGGCCAATGCCCCAGCCGAAGCTGTCCCAGCTCGCCGCGCCGCCCGCGACATTCGTCTCCGGATACTCAACGCCGATGTGGTTGCCCGACGCGTACATGAACGCGCCCGCGAACATCTGCATGTAACGGATATTCAGGTGCTTGACCGGCATCTCATTGCTGCCGCGCTCTTCGCTGCTCACAGCCTTCGGATCATCGCTCAGACCTTTGTGCTGATAGAACAGCTTCATTGTGTCTTCCATCGCGTTCAGAGAGGTCTCAAGTTTCTTCGCCGCCTCTGTTACTTCCGCAGCACTCAGACTCTTGCTTACATCCGCGTTCCCGGTGATTCCTTTCCACACCTGAAGCGCCGGCACGGAGTACATCATGTAATCCATCATAAGATCCGTTGCGTTCAGGAAGCAGTTCCTGTCCGTATAGTCCAGACCCAGGTTGCTGGTCTTCTTCCATGCCTCATTAGCTGGCATATCCTCAGTCGGACGAAGACTTTCATGCGTCTCCCGGATTGTCTTTACATACTCATCCAGTTCTTTTACATACTTCTCGATCGCAGCCGTCTTTTCAGCTCCCGGTTCCATCTTGTAAACGCTCAAAACCGGAATCTTCTGACCGCCCAGAGCGCGCACTTCATACTGCTCTGCACTGCCGCGTGATCCTGTATACTGGATGTACACCTGACCACCGCGCTCCCTGTTCTCGCTCGTAGTCGACGGAACAATGATCTCATTGCGCCCAACCTTAAGATTTACTGTATAGTTCAGCTCATTGGACTGCGCGTGATACTGCGTGAACACTGCCTGCAGATTACTGGACTCTTCCGCTCTCTTTGTGCTGTGTCCCACGTAGATCACCATCGTCTCGCCCTTCGCCGCAACTCTTCCAAGCGGCTGCCATGCGTTCAGGCCGCCAAACTTCAGATGACCGTCGGAGTTCGTCGTCAGCCTCGTATCCACCTTAAGAACTGTCTGATCCTTCTCCCGATCCGCAAACAGCTCTTTCGCCAGCTTAAGTTCCAGCTGCAGGGAATCATACAGCGGATGCTTCTCGTCATGGTCTGTCGTTTCCAGTTCGGCTTCCAGTTCTGCAAGTTCTTCTGCTGTCACGTCTTCTCTCAGGGACGAATGCATCTCATCAGCAAACAGACCCATAATGCCGTCGTACACCTCATCGCATTCATGGAAGCGTATCTCGCCGACACGCATCCACAGATCTCCGTATCCTCTTCCCAGACACATCCGGATCTCGTTCGCCTCAACTGCTTCCTGGAATTTAATCAGGTAATACAGCTGACCGTTTGCATCATATCTTCTGGAAACATAAGCAAGAACTTCCTGCTCTGCAGCGTTCGGATCCTCTGTCGTATTACGATACCGAATCTTGGCCCTCTCCACATAACCACCAGCAAACTCAGACTCAATGTTGTAGGCGGAATATGTGAGATAGCTCATCCTGTACGCCTGATCCAGTTTGACATGGATTCCATAACCGCCATAGACGTATCCTTCATCCCAGTCATATTTCTGCCAGTAGGAATCATAATCGTTGTCTACAACTCCCAACGCGGATTTTGTCAGATTTCTTTCCGTGCTGTCTCCATAATTATCACGGCATCCGTCAAGCCTGCTGTCTACCATTCTGACCGCTTTTTTCTTATCATTTTCCACACTGTGGTTGTTCGGATTCGCGTCATACTGAGCGCAGTCCGCGGAAAGAACATGCGGCGTCAGTTTACCAATCGAACTCTCATCATCCGTTTCCGGAAGATTGATTGCGTGGTACTTCGGGAGCTGCGGACGCGCCCTGCTGTCTGTCCTCTCGCTGACAATTCTATCGTTTTTGTAAGTACCCCAGCCCAGCTCATTCCAGCCGATGACGTATACATAGTACAGTTTGCCGTCTTCAAGCTCGTTGAGCGTGTAGCTGTTTGTCGTAATCCTGCCTTCTCCTGATTTGTTTACTTCAGCCTCTGTACTGTCTGCAGGCTGGTATGACCCGGAACCTTCAGCCACCGGCCTGAACTCCGTCTCAGACTCTTCCCGGTAGAATACCATGTATCCGCTGGCGTCGTCCATATCCTTCCAGTTCAGGGACAGCGACCGGTATCCGGCCTTGATCTTCAGATTATCCACCGGCTCCGGCCTCGCATCCGGCTTCGGAGCCGCTTCCTGTATATCCGACCACCTGCTGCGCCACTCGCCGTTGATGGAGCGCACTCTGATCTTATAAGGTCTGAAGTTTCTCAGATCATTGTTGTTTATGTGTGTAAATGTATGTGCTGTGCCGGCCACGCACACCGTCTGCGTCTGCTCCGTGGTCTGCTTCTTTGCGATTCCGGTAATCTCCAGCTCATATCCTGTCACATTGGGCTGTTCTTCCCAGGTCACCAGAATTTCCTCGTTGCCCGGCGTCAGTGTCAGTTCCGGAATACTCAGTTCCGGCTCAGGAATCCTGCTTGCCATGTCATTGACAAACTCAACTTTGGAGATATTTACCAGATTATCTTCTTTCTTTGTTGTTCCTGTGATCTTGATCGTGACCTTCTTGACTGCGACCTGCTTTCCGAAGTTCATCACGATCGAGCCGTCGTTTGCGACCGACGCGCTGCTGCCTTTCAGTTCTTCCCGTCTGACAGGAGTTGTATCCGCCTGCGGCACAATCTCATCTGGAATAACGATAACGTCCTCTCCATTCGGAGCTGCTCCATCCATGCTGAGGGAAACAGACTCTCTGTTTTCCATATTTATAGACAGCACATTCGGATCCGTTTCAGAATTCGTTCCGTCCAGAGCCGCCTTTCCGGGATCTCCCAGAACCACATTCTCCATATTGATCGAAATGGGTTCTTCTTCTATTGTACCTGCATCCATTCCAGGAAGATCTCCTGCCAGATCCACGTTTGTTTCTGTTCCCGCAGCCGTTTCCGTCTGCTGTTTTTCCGTACCCACAAACACATCGTCCGTCTGGACTTCCATGAGCGTTGTGTCCGCTTCCGTCTGCGTCTCGCTCTCCGTATCCGCTTCTGTCTGCGTCTCGCTCCTCGTATCCGCTTCTGTCTGCGTTTCGCTCTCCGTGAACGCCGTATCTGTTTGCGTTTCGCTCTCCGTGGACGCCGGGTCCGTTTCTGCAGCCGTCTCACTCTCCGTGTCCGTCTCGTTCTCCGTAAGAGTCGTGTCCGCCTCCGTGTTCGTCTCACTTTCTGCAGACGTCCCCTGCGTCTCGTTCTCAATGAGCACCGTGTCCGCTTCTGCCCCGCTCTCTCCCGGCATCCCGGCCACTTTCTCATTCATCTCATTCAGAACCTGTTTTGCTCCTTCTTGTGTCTCCGGCTCCGTCTCCGCTTCTGTCTCCTCGGCAGGCGGCGTCTTAAGAGCTTCATCCATCTTGGTGTCGTCCGTCATTTTAACCAGATAAACCACAGGCCCCTGTTCATCCACGGACTCTACTTCCAGCCAGCCGCTCTGGATTCCGTTGTCCGTCTTGCTTCCGCCGCTTTCCTCCGTGCTTTCCGAACCTGCAAAAGCCTTGAGCGTTATACCCTCAAGCTTCGGAGCTTCTTCTCCTTCCGTCGTGAGCGGGAACGATATCGCCACCGGATTCTCGGCCGTTATTTCCGTTCCTGCTTCCGGCTGCAGCGTAACGGGCTTCTTATTCTCCTCACTGCCGCTGATCAAATCATTAAGATTTCCGTCTCCCTTAATCGTCGTTCCTGCTTCGGCCTTCGGAGGACGAGGAATCTGCTGTACTTCCACTGAAGAAATCTGTTCTTCTTCCTTCCTGTTCTGCACCGCAATCTGCAGATCAGCAATATCCACCTTTTCTACATCTTCCAGGCCCGCGTTCAGATTGGCGGCATTCCAGTCAGCAGGACTGGTATTTCTCCCGAGAATCACATCGCAGATCGTATTTATATCGGTATCATTGATTTTTCCATCTTCGTCGGTTTCCCCGTCTCCTTTGACATCTCCCAGACGAAGCCAGCCGCTTCCTGCGTCCGATTCATTTTTCTTCACAGATTTCGCCGTGCTGACACAGATCTTCGACCGCTGAGAAGCCTTTGTCGTGATCGGCTGCTCATAACACGCATACCTGTCTGCATCCACTGTCACTTTGTACTCACCGGGATCCACTTTAAATTCAAATACTGCTGTGTCTCCCAGATTTGCAAGCGTCTTCTGCTCCGTATGCGCATCCGTACCATCCGGCCTGGAATAGCCCGCCTCGACAACCAGCCCTCCATCGGGAACAAAACTCTGACCGGCGGCTACTCTCACCTCGATGTATGAGGAGATCGCATCATAGACGATGTCCTCCGCAAGTCCCGGATCCTGCGAAATCTCCGCATATTCCAGGGCTGAGTCCCCTTCGTCTTCCGAAACTTTTCCCGCTTCGCTCTCAATGAGCATATCTGCCCCGTTCCCGGAAATATCCGTTCCGTCAGAACTGATGACATTGATCTCATCGATAATCTCATCTCCGGGCAAACCGTCCGCGTTTCCTGTGTCCGCTGTCACACCGCCACCGGTATTCTGCGCGGAGGTGTTCCCTCCTGGCACACTCGGAATGATCTCTAAATCATCCGGGGGAATCTCTTCAATGAATTTCTCCGGATTCCCTTCTGCGCC
>CANQAR010000177.1 GCA_947588845.1 uncultured Lachnospiraceae bacterium
ATTTTATGGCGGTGATCTATATTGTGGAGGATGACGAGAACATCCGGGAAATCGAGATGTTCGCGCTGAAAAATTCCGGGTTTGAGGTTCAGGGATTCGGAGACGCCGTTTCGTTTTTTCAGCGGTTGAAAGAAAAAGTGCCGGCGATGGTCCTGGTGGATATCATGCTTCCAGATGAAGACGGACTTTCGGTTGTCCAAAAGCTCAGAACCCGCCCCGATACAAAACGGATTCCGATTATCATGGCGACGGCAAAAACCTCGGAACTGGACAAAGTAAAAGGACTTGACATGGGGGCGGACGATTACGTCACAAAGCCGTTCGGCGTCATGGAGCTGATTTCGCGGGTAAAAGCGCTGATGCGCAGGTCGTATGGCATGAACGAGGATAAAGTTCTGGAATTTGGTCCTCTGCGGATGGATAATGAGAAGCGGCTGGTTACTGTGAACAACAGTCCCTGTGAGCTGACTTACAAGGAATACGAGCTTTTGAAGCTTCTGATGCTGAACGCGGGCATCGTCTCATCGCGCGATGTGATCCTTGACCGGATCTGGGGTACCGATTTTGAGGGAGAATCGAGGACGCTGGACATGCATATCAAGACGCTGCGGCAGAAGCTGGGAAGCGCGGGAGCGATGATCCGCACCGTGCGGAATGTAGGATATATGCTGACAAACGGAAACTGAGAGACAGGAGCTGCAGACAGTCCGGAGGACGGGTTATTTATGAAGAAAAAAATCAATACGTACCTTCTTCTGACGGTATTTTTGACACTGATGGCTGCGCTGCTCATGGCGGTAGCCATCTTTTATCATATTTATCGGGAACAGGTGGTTGCGGATATGCGGACATGCGCTTACATGCTGAAGAATATGCGCTGGGAAGAGATGACTTTACAGGAAAGTCCGAAAAATGATGTGCAGGAGCTGAAATTGCCCAGACAATCAACAGCCCAGAACGGAAATTCAGAGGAAGGAGAACCAGATACGCAAAAAATTGCAGAGGGAATCCAGGATGGGACAAAAATTTCTGGAAATAAGGAAGGCCGGAAACCGAAAACGGATCTGAAAACCGAAAACGGGGATATGGAGACTGGGGATGACGGTCAAAACCATATTTCGGGCGGCGATGAGATCCGCGTAACTGTGATCCGCGGGGACGGCGCCGTTCTCTATGACAACGAAGCGGGGGATGGAACTTTGGAAAATCATTCCGCAAGACCCGAAGTCCGGACCGCGCGGGAGGAAGGGGAAGGCTATGCCGTCCGCCATTCCGATACGCTGGGCAGAGACATGTATTATTTTGCCCTGCGGCTGGACGACGGAATGATCCTGCGCATCAGTAAGGAAGCGGACAGTATCTGGCGGGTCTTTATCAATATGATGGAGGGGATCGCCGGTATTGCGGCACTGATGTTTCTGGTCTGTTTTTTTCTTGCGCATTATATTACAGGTGGCATTGTCCGGCCGATCGAGTATCTGGCGGGACATCTGGAAGAGGCGGGGGAAATCGACACGTACGAGGAACTTGTGCCGTTTATCTCCACGATCCGGAAACAGCACGAGGATATTCTGGAGAGCGCGAAAATGCGCCAGGAATTCACGGCGAATGTCACGCATGAGCTGAAAACGCCGCTGACTTCAATCTCGGGGTACGCGGAGCTGATTGAGACGGGACTGGCCGGGGAGAACGATGTGCAGAGATTTGCGGGCGGGATTCACCGCAACGCCGACCGTCTGCTGACGCTGATCAATGATATCATCCGTCTGTCGGAGCTGGACTCGGACAGGATGGAGATTCTTTTTACTGAGGTTGATCTTTATGAGATCGCGGCGGACTGTGTCGAGATGATCCGGGTCAGCGCGGAAAATCACGGGGCAGCGATTGAAATGCATGGTTATCACTGTACCGTGCAGGCCGACAGGGGAATGATCGAGGAGCTGGTCTATAATCTCTGCGACAACGCGATACGCTACAATAAAGAAGGGGGAAGGGTCGATGTGACGGTCGGACTGTGCGGAAACCGGATCTGTCTGTCTGTAAAGGACACGGGGATCGGCATCAGCGAGAAGGATCAGGAGCGTATTTTTGAGCGTTTCTACCGGGTTGACAAGAGCCATTCAAGAAAGACCGGAGGGACCGGGCTGGGACTTGCGATTGTAAAACATATCGTGGCGCGGCATCACGCGGAACTGAAACTTGCAAGCGAGATCGGGAAGGGAACGGAAATCTCTGTGCTGTTCCGTTCGGAGTAAAAGAAACCGGGACGTCCGGGTATCTGTTTTTGATTTTTTCCAGATTTTTACGCAAAATTTAAGATTCCCTGCCTTGACTATTTTTTTAGAATAGTGCAATATATCAGAGTATACAATTAAGTTATAAAATCCATGGACTGTCCGCGGGGGAGCGGACAGTTTCAACGAAAAATGCAAGAACTGAAACAAGATGGATTAGAAGGGTAAGGGACGAAAGGTGAAAGAGAAAAAGAAGGGTAAATGGATTTTGCTGGGTGTTGTGCTTGTCGTGGCGGCGGCGCTTGCGGCTGCAGGATTTTATCTTTATCAGAAAGTGAACAGCGGTTTATTTTTTGAGAATACGAGGATGAATGATTATGATGTATCCGGGAAATCCGCCAAGGAAGTTCTTCTGATGCTGGAGAAGGATTACGGCGCTCCAAAAGTCGAGATCAGGGAGAAAGGGGAGACCGTGCTGACTTTGACGCTGGAAGAGCTCGGCTACACAATCGACCAGCGGAAGCTTCTCGACAATATTCAGGAATGTCTGCGCAGCCAGAATCTCAGTCTTTTTACAAGCCTGTCCGAGGGCAACAATTATGAGGTGGAGGTGCCGTTCCAGTTTGAGGAGACGGCGTTTAATCAGGCGGTTTCCTCGAAGAATTTTTCGGTCGCCAGAGTGAAAAGCGAGGATGCCGCGCTGGAGTTTGACGGCAGCCGGTATTACATCCGGCCGGAAGTTTACGGAAATGAGTTTGACGATGCGGATCTGCAGGTGATCGTCCGCGAGGATGCGGACAAGCTGACGGCAGCTGCCCGTCCTCAGGCGGATGTCGAGGTGGATGTGCCGGAGGGACTTTATTTCCTCCCGGCGGTCACGCAGGACGATCCCGTGATGAATCACACGATGAACGCATACAACAGTTACTGCGGCGCTGTCATCACTCATACGTTTGGGAAAGAAAAGCGGGTGATCGACTGGGATACCATTCAGAAATGGCTGGTAATCGAAGATGATGCGTATCATATTGATGAAGAAGCGGTATACAATTATGTGACGGAGCTGGCAGCGGCTTATGATACGCTGTACTATCAGCGCTCCTTCCAGACTTCCGTGGGGACGACGGTCAATTATGAGAGCAGCGATTACGGGTATCAGATCGATCAGGATGGGGAGTTCAATCAGCTTATGGCGGATATCAGCTCCAATACCGCGGTGACGCGGGAGCCGGTCTATGCGGTGAGCGGATTTTCGAGGAACGGGCGCGACGATCTGAACGGAAATTATGTCGAGGTCAACCTTACGGCGCAGCATGTCTGGCTTTATCGGGAAGGAAATCTTGTGATCGAGGGCGACATTGTTTCCGGACTTCCGCGGGATGGCCGGGAGACGGCGACGGGAGCGTTTCCGATCGCGTTCAAGGCGAGTCCCTACAACCTGAAAGGCGGCGGAGGAAGCGGCAGCGGCAGCTGGGACGTCATGGTACAGTACTGGATGCCGTTCTTTGACGGGCAGGGGCTTCACGATGCTTCCTGGCGTTCGTCGTTCGGCGGCGCGATCTATCAGAGCGACGGGTCGCATGGCTGTGTGAACCTTCCGACGAATGTGGCCGGGACCATCTATTCCAATGTGGACGCGGGGTTCCCGGTGCTGCTTTACAAATGACAGAAATAACAGGTGCGGGGGATGTGCCGGATGTCGTGATGACAGACGGCATATCCCCCTTTACTGTGAAAGCACGGAGTCATCGGCTTTCGCTCATGGTGTTGCCCGCAACGCGGGCATGGTCGTTTACTGTGCACGGACAGCAACTTTTCTGATAATGATTGAAATATGTCTGACGGTTGTGTTAGAATAATGGCCGGACAAGCATATACGAAGGGAGAATTTCATGAAAGGGATTATACTTGCCGGGGGATCCGGCACACGTCTTTATCCGCTGACCAAGGTTACGAGCAAACAGCTTCTTCCGATTTATGATAAACCCATGATCTATTATCCGATGTCCGTGCTGATGAACGCGGGTATCCGTGATATTCTGATCATATCGACGCCGATGGATACTCCGAGATTTGAAGAGCTGCTGGGAGACGGTCATCAGTTCGGAGTGCATCTCTCCTACGCGGTGCAGCCGAGTCCGGACGGGCTGGCGCAGGCGTTTCTGATCGGAGAGAAGTTTATCGGAACCGATACGGTGGCGATGGTACTTGGCGATAATATTTTTTCCGGACACGGGCTGAACCGGCGTCTGAGGGATGCCGTTGAGAATGCCGAGAACGGAAAGGGGGCCACGATCTTTGGCTATTATGTGGATGATCCGGAACGGTTTGGCATCGTAGAATTTGACCAGAACGGCAAGGCCGTCTCGATTGAGGAGAAGCCGCAGCACCCCAAGAGCAATTATTGTGTGACGGGACTGTATTTTTACGATAATGAAGTGGTAGAATACGCGAAGAAGCTGAAGCCGTCCGCCAGAGGCGAGCTGGAAATTACGGATCTGAACCGCATCTATCTTGAGAGCGGCCGACTCAACGTGGAGCTTCTCGGACAGGGCTTTACCTGGCTGGATACCGGCACGCATGAGAGCCTTGTGGACGCGACGAATTTTGTAAAGACCATGGAGACGCATCAGCACCGGAAGATCGCCTGCCTTGAGGAGATTGCCTATCTGAACGGCTGGATTTCAAGGGAAGAGATGGAGAGGCTGTACGAGTCTCTGAAGAAGAACCAGTACGGGCAGTATCTGAAGGATGTGCTGGAAGGAAAGTATCTGGATGCGCTGAGATAACGGCGGATGCTGCGCAGAGACAAAGAGACAGAACAGAAGGAGAACAGTATGAAGGTATTGGTTACAGGTGTTGGGGGGCAGCTCGGTCATGATGTGATGAACGAACTTGCCGCGAGAGAATATGAAGGAACTGGCTCGGACATTGCGGCACAGTACAGCGGCGCGGCTGACGGGACAGCCGTGACTTCCATGCCTTATGTTCCGATGGACATTACGGACCGCGGGGCGGTCCGGTCAATTTTGCTGGAGGCCGCTCCGGATGCCGTGGTTCACTGCGCGGCCTGGACGGCGGTGGATCTGGCGGAGGATGACGACAAGGCGGAGCTT
The DNA here is from genome assembly GCA_947588845.1 of uncultured Lachnospiraceae bacterium. GTDB lineage: Bacteria > Bacillota > Clostridia > Lachnospirales > Lachnospiraceae > Choladousia. The sequence continues at coordinate 5,351 of CANQAR010000177.1, forward strand.
GTGCGCAGAGTCAATGTGGAGGGAACAAGGAATATTGCCCTTGCATGCAGAGAAATCGGCTGCAAAATGGTATATCTCTCGACAGACTATGTATTTGACGGGATGGGAACCGCTCCCTGGCAGCCCGACTGTAAGGATTATCAGCCGATTAATGTGTATGGCCGGACGAAGCTGGAGGGAGAGTTCGCTGTGGCGGAGACGCTGGAGAAATACTTTATCGTCCGGATTGCGTGGGTATTCGGTGTGAATGGAAATAATTTTATCAAAACCATGCTGAAGCTTGGCCGGAAGCTGGACCACATCCGTGTGGTTGATGACCAGATCGGCACGCCTACCTACACGTTTGATCTTGCCCGGCTGCTGGTCGACATGATTGAGACGGAGCAGTACGGGTACTACCACGCGACAAACGAGGGCGGATATATCAGCTGGTATGAGTTTGCGAAAGAAATTTTCCGCCAGGCGGCCGCGCTCGGCTATAAAGAGTACGGCGCCGACAGACTTGTGGTCAGCCCGGTGACGACCGAAGAGTACGGAGCAAAGGCCAGGAGACCGTTTAATTCGAGACTTGATAAAAGCAAGCTGACGGAAAATGGATTTGCGCTGCTGCCTTCGTGGCAGGATGCGCTTGGGAGATATCTGCAGGAACTGATTCTGCGCGAAGAAAAAGAGAAGGAGATTATGCATGCATGAACTGGCGGGACGCTTCTGCGCTCAGTTTGTGCCGTCTGCGTCAGACAGAGAGCAGGATGACTGGCAGGAAGGCCGAAACAGGAATTCAGAGAAGCTTATCCTTACGGCGTACCTTCTCTGGATGACCGGTTCGGTGCTTTCAGTTACCATGTGGGAAGAATACAGCGGAATTTTCGTTTTGAGCAATCTGCTGCGCAGGACGCCGCATTTTCTGCTGCTGATTGAATTTCTGCAGAGAGGATGTTATACCAGAAAAGATGCTGCAGGAGTTTTTCTGCTTATATTTACCGGGATTGTTTCCGGACATTCGGTTCACGGCGGTTTTGTGATACCGACGATGCTGTTTGTCTTTTTCTCTGCCCGGGTGTGTTTTCGTGTGCTTCTGAAGGTCACCCTGCTCTTTCAGGCAGCCTTCATGGCCGTCACAACTGCCGCGTCGCAGACAGGCATCATTGAGGACGTAATCTGGTATGACGGAGGGCGCATCCGGCACAGCCTCGGTTATAAATACTGCGGATATCCGGCGCATCTTCTGCTGTTTATGACGCTTATGTGGCTGTGTATCCGGCGGCGTCCCCGCATACCGGACGCGGTGTTTCTTCTGTCGGCCAATTATCTGATGTATTGTCTAACAGATTCCCGGACAGATTTTTATCTTGGGGTGCTTGCTGTCGCGGGCGCTTTTGTCTGGATGGCTGATTTTCGCTTCCGTCCGGTCTGTGCGCTTCGGGGATTTCTGATAAAGTATGGCGCGTTTCTTGCGGCGGCCGGATCGATTGCGCTGCATTGCTTCTATAATGCGGAAAATCCGTTTCTGCTGCGGCTTAATCTGGCGCTGAACAACAGACTGCAGTTTGGACTTGACGCGGTTCGGACCTATGGGTTTTCTCTGTTTGGCAGAGAAATCCGATGGGTCGGACAGGGAAGCCTGCAGGCGGATCCGGAGAAACTCTACAACTACGTGGACTGTGCTTTCTTGAAGGACGGTCTGTCGTTTGGACTGCTGTTTCTGCTGCTTCTGCTTGCAGGTTTTTATTTTACGGGAAAGCGGCTGGAACGCCGGAAACAGTATATGGAGAGCTGGGCGGTTCTTGTCACTCTGGCATACGCTGTTTTTAACGCCCATCTGTGCGTTCTGTATTTCAATGTATTTATTCTGCTGCTGGGAGAGAACTTTTCGTTACAGTTCACACCTTCACTGTCCCGCGAGGTGATTTCTGTGCGTTCTGCACAGAAATCCCGAGAATTGCGGCGCGAAATGCTGCG
>CANQAR010000178.1 GCA_947588845.1 uncultured Lachnospiraceae bacterium
CCGGAGCAGTTCAGCCCTTTCAGGAAAGCTTCCGGCTCTGTCCGTTTCAGCTAAACTTAATGACATTGGTTCACTCCCCCTGCGAGTTGTGAATGTAACAACGCTTCGCGATGCACAGAAATGCTGCTTTCGCAGCATTTCGCGCCTCAGATCTCGGGATTTCCGCACAAAATGTGCGGAAATCACCTCGAACTCGGTGTGGGAGTGGACTGTAACAGTAACGATTGATGTATGGAAATAGACGAAAGAGATGTGTTGACATATACACGCAGAACAGGTATAATGAAAATATGATTAGGACATTTGCAGATAGAGAGACAGAAAAAATTTACAATCAGATATTTTCAAAGAAATTACCACAGTCAATACAAAAAACAGCATTACGTAAGTTGATCATGATTGATAATGCAAAGAATTTGAATGATTTAAAAATACCGCCATCTAATCATTTGGAAAAACTGGAGGGGGACAGAGATGGACAATACAGCATTAGAATTAACGATCAGTATAGGATATGTTTTATGCTGGATGGAAATGACTTTTATAATGTAGAAATTGTGGATTATCATCATTAGGAGGGCTGATTATGGATGAATATATTGAAACTCCAAAAATGAGCGAGATTTTGCAAGAGGAATTTATGATTCCGTTTGGATTATCTTCTTATAAGCTGGCGCAGGAAATTCATGTGCCCGTATCCCGAATACAGGATATTTTGCATGACAGAAGAAAAATAACAGCAGATACATCAATAAGACTTGGAAAATTTTTTGGCGTATCCGATAGATATTTTCTTGATATTCAGAATGACATTGATATCAGAAATATCAGGAAACAAATTTCGGATGAAATCAAGAATATCACCACATTCCAATATGCACAGATGGGGTGAAATGGAAAAATTCATGGCATTTGGGTAAAAAGGAGCGCTGCGTTTTATGGGATTTTCCAGAACGGCCTCCTGTTTTTTTGGGAAGCCCGGATAAAACTTTACGGAAAATGCGGATATATCCGCAGCGGATCACGGGAACAAATTCTGTGCGGGAAGTGAGCTGTAAGACATACTTGTATGTCTGTCAGCGAACGCCGTGGTCAGCCATGGAATGAACAAAGAAAATTCCATGGTCTGCACCTCAGACCTCGGGATTTCCGGGCATATTGCCCGGAAATCACCTTGAGCTCAGTGGTGTGAACTGTAACAGCCATTGGGATGATTCAGATTCGGATGCAGATTGAATATTGCAATTCGGAACAGCATATGCTATAATACCGATAAGCAATAAGTTAAAAGTATTCAAAAGGTGCAACACAAAAGCCCCCAAGTGTGCCAGATTTGAGGGCTTTTTTCCTGTTTTTTGAGTAGTCAGGTAACTACTGGGCTGGTTGCCGTTACATATTTCCGTCCAGCCACTTGCAGACGTAATACGCGATTATAGTCGCCGGTATCCTTGGCGCGAATATTTTTCTCAGATTAACCTCTGCCTTACGCTGAAATTCATATGTATCGCCATCCTGCGAATAAATTGTAAGTACTTCTGTTATCATCTGTCAATCTCCATGATCATCCGGAGTTCTTTCAGTATATTTTTTAAAAATTCCTCATTATCCACATGATATTTAAGCTGCGGATCAGTCGTCTCATTCTTTTTGATCTTCTCCTGCAAATCAATCAGGAAAGCCGGATGCAGTTTCTTCTTTGCCCTCGAGTACACAGGAAAGAGGGTGATGCCTTATGAGTACAATGGAAGTGCTGACACTTTTACTTGTAATCTTCGCGGCACTGTCTTACATAGACAAAAAGAAATAGCATCCGCCCGCCTCGTGGATGCTATTTCTTTAAGCAACACAGAGGGCATCAGATTCTGTATCTGATTGCCTTTCCTGTTTTGATTATACGTCAGGGGGCCTGAGAAATCAAGCCCCCATTTTTTGACTTTCAAAAATCAGGCAGTTCCGGCCGAGCCTGCAGTATTTTGGTAAATTTCCACAATTTCGCCCCCCAACTTTAGGCAAAAAAGTCAATAGACATAAACGAAAATCTGGTGTATAGTGATTACAACAAAAAGAGCACGTGCTCGCAAAACTAAATTTTGTGTATTTCGTAGTTTGCCTGTTTTTTTTTAATAAATTGAGAGCACGTGCTCTTTTAATAAGGAGGAGGAACGATGATGAACAATCAGGAACTTAAAATCGGTGTGGTAGGTGTAGGAGCAATCGGAAGAACGCATATTGAGAGAATTCAGAATAAGCTTCAGGGAGCCGTGGTGACGGCATGCGCGGACGTGAATGTTGATTTCGGAAAGAGCGTAGCGGAAAAATACGGCTGCAAATTCTATGCGAACGGGGAAGAGATGATCGCGTCGGATGATGTGGACGCAGTCATTGTTACAACGATCGATCCGTTCCATGAGCAGTATGTAATGGCCGCGATCAAGGCAGGGAAATATGTATTCTGCGAGAAGCCGCTGGCGCCGGAAGCGGAGGCGTGCAAGAGGATTGTCGAGGCGGAGATCGCAGGCGGAAAACAGCTGGTACAGGTCGGATTCATGAGAAGATATGATCCGGGTTACCGTCAGTTAAAGGAAGCGATTCAGAACCGCACCTACGGCGAGCCGCTGCTGCTCCACTGCGCGCACAGAAATCCTTCCGTTGATGAGAGCTACACAACGCCGATGGCAGTGGAGAATTCGATGGTGCATGAGATCGACGTACTGAGATGGCTTCTGAACGAAGATTACGCGACGGCGGAAGTCGTGTTTGCGAAGAATACAAGGCGCACGCATAAAGACCTTATGGATCCGCAGGTTATGATACTGACCACAAAATCGGGCGTGAGGATCGATGTGGAAGCGTTTGTCAATACAGGACACTGCTATGACATCAAGTGCGAGGTCTGCTGTGAGGATGCAATTCTGAATCTTCCGGAGCCGGCAAATATTCAGGTGTGCGCGAACGCGCAGAGAGGCCACGCAATCCATAAGGACTGGTCCACACGTTTTGTCGAGGCATATAACACGGAAGTGCAGGAGTGGATCAACGCGTCGAAGGAGGGCCGTGTCGACGGGCCTACAGCATGGGATGGTTACGTATGCCAGGTAACCGCGGCGGCGGCCTCCAAGGCGCGCGATACACAGACCGTTGTAAAGATTGAGATGGACGAGATGCCGGCATTTTACCAGAAGTAATGTTAGGCCAGCAGGGTATAGAAGCGCTCAGGCACGGGCGAGCCGTAGTTAATGACTGTAAATTCTATCGGAAACCAAAAGTTCTGACAGAGGAAGCGGAGCATCAAAATAAAAACTAAAAGCAGGAGGTAAAGGAACTATGAAGATTGCATTTGACGTGGATGTACTGGCAAAACAACAGATGGACATCAACCGTATGGTCCATCAGGTGGCGGACTGGGGCTACAAGTATATTGAGCAGTCCCCGCACCCGAGGATTAATCCGTTTTACAAGCACCCGCTGTTCTCGAAAGAGTGCGAGCAGGAGTACCGGCAGGCAATGAAGGAGACAGGCGTTGAGATTTCTTCCTTCATCGTGGTGTACCGCTGGTCAGGCCCTACAGAGGAACAGAGACAGTTCGCGGTTTCAAACTGGAAGAGAATGATCCAGATTGCCGGAGATATGGGCGTGAAAGTCATTAACACGGAGCTGTCCGGCGACCCGAACCAGCAGGAGATCTGCAACGGCATGTGGTTCAAGTCGATGGAAGAGCTGCTTCCGCTCATTGAGAAGGAAGGCATCCGCGTGGAGATCCAGTCTCATCCGTATGATTTCTGCGAGCTGAACAATGAGACCTGCGATATGGTGAAGTCCTTCCGCTCAAAGAACCTGGGCTATGTATATTCTTCACCGCACGGCTTCTTCTATGATCAGGGAAAGGGCGACGTGCGCTCCATGCTGAAGTACGCAGGAGACGAGCTTACCCATGTACTGTTCGCGGATACGTTCAACCAGACGCTGGACTGCAGATACATCGCAAATCCGCCGTGGCTCAACGCACGCGGAAAATCTGATGTGACGATTCATCAGCATCTTGCCATGGGTGAGGGAGATGTGGATTTCGACGGCATCTTTGAGACACTCCGTGAGATGGATTTTGCGAACAAGCAGCTTAAGCCGGACGCTCCGAAGGTAGGAGGCGACAATATCGCGTGCGTATCCATGTTCGGATTCCCGGAGAAGATGGACAAGCAGGCGCCGGAAGCGAGAGAGCGGATTGAGAAAGAACTGCTAAACCGTTAAGGTTATCATGGGGTCAAAAGATGCCAAAATGTCTTTTGACCCAGGCATTATGAAATAAGAAGAAAAGGAGGCAGCAGGCTTATGAGCAACGACACAGAGTATGTTCTGGAAATGAGAAATGTCGTTAAGGAGTTTCCCGGCGTCAGGGCGCTGGACGGAGTTAACCTGAAGGTACGCCCCGGGAAAGTTCATGTCATCTGCGGCGAGAATGGCGCAGGAAAATCTACCTTGATGAAGATCATTAACGGTACCTATGTCGCGGATGAAGGCGAAATGTACTACAAGGGGAAACAGATCGGGGCGCGTTCCGTACAGGATTCACTGAACATGGGAATCGCCATGATCTATCAGGAACTGAATCCGGTTCTTGAGATGACCATTGCGGAGAACGTCTGGCTGGGACGTGAACCCAAAAAAGGGATGTTTGTCGATTACGCGAAGATGTACAAAGACACACAGGATCTGCTGGACCGGCTGGAGATGCCTTATGACGCGCATCAGAAAATGTACGAGCTTTCCATCGCGGGGCATCAGCTGATCGAGATTGCGAAGGCAATTTCCTGCAACGCGTCGGTTATCATCATGGACGAGCCGTCCTCAGCAATCGGCGACGAGGAGATCGAGGTTCTGTTCAAGCAGATTTTCTCCATGAGGGAGCAGGGCGTGGCAATCCTGTACATCACGCACAAGATGGATGAGATTTTCCGTATCGCAGATGAGATTACGATCATCCGTGACGGCCAGTGGATTGAGAGCGGGCCTGCCTCCGATTACAATCCGGACAAGCTGGTGGCGCGCATGGTCGGACGTGAGATCACCAATGTATTCCCGAAGGATACCACGGTTCCGATCGGCGATGTGATCTTTGAGGTAAAAGATCTGACGCAGGTAAAGGAAGACGGAGGAAGATTCCGCAATATCAGCTTCCAGCTGCATGCCGGCGAGATTCTTGGCTTTGCCGGGCTGGTCGGCGCGGGGCGCTCGGAGCTCATGAGGGCAATCTTCGGTCTGGATCCGATTTCTTCCGGAAAAATGTATATGAATGGGAAGGAGATCCACAACAGGAATACCGGGGAAGCGATTGCCAATGGCTTTGCCATGGTAAATGAGGACCGCAAGCAGTACGGCCTCGTTCTGGAGAGAAGCATTCATCACAATATTTCTCTTGTGAATCTGAAAAAGTACATAAAAGGACTCGTTGACGACAAGCTGATCACGGACGACGTGGAAAGAATGCGGGAACTGCTGCAGATCAAGATCGCGAATCAGGATGTGGAAGCGGGAACGCTTTCCGGCGGAAACCAGCAGAAAGTCGTTCTGGCAAAATGGCTGGTCGGAGACGTCAAGGTTATGATTCTGGATGAGCCGACCCGTGGAATCGACGTAGGCGCGAAATCGGAGATTCATAAGCTGATGACAAATTTCGCCCGTCAGGGTATGGGAATTATTATGATTTCTTCTGAACTGCCGGAGGTGCTGGGAATGTCAGACCGCGTGATTATCATGCAGGAAGGCATTATTCAGGGAATTCTGACCAGGGAAGAAGCAACGCAGGAGAGTGTTATGACACTGGCGACGAAAGGAGTAGGAAAGTGATGAATAAAAGTAAAAAATTCAATTTTGGTCAGTTTTATGGAAAATTTGGTATTCTGATTATTCTGGTAGCGCTGTTTCTTGTTTCCTCCATTGCGGTTCCGGGATTCTTTTCCCTGTTCAACCTGACGAACATACTGCTGGCAATCGCCTGCACCACCATACTGGCTCTTGGAGCGACCTTTGTTATCATTCTGGGACACATCAATATCGCGTACGGTTCTGAGCTTGCTTTCATAGGCTGCGTGGCCTGTATGGTCAACGCGAAGACAGGAAACGTACTTCTTGCGATTATTGTGGCGCTGGCTCTGGGCATTGTGCTTGGTTCCCTCTGCGGTTTTATTATCACAAAATTTGCGATTCCGGCTTTCATCATGACGCTGGCCCTGACAGAAGCGGCCCGCGGTCTGGCAGTTAAGGTTACCGGCGGACAGACGATCTCCGGTCTGAGCAAATCCTTCACATTCCTTGGTCAGGGGTATGTGGGGCCGATTCCCATGGCGATCATCATTCTGGCGCTCTGCTTTATAGTATGCTACATCATTCTGAACAAGACTGCATTCGGCCGTCACGTTTACGCGGTCGGCGGAAATGCCAAGGCAGCGGAAGCTTCCGGTATTAATCCCAAGACGGTTGTATTTAAAGCTTACCTGATGGACGGTATTCTGACAGGCATCGCTTCCATGATCCTGATGGCCCGTCTGAACTCCGGTGTTCCCGGCGCAGGTCTTACCTATGAGATGGACGCCATCACGGCTGTCGTTGTAGGCGGTACCTCAATGTCCGGCGGTTCCGGTACTCTGGTTGGAACGATTTTCGGCGCGATCATCGTCGGTATCATCAACAACGTTCAGACTCTTCTGGGTGTGGACTCCAACGTTCAGCGTATCGTTAAAGGCTGCATTATTGTAGGCGCTGTTATCATCGACGTTGTGACAAAGAATTCAGCGAAGAAAGCACGTTAAATGAGAACCTGCGGAATTTGCGAAGCGGCGGGGCAGCCGGATTTCATCTGAGGCAGCGCCCGCAGCAGGAGCATGAGAGTCTAACAAAAGTCAGGAGAAGTGATTATGAAAAATGGGAAAAAACTGATAGCGCTGCTGATGACCGGCGTTCTGGCAGTGGGCATGCTGACGGGATGCAGCGGCCGGTCTTCTGACAGCGATGGGAAATTTAAAGTTGGCTATGTCAATCTGACAGAGACGGATGTGTTCTGTGCTTCCCGTAAGGAAGCGGTAAGGGAAGCACTGGAGAATGACGGCGGATACAGCATTTCTTTCTCCGACGGCAACAACGACGTTCAGAAACAGATTGACCAGGTAAATGCATTTATCGCGCAGGGCGTGGACGCTGTCATCCTCATTCCTACCGACGCGGCGGGCGTTGTGCCGGCGGTAAGGGCCTGCAATGAGCACGATGTTCCCTGTATCCTGATCGGAAATGCCTGCGATCCC
>CANQAR010000179.1 GCA_947588845.1 uncultured Lachnospiraceae bacterium
AAGATGGACGGAAGCAGTGAGCTCTCCGTGGAAGTGCCGGTAACACTGAGCAAGAACGTGGGAGACACGAAGACCTACTACGTGACCGAGACAGACCAGAACGGCGTGCCAGTGGCGGGAAGCGCAGGCTTCGAGTACACGGTATCCGTGGATAAGACGGAAGTGACACTTTCGGGCGAGCACGACGAAGAGACCGTCGAGATCACGAACGAGAAGACGACGGAGCAGGAGGAAGGTTCCCTCTCCGTGACGAAGAACCTGAAGACCGTCTCGGGAGAGAACGTGAAGGCTGTGGACGGAACATTCTATGTGGCGCTGTTCGCGGACGAAGCAAGGACGAGACGGGTATCGGATGTAACGCCGATGCGGTTTGTGAACGCATCGAGCCAGACAGTGACCTTCGAGGACCTGCCGCTTGGAGCCGAGTATTACGTGAGTGAGACAGACGAGAAGGGAATCCCGGTTGACAGCGGAAGCATCGGAGAAGAAGGTGAATTCTCAGCCGTCTTCCCGGACGGAAACAGGAAGAAGCTGACAGTGAAGGCGCCGGATAAGGCAGTGACCTTTGAGAACGTGTTCCGCGACACACCGCCGGAGTACTATCTGGAAGGCGAGCTGACCATCACGAAGCGCGTATTCCGGAACGGAGCGCAGGCAGGAACGGGAGAAACCTTCTACGCGGGAATCTTCGAAGATCCGGAATACAAAACCCTGTACGGCGATGTGATCGAGCTGGCAATGGACGGGAAGAGCGAACTCTCCGTGACCGTGCCGGTATCCATCGGACAGAATCCGGAAGACAGCAAGACCTACTACGTAACCGAGACAGACGCGGACGGCGTGCCGGTGGCAGGAAGCGCAAGCTTCGCGTACACAATGTCAGCAGACAAAACGGTCGTAACGCTGAGCGGAGACCACTCTGAGGACACCGTGGTAATCACAAACGCGCGGACGGAGCCGCCAGGAGAGCCGGTGATTCCGGAGAACCCGGACAATCCGGAGAATCCGAACAGCCCGGAGAATCCTGATACGCCGCCGACACAGAACAGCGTGAAGACCGGAGACGAGACGCCAATCGGCCTGTATGTTGGAATCTTCGCGGGATCGGCTGTGGTGATCGTGGGGCTGCTGGTGTTCTTCATAAGAAGACGGAAGAAGACGCGGTAAGCTGGAACCATGACAGATAAAGGGATGTAATTCGGCGGAAGCAGCAGAAGCGGAAACCGGATACATCCCATGCAGGAACAGAGAAGAGCCGGGAGGATGTGATCCAGCGGAAGCCGGATATCCGGAATGGCAGAGCCGGAAGAAGTCAACATTTGATACGGAACGTGGAAACAAGCTGAATGTAAGAACAGAAGAAACGGACGCCGCCAGGGGCAGGCCTGTCCCGGAGGACACCCAGTTCCCGGCGGCGTTATTAAATGCTTTAGTATGCAGGGCGGGCTGCCGGCGGCAGGCCGTCTGCATGGAAAAGGAACCAGAGAAAACATTTAATTTTTGACACGGGATAAGGAACAAAAGAGCCGGAAGCCGGAAGCGGCCAGCCGACGGGGACAGGAGAAAAAATTAAACCGGGCAGGCTGCAAAAAAGGAAGACCTGAGAGAAACCGGAAAGATCCTGGAAAAGGTTTAAGGGAGGTGGCATGATGAAATTCATAAGACAGAAGGATGCCGCAGGGCGTATGCCGGAAAGGGGAAAGAGAAAAGGTTCTTTGCGGGGAATCCCGGGCCTTGCGCTGGTGCTGGCACTCGGCGCGGTTCTTGCGGCAGGAGGAATGGGGACACGGACATATGCGTGGGGGACTCTTGAAGCGCCTGGTATAGAAGACAACGGAGAGTTCGTTACCTTTCCCAGTACCTCCGGGAAGGAGAACGGGACAGAAACAGAGAAAGGAAATGACTGGACGTCCGGGCTGGAAGGAGGGACGACGGTTGTCATCCTGTCGGACGGGGAGCCGTTACCAAATTCCGAAGGAGACGAGGAGAATGAAAGCGGAGGAGAGTCAGAGAGCGATCCGAAGGAAAAGGGCAACATGAAGGGACTGCTGACTGGTGTAACGATCACTGATGACAAAGGACAAGAGGTTGAAAAGGGCGGCACGTTGTATGTGGGCGAAAAGTATAAGATTACCCTGACGTTTTCGGAAGGCGGCGTCCAGAGTCAGAAACAATTTGCCTGGAATGACGACGGTACCATGACGTACCAGCTTCCGGCAAACTTTAAGGTAGAGCCAAAAAGGAATATTCCGCTGACCATCGAAGTCAACGGGAAACCCGTTGAGATCGGCACATACTCCGTGACCGAAGACGGCCAGCTTGTCGTTCAACTGGATGAAAACGGAAAGACGGCACTGAAAAGCACTACCGACGCTGCGCTCAATTTTGAAATGGATGCCACCGTTGAGACGGCTGAGGGCAGCGACGATGGACATATCAAGTTTGACGATGCCGGGGAAGACTTTGATTTTGAAGTCGTCGACCAGGCCCGGGTGGAAGTGGATAAGCAGGGCAAATATACGGAAAATGCTGATAAGCAGGGAGGCAAACTGGAATACACCGTGACGACCACAGTGGAGCGCGGTTCCGTCAGTGGTCTGACCATCCTTGACGAGCTCACCCCGCCCAATACCTCGGCTCTGAATGTGGAAGACGTAAACACCGAGGATATCAAGGTCACGCTCAAAAAGCCCGACGGTACAGTGGTCGAACTTACAAGGGACGTAGACTACGAGCTGGTCGAGGTGCCCGATACAGAGCGCCCCGGAAAAAAGACCTTTCAGGTCAAACTCAAGGAAGAGAGCCGATATGGTACCCTGAATGAAGGTGATGTACTGGAGGTCACCTACCCGTATGAAGTGGAGTATGTGCATGGTTCCACCGATGTATTCTGGGGCAACGTGGCAAACGATGTCAACGTCACGGGCAAAGGCAAGGTGCCGGCTCCCGCAGACGATCCGGAAAAAGCGATGCCGGAGATCGACATTGACGAGCACCGGGGCAGCAACGTGGAGATCATCGTGACGCCTCCGGGAGACGGCATCATTTTTAAGACGCAGGAGTTTTCTGAGGCGGATCACAAGCTGCACTACACCCTCTATACGGTGGTGCCGGCGGGTAACTGGACACCGTTCTTTATCCAGGACGACATGGTCGTGGAATTTGGCGGGGAAAAGTACTATCTCCCGGAGTTTAAGGAGGGCGGCCGGGTCAGCAACCTCCAGGTGAGCACCGTGGCTGTGGAAAAGGACAAACTCGGAGGTTGGTCGACCAGCGACGGCGAACAGAGACGGCAGACCCTGGAAGAACTTAAAAAAGGCGCTACAAAGCTGGAAGATGGATTTAAGTTCGAGGCTTTCCCTGATGAACCTACAGAGGACAAAAGTAGATTGCCGGTCGGTTATGACCCCGAGAGTATGGATCAGTGGGTCTACTGGTATAGAAATGAGAAAACGCTGGATATCATCTTCGGATTTTACGGCGGCAAATGGGGCCCAAATGGCATATATGATAGCAAATGGGGTCATTGGAACATAACGGATCACGACACGCTGATCATCACAGAGTATGATCTGGATATGTCTGATGATGCGGGTACGATCATTCTCCAGAAGATGAGCGATAGCTCGGAGACGTTGGAAAAAAAGGCCAGCGAGGTGTTGCTGGCGGGCATCAGGAACAACGTCAACATGCGTTTCAGCGGGTATTACCCCGGCTACTCGGTGTTCTTCAACAACAGCGAGCGCATGAACAAGAGCGGCACACCCATCAAGAGCGACAACACCATTGAGTACACCGTCACCATGAACACCACGGATACCACGGTCAACAAGTATTTCCGGGATGTGAACCAAGACATGTGGGCAGCAGTGCATAAAACGAATAGTTGGAACGAAAAGACATACTATCCTGAAACTATGCAGGCGGTATTTTACGATGTCTTGCCGGACGGCTGGGAATATGTAGAAGGCAGTCTGACTGCGACCGCTTATAATAACTACAAGGAAACTTATTATCCGTTCAAGGGTAACGCGTACCAGCAATCGCCGGTTGTTAAGGAGGTCGACGGGAAAAAAGTGATCAGCGCGCCGTTGGTTTTCTTCTATAACGACAACGGTGCAATTGAAAACGGAGGCAACAGAGAGCTCTTCAACACGTTCAGTGAGAATCTGGTATCACTGACTTTCACTTATAAGCTGAAGGCCACTGACCAGTGGATCCGCGACCACGCCACGGACACGAATTCCGTCACGGTTCATAACCACGCCGAAATCAGAGACAACATAAAACCTCAGGCCCATTGGGAAGCGGACGCAAATGTGCCCTATCTTCCCCAGCACCTGAGCAAGACGGCGGAGCAGGTGGAGGATGGCGGCAACCTGCTGCGGTTCACCCTGCACGTCAACCCGGGCAGTGTCATTTTGGATTCGGGAAAAGGATATCTCGTTGTGACAGACAAGAGCGATAATCTCGAGATCCAGAAGGGAACCATCAAAGTGACGGATACCGCAGAAAAAGAACTCACGCAGGTGCCTTATGAAGAGGGTATGACGCTGAAAGATAACGAGTGGGCCCTCATGCCGGAAACCGAAAGCGGCCAGTTCAAGCTCATGGTGCCCGACGGGAAGGCGCTGCTGGTCACCTATGACGCGCGGATACCGGTGCTTGGAGAAGGCATATCTGTGTCGAACACTGCCGGCATCGAAGGCGTCGTCAATTCAGACAGCGGATTTGAACGCATTTTCAATGTGGACCATATTGTTGCTGGCGGTTCAGGCAGCACGTACGTGCTGGACTTCCAGAAAGTCGACAGCACAAACGACACGAAGGGGCTGTCCGGCGCGAAGTTCAAGTTCTATATTGTGGTGGATGATACCGAGGATGAAAGCGGGGATGATAGCGACGGCAGCGAGGACAATAGTGGGGATAAACTGACAGTGAACGCTACGCTCAAAGTGGGCGAGAGGGAATACAGATGCTACAGCGGGGATGATTGGGAGTTCACGACCAACGACAATGGTGTGTATCAAATTCCAAGCAATTGGCGGCTTGCACCCGGCAACTACTACATCCTCGTAGAAACCGAAGCCCCGGAAGGGTATGAGCTTACAGAGCCCGTCCTCTTCTACTTTGGGGTGGAGAGTCAAGTTGACAGGGAAAACTACCCCAATGCGAGGGCGGTGCCGGGCAGCACATTGACCGTGGACGATCCGCCGTTTCAATACACCCTGCCTGAGACTGGTGGATCTGGCACAGTCTTCTATGTTGTAACCGGGCTTGCTCTGATACTTGGCGGCGGGATTGTTTTGACCGCCCAAAAGCGTCGGCGTCAGGTACAGTAACAGGATAGAAACATGATAATCCAGGATTGATTGCTGGGGCCGGAGACAGAATTGATGTCTCCGGCCCTCTTATACACAGGTCCGCCTATGGAAATCAGCTGCCATCGCAGCCTGCGGGCCGCACGGCGGGCAGGAGAGAAAACAGCTTCCTGTTGAAAGTGTATTTATAAGAATGCGGCGGATCTGCTTGGGCAGATCCGCCGTGTCGTTTCAGCAGATGATGTAATCGGCTTTTATTCATGGTGCTGTCCTGTCTGGACGGAAGCGGTAACTTTCGGATTGGCTGTCCGGTGATTCCTGTCTTCCGGTTCGCCGCCTTTCCTTTCATGTGTCTTCGAATGCAGGCCATGAACTGCGCATATTCTTCAAGCTTCCGCATTTCTCCATCAGTTCCCGGTTCTTCCCGCAGCTGATGTTCAGCACCAGGGCGGTACACTCCAGAGAAGGCGCTCCGGGCGTGGTCAGGGAAGGGAAGAAACGGTCATTGTTTATGAAATCAGTACAATTTTTAGTCAGCCTCTGTCAGCTTCTCGCGCAGTTTCCGGAATTCTTCCCTTAGTCGGAAGAGTTCGGTTTCTGCTGTATCCGCCCGGTTTTTTTCCGTGTCCGCGCGGTTCCTCTCCCGGAGTGTGTTGATTTTCTCGCTCTCGATTCCCTGCTTTATTCCATCCTGGAATCCATCATTGTAGCTGTCTTCCTTCTCGATCTTCAGGTGCCGTTCCGCATCGTATTCCCAAAAGCTCATTGCCACTACCTCCGCTGGTTCTTATATGAAAGCCCTGTCTCCATGCAGAGCAGAGGGCAAGTTTACTTGCCTGATCGGCTCTGCATAGGAGACGCTAACCCATATGAGCAAAACAGTGACACGAACGAATGTGAGTGACACGATTTGCGAATATGGGACAGGGGCGCGGGAGTGCCAGAGGCACGGAGTGACCCGTGGGCTTTCATGTTGTTTGATCAGGATATCTTTCAGGATTCCTTTCCGGATACATTCATCCACCGCAGCATTCACCGCTTCCAGCTTCTCCTTTTCCGTTGTCTTCCCTTTCATGTGTCTCCGCATGCAGGCCACGAACTGCGCGTATTCCCCGAGTTTTTTGCATTTCTCCATCAGTTCCCGGTTTTTCCCGTAATTGATGTTCGGCACCAGGGCGGTACACTCCAGCGCGGGCGCTCCGGGCGCGGCCAGAGAGGAAAGAAGAGTACTTCTGCCGCTGTTTTCCTGTCCTTCCGGGAGCAGGAATGCATCCGACAGCTTCATCTCCCAGCTCTCGCGGCGTTTTTCTTCTCCATTGTAGAAGACGATGTACTGGGGAACCGGAAGCGGGATCACCTTCCTTCGGTGCGGGTCATAGCCATTCGCCTTTACATACGCGCGGTACATGGCCGCGAAATACTGGAGACCCCGCAGGGGCATGTTATAGCAGATGGTACTCTGATGTTCATACAGCCCGAGCTGGGTATGGAGCAGGAAGCCGGCATCGTTCCTGATGCCCATGTACACCGCGTCTTCCAGCGTGTAGATGATAAGATCCTCCGGATTATCATAATCGGTGCCGCTGATGGCGTTATAGAGGCTGAGAAGGTTTTCCTTCTCGCGAAAAACGATGCGGAAGATGCCGTCTTTGAAACAACGGTTTAAGTCCGGAACGGTCTGCCCGCTGTTATCCGGCTGGTCTGCTTCATTCTGCGCTGCTGAGCTGTCACGTTCCGGATCATTTTCCGGAAAAGCGTGAGGTTCCTGAACATTTTCTGAAAGAGCGGACGGTTCCTGAACATCCTTGGAAAAGGCAGACGGTTTCAAAACGTCTTCTGAAAGATCTGCTTCCTGTGCAGTCTGGTCCGCCGGGACGGATCCTGGATATCCTGTCTGTTTTTGCTTTAATTTGTTTTGATTCAATAATGATTCCTCCTTATTGTAGCAGTATTGACGTGTGATTACAAGTAT
>CANQAR010000180.1 GCA_947588845.1 uncultured Lachnospiraceae bacterium
ATGGAAACGGATGAAAAATACTTTTCCTTTACGGTGAAAACGGAATTTGAAAGCAAGCACAGATTTGACCAGTGCGGAATTGTGATGTATCTTGACAGCGAAAACTGGCTGAAAGGTTCAATCGAATACGAAAATGAAAAATTTCAGCATCTTGGAAGTGTTGTCACAAACAACGGCTATTCGGACTGGGCGACGACGGAAATAGATGCTTCTGTAAAATCCATGTGGTATCGGTTCAGCCGCAGAGAAGATGACTACTGCATCGAGTGTTCGGAGGATGGCGTTACGTTCAAACAGATGCGTATATGTCACATGTGGAATGGGACTGGAACGATTCGGTTTGGCATTTATGCGTGCAGCCCGGAGGAATCCTCTTTTAAGGCGACCTTTACCAATATGGAAATAACAGAGTGCAAGTGGCTCGCTCATGACGGACAGCAGCCGGATTAGTATTGTCCTGCGCAATTAATGGTGAATTTTGCCGGGAGAAGAATTATCTTTAATGATATGCTGAAAGAATGAAACACAGAAAACGGATTTTCCACTTGCCAAATATGAGCAGAGGGCTTATAATCAGTGCAGAAGGTAACGGAGATATTGCTGTGTCCCCATTACCCCAGACGGAAACTTATCAAGAACGATAAAAAGTTACATGACGAAGCTATCCTCTATTGGCGGTAGAGGATAGCTTTTTCTATCTGCGGCTGTTGTGATTATCTATGTATGTCAAAGCGGCGAACACTACCAGGAGCAGTGTCAAAACTTCCAATGTATTCATGATAACCCCCCTTTCCGTTTCCGAAAAGGGCAACCGGGAACTATCCCCCTACTGTCTGCACTGACTGAAAGGATTATAACATATCATGTCAGATATTGCTATAAAAATATATCGTTGTTGTAAATTGTAACAAATGTCCATCAGATACGGCATCTGGTTCATTGTCCGCAGCAATAAAGCGGTCCAATTTTCCTTGGCAGCGTACCCAGCAGGTTGGCGGCGACCAGCGTATCATCCGCGTCGATCGTGAGCGTATCTTCGCTGAAGCGGAAGATCAGCCTTGCTCCGCTTAAGGAGTCCAGCGGGCGCACTTCCAGCTCAAGAGCGTTCCAGCTTCTCCAGCGCGCCGAAGCGGCATACGTGCGTCCTTCGCATTTGCTTAAGGCGAAGGTGTTTTCCAGGGAGGCCGTCACTTTCTTCTGTGCAGAGCGGTTATCCGGGCATGGGCCGGAAAAATGATCCTGAGGTATTGTGTCCGGGATATTCATAGTATCTTCATAACAGATCCAGTCTACTGTGTTCTCGTGAAAGACGAAGGACATATCCGAGAGCTTACTTTTTATTTGTTTCTGCGGACAGCGAGTATAAAACACAAAACAGAATACGTCAAGGAAAATGTCCCAAACAGGACATGGTGAGGTAAAATCAGCGGCAAACTATTTGCGCTGTGGTAGTTGAAATAGCAGCTGTTTTTTGGTAGAATAAACACAGGGAAAAATGAGTCGTGAAACTTTTTTCCTTTGGAAAAAACCTTTTCCCAATGAGACAGTTGATTTTACTGAGAGGTGTTTTATAAAGCATATCCGGACAATTCCATGTGGAAAACCAGAAGAACAGGGGGAATTTTATGAGTACAGGAAGAGGGAAAAAACAGACATTTGTTGTGGAGATTATTGAACAGCAGAAAGACACCTGGCAGGGACAGATACACTGGATACAGGGAAACAAGAAAGAGTCATTCAGAAGCGTGCTGGAAATGCTGCATCTTATGGAGTCGGCAATTGCCACAATGGACAGCCAGGAACCGTAAAAATCAGAAAGGGCAGAGGAAGGGTAAAAATTCCTCTGCCCTTTCTTCAGCTGGCACTCTCCGCTGATGGCAAACCAAATGTCTATCAGGCACGGCAGCTGGTTCGTTGCCCGCAGGAATAAAGAGGTCCGAGTTTTCTCGGCAGCGTGCCTAGCAGATTGGCGGCGACCAGCGTGTCATCCGCCTCAATCGTGAGCGTATCTTCGTTGAAGCGGAAGATCAGTCTTGCTCCGCTTAAGGAGTCCAGCGGACGTACTTCCAGCTCAAGAGCGCTCCAGCTTCTCCAGCGCGCCGAGGCGGCATACGTGCGCCCCTGGCATTCGCTTAAGGTGAAAGTGTTTTCCAGAGAGGCCGTTACTTTCTTTTGTGCAGAGCATTTATTCGGACATGAGCCGTCAAAATGATCTTGAGGCACCGCGTTTATCTCCATAGCATCTTCGTAACAGATCCAGTCTACTGTGTTCTCGTGAAAGACGAAGGACATATCCGAGAGCTTACCATCCTGCGTATCGTAAAGACCGGCGCCCCCGATCAGAACCTCCATAGAGCTGCAGGGGGAATCGATGTCAGTCGTCCAGACAACCGAGGAAATTTTCCGTTCCATTTCCGGATTACGGCTCGAGGAGAGCGCCGGCAGATGGAGGCGCTTCAGGAGGCTCTGCAGAGCAGCCGTGTGTACTGTGTCGCGGAGCGCTGTTCCGGACAATGTCCTTGAAAATGCGGTTTCACCAAATGTTCCGAACTCTGAAGCTCCGGATGAAAATTCCGGTTTTACTGCTTTGCCTGCTGTTTCTGAGCGTGCGCCTTCATTTGGTGATTTCGAAAGAGTGAATCTGTCGCTTGTTTCCGAAAATGCAGTTCTGGCCAATGTTTCCGGATCAGCGGACCGATCTGCCGTCTTTGAAAGAACTGCGTTATTTATAACTGCCGGGATCAGGTGCTCCATCATGGAGTCGACCATGGACTGTGTCTGCTCCGTGGCGGCGGTTGTGATGACGCACATATCCAGCGTTGGATAGGCGAAGCCGAACTGGCCGTAAGCTCCGTCCGCACGGAAAGAGCCGGGAAGAGAGCACATCCAGCACTGATAGCCATAGCCGTTTGCCCATTCTTTTACATGTCCTTCGGAATCACCTGCTGTTTCCATCTGTCTGGAAGCAGCCCGTTCAAACCAGCTCTCATTGAGCAGCTGTTGTCCTTCCCATTTGCCTTTCTGCAGCATGAAATAAGCGAAGCGTGCCATGTCTTCCGTGGTAAGCTTCATGCCGGAGCCTCCCATCCCCACAGAATCCGGGTCGGGCAGGTGATAGCTGAAAATATTCGAGATACCAAGCGGCGCAAAAAGCCGGGGTTGCAGAAATTCTGTCACATCCTGTCCCGTTTTGCGCTTGAGGATTGCGGCCAGCAGGTTGGTGCCGACGGTATTGTAGCGGAAAAATTCTCCCGGTTTGTGCAGGAAAGGATGGGAGAAGAAACTGCGGATCCAGTCAGGGCCTCTGTCAGGGCTTTCTGTCTCATGGCCGCAGCTCATGCAGAGCAGATGGTGAATCGTCGCCTCCTTCAGATTGTCGGACGGATTATTCGGCAGCGCTTCTGGAAAGAGATCGGCGAGGCGCTCCGAAAGCGAAAGGATGCCTTCCTGTTCCGCAAACCCGATGGCTGTGGCGGTCAGGGATTTGCTGAAAGAGAAGAGCGGATGCGGATAGTCAGGGCCGTAAGGTGCCCACCAGCCGGCCGTACAGCATTTGCCGTGACGAAGTATCATCAGGCTGTGCAGTTCAAGTCCCTTGCGTTCAATGTCGTCCAGAAAAGCCAGAATTCCTTCTGACCGGATGCCGACGGATTCAGGCGTTACGCGTTCAAAGTATTCCATAGATATTTCCCCCTTACAAAAATATTTTTTTCATGATGCCGTGAATCGCTCCTGGCTCTGCTTTGTTTCTTATGGCTATGGAACAAAAACCGTTCTTTCAGGTATCAGAAAATTTAATTTTTATGAGAAGACCGGACATGGATATTTACAGATCCAGTCCAGCGAAATCAATAAACAGATCTTCATAGATATTGACTTTAATCCTGTCCCTGAATGTATAAGCCTCCGCCTTGAAATGTTCCTGTTCCAGATAGTACACGAATATGCTTTCTTTGAGAGGATCCACGATCCAGTACTCCCGGACGCCTGCGTCGGCGTACAGATTCAGTTTAAGGACATAATCATGACTTGAGGTACTGGGAGAAATAATCTCAATGATCCAGTCCGGCGCGCCGGTACAGCCGCGGTCTGTGAGCTTGCTGCGGTCGCAGATGATGCTCAGATCCGGTTCCACGATGGTGTTCCTGTCTTTCTTCAGGCGGACAGCGAATGGAGCGGGATAGATCCGGCAGTTTCCGCTTTTTGCTTTGATGTAATTGTTTATGATCGTGTGCAGTTCGCTCAGTATGGTCTGGTGGATTCTGGAAGGAGCAGCCTGATTATAAATCAGATTTCCTTCGATCAGTTCCGCCCTGATATCTTCAGGAAGGCGGTAGTAGTCTTCTTCTGTGTAAAACTTTGTCTGTGTCAGGGGCAAGATGAAACTCTCCTTTCATTCATGACGCTGCCCGCAGAGTGGGCATGGGGAAATAAAGTATTATCAGGCGCCTTTCCTGTTTTCTGTGTTAACGGTTCCGCAGATATTGTCGGAAGCTGATAATTTTTTTGCTTGTCTCGCTTCAAGTTCCTCACGATATTTGTCCAGCTCCTGCTGTATCTTTATTTCCGCAGTTTCCTCATCACTGCCAAAGACAGAGGACAGAAAATTAAAAACGATATCTTTTTCCTTTTCCGGCATCCGCAGGAAAGTAGAGACAAATTTGAACTGCCGGTCAGTCAAATGATATTCCTTCCGGATTGTTTCCAATATATTTGTTTCTTCAGACAGAAACATTTCACCCTCGCCGGTACGAAGCCAGTCGATGTTTACATTGTATTCATTCCAGTTTGACAGCATGGTTAAATGTTTTTCGGTGACTTTGCGCTGACCGGCTTCAATTGCGGCAACACCGGAGCGGGCCAGTCCAATCGCTTTGCCAAAATCTGCCTGATTTTTCCGACACGCTTTTCTTAATTCCGTTAAGCGCTTGTTTATTGCATCCATGTCACGCCTCCTTTTGGTGTGAGTATAAAACACAAAAATTAATATGTCAAGAAATACGTCCTAAACAGGACATTTCTGTGTTGACATAATCCTATATAGGATATATAATAGTCCCAAATAAGACAAAAGAGGTGAAAGCCAATGACAAAACGAAAAGAAATCACTATACAGGTAACAGAGCGTGATTATAGAATCATTGCTTTGCTGGCGCGGCTGTCTGATAAAGAGCTTTTTGGCCTTGAATGTTATTTGGTTGGGGTGTGCACGGCACAGAGAATGGGACAAACAGCAGGCGAATTTTCGGCTGGGACAGTGGAAGCAGGAACATGAAAAAGAGGATCAGGAAGAAGAGACTTTTCTGGGCACTTTTATTTATGATGACTGCGGGAGGCGGTTTTACATGCTGTGCAGATATGCCCCTGTTTCAGGAACAGGGTATTTTCATGATAAATAACGTGGAAATGGTTTCGGCAGAAGAGACTGCCCGGGACAATGGGTCCTCAGAAGAAGGCATTCCAAAAGAGACAAAAAAGACAAAGACTGCCGTATCGGTCAGAAAAGTGAAGCTGTCGAAGAAATCAGACAAAACCTGCACGGAAAAAGGAAAAGTTCAGAAAGAAGATCAGGACAGAAATAAAAGTTTTGTCTGAAGAAATAATTATGGTCAGAACAGTGACCAAAAAAAGAATTGTAAACAAATATAAGAAAGGGTCGAAGATCTGCACGCGAAAGACGATTACGACAGTGGATGCTGCACTTGATGGATTCCGCGATTTCCGAAAAAGATGGCAGCAGATAGTTTATCTCTTACCGGACAGTCAGCCGGTACTCCCCGCTGACGGCAAAACGTTCCTGTTCCGGAAGGCAGCATTCTTTTTTTGAGAGGGCGTGGTAGTCCCTCAGATAGGAGAAATAGGCCTGGCAGACCGGCCCAAGGGGACGCTGCCTGCTGTAGTTCAGAAAAACTCTTCTGCGGCAGAAGGAATCCTCTACCAGGATGCCTTTACAGTTTGGCAGCGTGTGCCGGGTCTTAAAACAGCGGTACGTACTCTGCGGCATGAAAATAAAACCAGTATTGCGCTGGATCTGGATCACAGGGTCGTAGAGCTGCAGGATACGCGAAGGCGCGGCCCCCGCCTGCGCGAAAAACCAGAGGAAAAGGTTTTTCAGATCTTCCGCGTTCTGATAGATGGTCAGAGTTTCTCCATCCAGTTCCGCGATACGGATGGAGGAGCGCTCCGCAAAACGGGAGTCCTGGCTGACCAGAATCACAACCGGTTCGTCGATCAGGCACTCTGAACAGAGATGCGGATCCTCAATCTTCAGCAGCGTGAGCGCGAAATCAAGGCCTCCGCTTTTGAGAGAGTCGACGGCCTGTTCTGTGGTTCCGTAGACGCGCTCAAAGTGGATATCAGGGAAAAACGCCTGATACTGGAGAATCGTTTCATCGCAGTTGTCAACCACATTGGTATAATAATTCATATTCTGCAGATGTTGAAATTTACGCTGGTTCAGCATGTTTTGAAATTCTTCCGCCTGGTTCAGAAGTTCCGCTCCCTTTTCACAGAAAAAAGCCCCGTCCTCCGTGAGTTCCAGGCTGCGTCCGCTGCTGACAAAGAGCGTCAGGCCGAGTTCCTTCTCCAGATTCCGGTAAGACTGGCTGAGGGCAGACTGGGAGATATGTATTTTTCGGGCGGCCTGCGTCATATTTCCGGTTTTCGCGATGGTCAGAATATAGGAAATCTGCTTCAGATCCATGGCTGCGCCTCCTCAATCTATAAGTTCAACTTATGATTCCATCACTATTATATATTGGACACTGCAGGATTTCAAGTATAGAATAAATGATACTTTAAAGCTTTAAACTTCATAGCGTAAAACTTTAAATCACTAAAGTGTTGAAAAGTACGCAGGCCAGACGATCCGTACCATCCGCAGACAGAACGTGCGGAAAAACTGTAACGAACAGAACCATCTGGTATTGAAGGAAAATAAAAACAGGGAAAATACAGGAAAAGGAGTAGACAACATGCCGGAAATCAAATTTTACAAACACGACCCAATCCCAATGGAAATGCACAAGGTCAAAATTGTACAGAAGTTAAATCTTCTCCCGGTCGATGAGAGACTGAAAAAAATGCAGGAAGCAGGATTCAATACTTTCCAGCTTCATAACGGAGATATTTTCATGGATATGCTGACCGACTCAGGCGTAAATGCCATGAGCGACAACATGCAGTCCGCCATGCT
>CANQAR010000181.1 GCA_947588845.1 uncultured Lachnospiraceae bacterium
TCCGCCGCCTGCACCACCTTCTCCGCCGTGTCCAGCCCCGAGAGTGAGACCCCGCTGCCCGCGAACGGGCTCCCGGGCTCATAGAAATACTCCGTCCCGTTGATATCCGCCACCCGGTAGAGCGTCAGCTCCGCGCCCGCGCCTTCCGCCGGGAGCGTGACCTGAATCGAACCCAGTTCCTGTCCCGCCCGCACACACAGATGCGGCAGGATCACCAGCGCGGCAAGCAGCAGCCACACCACGCCCGTTTTCCTTAATTTTCCCATTCGCACGGCAACACCAGTCCTTTCCCTCTAAAATCTATGCCTTGTTTCCCTGCAGTTTCTCTTCCGGCCGCCCGGCGCCCGTAATCCTCCCGGTCTGCGGCCTCCTTTTTCGGGGGCTCCGCCCCGTTCCAGTTTCCATACCGTCTGTCTGGCCAGGTTCAGCGCCCTCTCCGGCGCGTCAGCACCAGAACCAGCAGTACCAGCAGGATCGGTCCCGCAATCAGCGGCGCCACCAGCACCGGCTCGATCTGCTGCGCATCCGCCGTCACGCGGATACTCGACGCCGTCTCCATGTTCGCAATCCGGTGACCCCTCACCAGTAACCGGTGCGAGTTCACCCCGTACGGCGTACACGTCACCAGCGTGCACAGATCCTCGCCCTTCACAGGTTCCAGATCCGACATCTCGTTCGGCAGCACGATCAGAATCTGGTCCACCTCGTACGTCAGCGTCTCATCCAGCACCCGCAGCATGAAGGTGTCCCCCACCTCCATCTGATCCAGATCCGTGAACAGTTTCGCCGACGGCAGACCACGGTGTCCGGACAGTACACAGTGCGTGCCCTTCCCCCCTGTCGGGAGTGACGACCCCGGAATGTGGCCGACCGCCACCTGCAGGATTGCCTCATCCGTCCCGTGGTAAATCGGAAGCGACACCTTGATTTTCGGCACCTCCACGTATCCCATGATCCCCGTATCGCTGATATTCAGAATCTTATTGTACTGTTTCTCCTGCTTCTTCGTCATGAGCCAGCGGTTCGAACGCTTCTTCAGCTTTTTGTTGTACTTCACCGCCTGATCCCACATCTTCTCGTACGTGTCGTCGTCGATCTGCGCCACACTCTCCGCGTAGGAAGCAATCGCCCTCGACTGGTGGAACGAGTTCCAGTAGTCGCTGACTGTGGGGTACAACAGCAGGGAGAGTCCTGCGAGCAGAACGACCATCAGCAGGACCGTTGTTAAATTTTTTCTAATCCACCTCATAAGCCTCTCCCTGCCGTCGTACAGGGACGGCAGAGGCGCAGTGCGCCCCGCCGCCGACTGTGGGCTCTCGGCCCCCGGCCGGCTCAAATCCCTGATCCAACTTATTTCTCGCAAAAGCCCTGTGCAGGGCCGCCTGAGTGCGCAGGCACCAGACAGCCCAGGAGTTTTGCCGTTTACAAGTTACATAAAGCTTCTGTCACTGATAACGCCGCACGGCATTAGTCAGCTTTCATTCTCCTCTTCGTCACGAGAAGGATCACAGCGCCAAGAACAAGCACAGAACCAACCACGTAGAAGATCGTGGTACCGATGCCACCAGTCTCAGGAAGGGTTGCACCACTCTGGTTCACAATTGTGTCCTTTCCATCTACATGCCATGTTGAATGAGCCACAGCTCCGTCTCCATTTTCCTTGTGTTCGTCTACTGCAATTGTAAATTTAACTCTCTCATTTAACTGATTATATCCATCCGGCGCTTTTGTCTCTTCCAGATAGTAGGTTCCTTCATCCAGACCCTTGATCGTAAACCTACCGCCATTATCTGCTGTAGTTTTTATCGTTGCTCCAGGGCCTACGTTTACCGGATAATAGGATTTATCTGTCTCATCATAGGCGAGATAGATCTCATTGCCGTCTTCTTCACTGTCGAAAAGTTTAAATTCGGCATTTGCCACAGCGCTTCCTTTTCCATCCTGTTTCTGCGGAGCCAACTCATAGGTAAATACGAAGACTGTATCCTCCTTAGTTTCTCCTGTTCCGTTGGTGTTCGGGTTATTGGAGTACTCCAGTTTAACCTTGTTGTTGTTATAAGCACCATCTGTTCCATCCTGTGCAGGTACTTCAGCATTCTCGTTCAGATGTGCACTATAGGTTACTTCTACAACAATATCATCTCCCTCAGCTACCTCAGCACCAATGGCTTTCATAGCTGCTTTCAGATCACTAATCTCAAGGGACCACTTTACACCAGCCTGCCCATTAGCGGCTGCAATATCACCTGTATATTCGTCATCACCATTTCCTTCTGTCTTGTAATTCGCAGTAAATGCTGTATAATCCTTACCAGCAATCGTAACCTTAATGTCGCCATCAAAAGTTACACCTGCGGTCATTTCATCCCAGAATTTCAGCAGATATGTCTCATAACTCCGGAAATCAGCATTGTTATTAACTGTAGCTTTCAGTTTGAAACTGAACTTTTCATTAATATCATGGTCTGCTGTCTCGCCCCATGTATCAGCCCTGGCTGGATCTTCTGAACTATCTTTTGTCTTATCGTCCGTATTATCCTGTACCTGCTTATCAACCTGAGGTTTTTCTTTCTTCGGGGTTACCTCCAACTTTCCACCCTCGGTATCTTTATCTGTTACTCTAACAATATAGTTTGAATAAGCATCACCCGGATCTAACGTACTTGCTTCATCAAGAATTATATAATAGCCTGGTGCAAGATTGCTAAACGTATAGGGACCATTGCCGCTAGGCTCTATAGCCTTTGACGTATCAAGATTTCCTTTAGCGACAAGTAGTTTTGCCAGAGCCTGAGCATCGTTAGCCTTTGCGATTGCTTCCGCAAGTGCTTCCAGATTACCCTCTTTATCCGGCTCACCTGCCCCCGCAGAATAATATTCGCCGTACAGGGCTGCCTTACCATCCGTAGTAATTCCAGTTCCCCACTCGGGATCCGAAAGTACATTATCAAGCTGGCCCTTCTCCGCATCTGCTTTATCGCTCAGGACACCCGTAAAAATCTGGTACGCTCTGTAGTTATGACCGGGATCCGTATCATTTACTTCAATTGTATAAGTAGTGTCAGCTGCGCTTACCGTCATTCCCGGCATTGCCATCGCGAATACCATGACTGCTGCCAATACTAAACTGGCAATTCTTTTGAACTTTCTCTTCATAATATTCTTTTCCTTTCTTTTTTTATTCCCGCGTCTGTCCTGGGAAACGGACGCTCCTACCCTTACATATCAGAAGGTATTCCTCCCAGTCCTTCCGATATCGGTTACTTTCCGTTCCGGTTCCGGGTTTCGTTCTTTTCTGACGCCTGACCGTTTTCCTCTGCTCCGGCTGGAGGATTTATCATTTATCCTCCCCGTAGGATTTCTCTGCGTCAGAAGGATCGTTTCCCTTCTTCCGGTATGGACTGCTTCTGCGCTTTTCGGCGCATACTTTTTTCAGTTACTCTAGTTCTGTGGCCTTTCGCTCTGCCTTATCCGGCTTCCTCCAACTTGACTTCCCTGTTCCGGATGTGTACCTGCCTGGGGCGTTTCACTTATGCCCGCCCTCTAATATCGGGCTGCCTGCTGCCCCGCTATGTACTCTGATCCGGCCTGCCGTCTGATCTGATTCTGTCCGGTCTGGCTGCTACCCGCCGCGTCCGGCCACGTCTGTGCATGTTTTCCAGTCCGCGGGAGACTGGCGATGTCTAATTATGAAAACATATCACCATCCTCCCTTCTGGATTTTGTTTTTTCTATACATCAGGCAAAGTGCGCTGCAAATGAACGGCAAACCTGCCATAGTATACGGTAAGGTATCCTTATAATCCTCTCTTACAATCAATGTCCTATCATCATCCGCATATACAACCTTGTCCATCATTCGCCACCACAGAAAACGGAGAAAATCTCTTCGTCGCAAATTCAATCTTTTGTTTTCCGTCCTCCTCATCCTCGGTGTTTGAGACATCCAGCGCCTCCGGCCCTTCATCGGCCATGTGGATAACGGTATTCTCGCCGTTCGCGAATTCCGGATCGTTCAGGAACTCAATGCTGATCTTCACCTCGGCCTGCGGCTCGACTTCCTTATATTCGTCGAGGTAGAAACCGATGTTGTAGACACGCACGCGCAGTTCTTTTCCTTCTGCTTCGCCTTCAGCCTGTTTGTCTGTGAGACCGATGTCAGCTCCATCTTTTGCGTCCATATCAGTCTCCTTATTGTTTCCGGATGCGGGCTCTTTTGTGTCGTTTTTGTCTGTTTTTAAAGCTGTTTCTTCTATACTATATGCGGCGGCGGTTTCGGCTTCCGGTTTGTCCAGTCCGGCATCCATCATCGCCTGCACAGTCTGGAAGTGCTGCGCGTACCGCTCGTCATCTTCCGGGATCTCCTCCACCACGAACTGCGCTTCCGCCGGGATCATTGCCTCGGCTGTGTACTCCGCCGTGATGATGACGTCTTCGCCCTCGTAGATCTTGTGAAGGAGTTTCTTCGCCGGTTTCTGCGGAAGCCTGCCATACCCGGCAACCGCTTTGTCGTCTTTCGCGTAGGCGATGTTCTTCACCTTACCGTCCAGGTCGCCTGCGATGACATTGATTCCGCCGATTCCGATTTCCGTGACTTCCTCTGTGATGCCTGCGCGATCTGCGGTCCCGTCCAGATCCGTGTCAAGGAATACCAGGTCGCCTTTTGTCGGCTCGTACTCTTCCGGATTCTCATAGAGGCCATATACCTGCAGCATCTCAGTCAGTGTCCCGCATTTTCCGGATCTTGGCACGGACTCATGCGGTACTTCCGCGTAATTCAGGCAGAAGGAGACGAACATTGCGCTCCAGTCGTCGCCGTATGGTTCTCCGTACCACTGTCCATATCTCGTGATTCCTCTTCTCGTGCCGTCCTCATCGGTCTCGAAATTCTTTACGCTTTCCTTCACGCCAAGCTGCGTTTTTGCGACTGCTGCCAGGTCGTCTGCCCAGACGCCGGTCAGTTCCACATCCGCCACGCTTGCTTCCCAGTCTTCATTTGTCTCAAGATCCGCCGACGGATCGCTGACTTCCGGAATCATCTCTGTCTCCGGTTCTGTTTCTTCTTCTACAATCTGGCCGTCCTCTTCTGTTTCCTCTTCCCAGGTCCAGCCCCAGTCGTCTGTCTCGTCTTCCGCTTCATTCTCCCAGGTCCAGCCCCAGTCGTCCGTCTCGTCTTCCGTTCCGTCTTCCCAGGTCCAGTCCCAGCCGTCTGTCTCGTCTTCCGTTCCGTCTTCCCAGGTCCAGCCCCAGTCGTCCGTTTCGCTTTCCGCTTCATCCTCCCAGGTCCAATCCCAGCCGTCCGTTTCGTCTTCCGTTTCGTCCTCCCAGGTCCAATCGCCGGTTTCCTCTTCCGTTTCCTCTTCCCAGGTCCAGTCGCCAGTCTCGTCTTCTGTTTCATCCTCCCAGGTCCAGTCGCCGGTTTCCTCTTCCGTTTCCTCTTCCCAGATCCAGTCGCCGGTCTCGTCTTCCGTTTCCTCTTCCCAGATCCAGTCCGTCTCAGATTCCGCTTCTGTGCCTGTTTCTGATGTCAGTTCCGTATCATTCTCGGATGACGGTTCTGTTTCTATTTCCGTATCGGTTTCTGATGACAGCTCTGTTTCCGTTTCCGTATCTGTTTCAGACGACAGCTCCGTCCCGGTTTCTGTCCCTTCTTCCTCTGACAGTTCTGTTTCCGTGTCCGCCTCTGATGTCAGCTCTGTGTCCGTTTCCGTGTCCGCCTCTGATGACATCTCTGTTCCGATTTCTGTTTCGGCTCCCGTCTCTGTCAACTGCTCCGTCCCGATTTCTGTTTCGACTCCTGTCTCTGTCAACTGCTCCGTCCCGATTTCTGTTTCGGTTCCTGTCTCTGACGACTGTTCCGTCCCGACTTCTGTCTCTGCCCCGGTTTCTGCCGCCGGTTCACTTTCCCCTGTCATGGACTCGGTTTCCGCGCTGTCTTCCGCCGCTGCATTTGTCTCAGATTCCGCCGCTGTTTCGGATGCCAATTCTTCCGTCCCAGGTGTTGTTTCAGATTTATTGTCATCGTTCGATGACACTATTCTGTCATCTTCTGCTGACTTTTCTGCGTCTGTTTCTGTTACCGCCGCTGCTGCCGTTTCCGGTTCAGCTGGACCACTGCTTTCCATTTCTCCGCTGTCATTTGACGGCATTTCCGTGTCATCTTCCGCTGGTATCTGCACAGCGCTCCCGTCGTCGTCCGGTCCGCCGGCATCATCCGCCGCGCTGATCTCCGTATTCTGTGCGCCGTCCGCAGATGCTGTCAGGCTGTCTCCTGCGCTTTCTGTGACATTCTGCTCCGGATTCTCCGGCAGCTTCGCGTACCCGGCGATCATGTTGATGTTCGCCGGATCTTCCATATTATAGAAAAAAGACTCGATCCGGCCGTTTGTGTTACTGGTGAGAACCATGATGTCGCGGACGCTCTTTTTCGTTTCGCCTGTCTCCGTGGTCTCCTTTTTCGTCCTCACATTGATCACTATGCCCGCATGGTCGATCCTCTCGTCTTCATGCCCCAGCACCTCCGGGTTTGCTTCCCAGTCAAGGAAGACCAGGTCTCCCTCCTTCGGGACACTGGAGACATCGGCATAGAGCCCTGCTTCCCGGACCGCTTTCGCCCAGTCCGCGTACCCGACGTAGCCGCCCTGTTCATCCGTCACTTCCGGCAGGCCCTCAATCCCGGCATACGCCAGGACTTCGCTCACAAACCCCCGGCCGTCCTCCTCATATCCAATAAAGGACTTCGCCGCTGCCACGACGTCTTCCGCCTGATTCCCTGTCATCACAAGCGCTTCCAGCTCCTGCATGAGCTGTTCCCGCGTCTTCGCTTCCGCAGCCGGCTGGCCATCCGCCACTTCCTGGCCGGGTACGTTTTGTACATCAATATCCAGCTTTCCTGACGCGGCTGTGTCCCCGTCATTCTCGTTCGTCGGCTGCCTGATTATTCCGATGGTGATCCCTTTTCCTTTCGGGAAACATTCGTCAACATGCGTATGTTCTTCCTTCCCGCAGATCTGTATCCCGTTTTCAAAACATTCTTCTGTATGGATATGTTCTTCCATGCCGCAAATTGTCTGGCGTTCCGCCGTCATGGCAGGCAGGATCAGCGCGTATGTCGTGCAGAATACGACTGCCGCCGCCAGCACGCTTATGATCTTTCTCCAGCGCT
>CANQAR010000182.1 GCA_947588845.1 uncultured Lachnospiraceae bacterium
ACGCATAACGCAGATAATTCAGGAACAGCAGGAGGATAAGCCAGAGGTCCGTGAGGATTCACTGGCTTCTTAATGATTCAAACTTTTAACTCTCAAGCATAATCCTTCTGACGTAAAAAAACACATTTAAGCTGACTATAGTAAGACTATTCTTCCATATTTACACTGTTTCAACAGGTATCCACTACCTGCTTGTTTTCTGAAAATCTCTTTCGCCTGATCTTAAAGAGACTGCTTCATGATATCCTCAGCCAAATTATCCAATTCAGGATACACTCTGTACTTTCTCATCCCGATAGCACGGACATATTGAACAAACTCCGATGCACTATGATGATCAAGGACAATTGTATAGAGAAATGGTATTGGCTGTATTCCCACGCTTTTTGCCTTTATAACATACTGCCTCTGAACCGAAGCTACTGAGCAATCATTGTAGTTCATATTCCGACCTGGACAGGTTCGTAAATCAAAGAAAATAAAAACACCAGACTGCATCTTCATCCTCTCATTTGTAATAGGAGTCATAGCGGCAATTGGCAAGCGAAGCCGTTGCCCAGGTTTCAAATTCGGAATATTTAAATCATAAAAACAGCGATATGATTTATTATCTTCTCCATTCGTAAATAACGCAATTGAGCGCCCTGTATTTTTGTGTTTTTTATCAGACAGATACCTTTTCAGATACCCCTGAGCGCCAGGACCATCCTCCAGAAAATCCACAGCCAAATTAAAAAGAGTAGGATTTAACAGATTAATCTCTGCATCCTTATCCTGGTTTTTTCCTTCAGCCCATCGCTCAGTCGCAAAATACAGTGCAGAATACAATTCTTCACTCCAGTCCAACAAGTTAGTTTTAAAGCTATAATGCTGTAATAATGCAAGCCATTCAGCTTTATGAAACTGTCTCCCTTCCGGAAGTATTTTGGCTTTCGCCTGAATCATCATTCTCCGCATACCTGATAAAAAACCGTCCGGATCAAACGCCCTGCCATTTGATGAGCGCATAATACCCGGCAATAAAAGCCTGCCTGCCACATGCTCTCCACGGAACCATAATGGTTCTGTATCAGTCAGTTCCATAGTTGTATAAGCAGAAATCATTTTTTCTGACAATTCCACCGGTCCAAACACTTTAATGGTGTAATTCCAGTTATATAGCCCAGGTGTGAAATTATGCTGTAAATAAGTATCAAATATATGTGTCCAGTCATGGTTATCCTGATCAGACGGAACAATCTCTCTCAATTCCGGCTGGCATTGATAACACTCAATCAAATCAATAGCCAGGCTGAAGATAGCGTCCGCCTGCTTGTCTTCTTCCTGCTCATTATCCAGAATATTATAATATCTGCTATAAAATCCGGTGAGCTTTTTCATAATTGCCGCGGCTTCGTTCTGTTCAGAAAGCTGTTTGAGCTGCTCAAGAACAGGACCGATGTAACCTTTAAGTAATACATCCGTAAATATACTTTCTGCGCTGTACTTGTTATAATCACTCTCTATTGCAGTTTTATTCCGTTCTGCATGTTTTTTCTGCGTTCCAGTCATAGTATCCGGATACCATTCCTCCAACTTTTTCGACATATTTTTGTCACGTTTAACAAACTCTCTGTCCGGAATCCTGTTGTCACCATACAGCAACTGATCTAAAATAACCCCGATACGCACCGTATTTCCATCTAAAGTTCTGTCGGCAGCATTTGTTTTATAAAAAAACTTATCATTTCTGATGCTATGTATCTGCCATAAATACTGTTTTGCCTTTAATTCATTCGATTTTCCCTGCATAACACATCCAATGTCGAACAAATCAGGCGGAACTTCCCGCAGCACCATTTCATAAACAGCAAGATATCCATGCAGGTCAATACTTAGTTGAGCAAAGCATTTTTTTAGAGCATTCTGAATAAATGTTTCCGGTGATACCTTCTTTTCATGCTCTTCCTGGAATCCAAATGCCACGATAATATCTTTCCTTTTCACTTCTCCTCTGATATGTTCTCTCAATTCCAGCCAGGCCGTCCGGTATAGTTCCAGCCTCTTCTCTGCTTCTGAAAAATCCTGGGGCAAAAACAGAGAAGCACGAAAAAATCCAAAATAAACATCCGATGGCAACTCGTCAGCACTCAGATATTTTTTATTTTGAGATGTGTTTGTCAGCAATTCATTAATATTTTTGCATATATTATCATAAACACTCTCAACCGTCTGCCAGTAAGCATTCTGATGCCAGTAAAAAACATTCCAGCCAATACCTTGTTGCTTCATAACCTTCCCAGTATTCTCCAATAAACAACGAATGGCAATTGCAACCAGACACTTTCCTGCTGCTGCATTTTTCACAGAACGATCAGCTGGCACCGAATAATGAAACATTTCGTGAGTTAAAGGTCCAATATATTTAGGAACATTAGCCAATGCATGGTACGGAAGCGTGATACTGATAAGTTTAGCTGGTTTATTTCCATAGGACGACTCAAACTGCTCAGAATAAATAATAGGCGTATGTCCAAAGGCCAGCAACGGAACCAGCAACGGCTGATGTGAGTTTTTTGATCTCGGAATCGCATACATGAGCTGTAACAAGTCTTTAACGATGCCATAATATGCCATTAATACCTTATAATGTGCACCAGTATTCTGCAGATGAGACTGCTGCTCTTCAAAACACAGCCGATCAACCTGACATGCCGCCTGCATGGATGTATTCAAAGTATCTACAATTCTGGAAAACTGATTCTCAAACTGGCTGTTAAAAGACACCTGCCTCTTCTGATTAACTTTCAAGATTTCCCAAAATCTTCTGGCTGCACATACAATAGCATTAACTGCCACCTCAAATTGAATATGCAGATCCTCCTGCAGCATTCCTCCTAAAGGAATCGATGCAATTCGCTGATAATCCTTGAGTAAACGATAAAGAGCCTGCTGAATATATGTCGTATCCCCATCATCTAAGAGATCATTTATCTCTTTGATTGCCTGCTCCACTAACGTCGTTATTCCCTGATCCCTGATTTCCTGGTTCTGATTATCTGACTCAATGTTCTCCAACGGGGTTTCAACTTCAACAGGCGTCAGGGCTTCCAGGTCAGCAACACTAAACAGAATTGTCTCAGACTGAAAAACAGCTTTTTGATAATCTGGATTTCTATAGCTCAGAAGGCCTTCATCACCATATAAATACGCACCTAACGCTGATGCAGGACATTGAATCGCTGCATCATATTCACCGATCTGGCTCTCTAAGACTACGGATTGTCCCTCTTTAATATGTTCTTCTATTGTACTTCTTACTTTTTCCAGATATTTAATACCTTCTACTGTTTTTAAAGAAAAATGTAATTTAGCATTAGCTTCTCCCCATCTGGGCAATTCTGTTCTTTCGTGAATATCCATCATTAATAAAGAATGAGAATTAATAATAAAATGCTTTCCACTGTTTTTATCTACAAGTCGACCTAAATGTCCAACAACTCCTGAGATAGCTGAATAATCATCTGACAAAAGAATTATACACAGATCCTCTGTCCCCAAAAGGCCCATGACAGCATTCGGCATTCTTATATTGTTTTGTTTTATATAAAAATCCATCTGTTCAGAAAAAATCTTTCCAATATATTTTAGACTATCTGTATCTGTTTTCTGACTGATACCTGTTTTTATAGAATGATCAATAGAAACAATAGTCAGGCAGCAAAAGCATAAATCGTCTGCTCCATCAACCGGACGGAAAGGAATACGATTAATTTCTCCATCAGGAATATCCCTTCTTGTAAGTTGCTCTGGCATTTTACCGTCAAAGGGGTATAACATCAACTGTTTTCGACTTCCCATAAAGCCGGCATCATATTTCGATGCTTTATCCAGATATTCCTTAAATCGACAAACTGGTGTCACATTAATCCTGCCAAAATAACCAAGACAAACACTCTTCTCATTGCCAGATCTTTTATTCCATAAACTAATGTTACTGACATTATCCTCCAGTATATATTTCAGCAAACACACTACATATCCTCGTTCTTCCATACCATTAGTGTCCTTTCTTCTCCAGCTAATTGTAATATATCCAAAGCACCCCATTTACCCTGATGGGTAACTGGGGTGCTTTAAAAAGTATATACTTTGAAAATTTAACTCTGTTCATTTGAATTCATCTGATTTTCTTCCCCGTCAAAACCAGCAAGTAAAACTCCTGACGCTTCAACCCGCTCACTCGGCACAGTATCTTCATAAAAAGATTTTTCTCCACTTTCTGCAAAAAATAATAAAGGAGAAAGTCCCAAATCAATATAGTTCATATTATAATACACCTCCGCTTCAGATAATAAATAGTTTCATTCCATGATCAGCAAGTTAAATTGATCAGAAAACAATATTATTATACTATATCCGTTTCTCATATACAATATAATTTTTAAAAAAATGATTACTTGCTATTTTTTTCGGAATCAAGGTACCGTTCACCCTTCTACAAGTCGTAAACGTAACAGATGTACAGAAAATCATTTCCTCAAACAACTCAGGCATCCGTAAGCCCAAGACCCTCCTTCGGAAGATATCCTTTGAAAACGAATCCACTTTATCTGCATACCCAGGTTTTTGCCAAGAGTTGTAATCATACTATTCCCCCACCAGCAGCGCACACCCCACCGCCGACAGATAGTTCCCATGCTCCGCCGCATGGCATTCCCTCCCCAGCGCCAGCTGCGCGTACTCCCGAAATCCCCGGATCTGCGTCAGCCCGCCGGAAAGCAGCACTGGCCCGTCCTTCACCTTTCCGAGCAGCGCGCCCGCCTGCATCAGGATCTGCCAGAAGACCGCGCGCAGGATCTCCCCCGGAGGGATATCCTCCGCCAGCAGCTCCACAATCTCACTCTGCGCGAACACCGCGCACACGCTGGAAAGCCTGACTGCAGGCCTGCCGGCGCCAGAAAGGTCGATCCCCTCAAACGGGATCCCAAGAAGACTGCAGGTATTGGAGAGGAACATCCCGCTCCCCGCCGCGCATCTGTCGTTCACAAAGAATTCTTTCAGTTTCCCTCTCTCCTGCCGGATGACCTTCGTGTCCTGCCCGCCGATGTCCAGGACAAGCTCCGACTCCGGGAAAGCCCAAAAGCTCCCACGCGCCAGAGCGGTCAGCTCGTTCACGTTCCGCATCCCGGCTACATTCTTCTTCCCATAGCCGCACGAGACGACGGAGATCTCCCCGTACGTCTCTCTCAGCTCCGCCAGCTTCCCGGCAAAATACGTCTTCTGAGCGAGCGGCGTTTTTTCCAAGAATAAAAACGGCTCCGTCCCCGGTTCTCCCATGACGCAGTATTTTGTGTAGGAGGATCCCACGTCGATCCCTACCCGGTACATACGGTCTCCTTCAGCAGCGCGATCTGCCCCCGCGCCCGGGAGGTGTCCAGGAAGGTGCGGTCAATCATGTCGATCTCCAGCTCCGCCTGTGGGATCCCAACATTGCGTGCGGATACCAGGTCGCACTTGCAGCTCTTGTTGTGCAGCGTGACTGTGCAGGACGCCCCGGACTTTTGGAGCAGCTCCGCCAGCCTCCTGTCCCGCGTCCCCTGCGTCAGGTTCAGGAATGTGTAGTTATAGGCCTGGAACAGCTGCTCAAAGGCAGTCTCCCCCGCATAGTCCAGACTCCACCAGGTGATGTAGTTGGCCCCCACGATCCGGAAATCCTCCAGAAGCTCCGACAGATACCGGGCCGGATGGTACCAGAGCGGATAGCCCAGCCAGAAAGCCGGGATCTTCCCCTCCGTTCCGGACGGCAGGGGCATCTGGCAGATCTCCTCCGCCATCATCTCATAAAGTTCCGCTGTCTCCCTCCTGCATCTCGACGTGATCAGAAAGGAAATATCATCAAACAGTACCATCGGCGTGATCCCGTGGGAAAAGGCACCTTCCACAACCTTCTCCCAGGCAGCGACACTCTCCCGGCTGTTTTCAATCAGCTGTTCCAGAAGGGTGAGATCCAGCCGGTTCCCGCTCAGTTCTTCCATTTTCGTGATCAGATCCCTGTGCTGCTCCGTCACATACACATATGCCTGCTCCCGGTCAAAGGATTCCCCCGGATAATCCAGCACGATCAGGGGCACCTGGTACCGGTCCGCCAGGATATTCCACCAGCCCGGCAGCGTGTTGCACTGGTTGTTTGTCGCTATCAGGACATCCGGTCTGGGCGGCACCCCTCTTGGCCCCTTTTCCAGTTCCAGGCAGCCCTCGATGCAGCAGGAATAGGAACAGCAGTCCCCGGACAGGGAACGGTCCCCGCTCTCCGCAAGAAGCTCCTGCTCCTTCCCGCTGGCGGCTATGACGGCCGCGTAGCTCTCCGGATAATAATAAGAAATATCCAGCGCCTCCAGAATCTCCACCGGGGTGAACGCCGTCACCCAGGCTACCTTCCGCTCCGGCGTTTTCCCCTTCGCGTATTTGGAAAAATATTTATAATAATCCCGCAAAAGCCGGCTTTTTATCTGATTCATCGACTGTGCCATCGTACGCTCCATTCCGCCGCCCTTTATCCGGCGGCCTAAATAATCCACAATCCTGACAGGATATCCAGGACCCGCGTCATAAAACCGCGGACCGTTCCTTTGTTTCGCGGCCGTTCTCTGCCCCGGCAATGCCAAACGGGATCCGGCAGGTTCTGCACGCGGCCCATGCCGCAGCCCTACAGCAGGTCGGCAAACGCCTCCACCGCAAGCTCTGTCTTCCTGTCCTCCTGCGAACCGGACAGGGAAAGCTTCAGCACCGGGATCCCCTTCTCATCCAGCATCTTCTTATACACATAAAACAGGTAATCATACGGCTCGCAGTATTTCTGCGTCACAAACAGGACACCCTGCACCGCTTTCCTCTCCATCTCCGCAAGATCCGCCGCAAGGATCCTGCGGAAGTTATCCTGCGTGGGAGATAAACGATTTCTCAGCACGGCGGCCGCTATCCCGTGAAACAGATCCCCGTCCGGACTTATTTCCGGCATCGAACACAGCCGTCCCGACTCCGGCAGGCTGTCGCCGACGATCTTCATCCCGCTGCGCTCGATCATATCCGTGACCGCCTCATCCGCAAGGAAAGAACCCACGAGGAACACCCGCTTCCCGCCGGACGTTTTCCCGCCGGGCATA
>CANQAR010000183.1 GCA_947588845.1 uncultured Lachnospiraceae bacterium
CCGCTTCCTCTCTCAGGATGTAATCCCCTCCGGCCTCAAGCACCGGGCCGAAGTCGTGGGCGGTAACTCCGTCTGATGTCCAGCTGTCCACTACGGTCTCTGTTCCGTCTGCGTTCCTTCTCAGGACGGTCAGTGTCGCTCCTGCCAGCTCTTCATCCGTCTCCACATCCACCTTGGTCACGTGCAGCTCGATCGCACGGTCATCTACCAGATAGATAATGTTTCCATCCTCATCGGTTGCCGTTCTCATTCCGGTTGTGATTGTTCCGTCTTCATTTACGTGGAACTCCTGGTCCGCTGTGAAAGCGTAGCCCTGCGGCGCCGCTTCCTCTCTCAGGATGTAATCCCCTCCTGCTTCAAGCACCGGACCGAAGTCGTGGGCGGTAACTCCGTCGGATGTCCAGCTGTCAACCACGGTCTCTGTTCCGTCCGCGTTCCTTCTCAGGACGGTCAGCGTTGCTCCTGCAAGCTCTTCATCCGTCTCCACATCCACCTTGGTCACATGCAGCTCGATTGCACGGTCGTCCACCAGATAAACGGTGTTGCCGTCTTCATCCACTGCTGTTCTCATTCCGGCTGTGATTGTTCCGTCTTCATTTACATGGAACTCCTGATCGGAGGTAAATGCGTAGCCCTGCGGCGCCGCTTCCTCTCTCAGGATGTAATCCCCTCCTGCTTCAAGCACCGGACCGAAGTCGTGGGCGGTAACTCCGTCGGATGTCCAGCTGTCAACCACGGTCTCTGTTCCGTCCGCGTTCCTTCTCAGGACGGTCAGCGTTGCTCCTGCAAGCTCTTCATCCGTCTCCACATCCACCTTGGTCACATGCATAACAATCGCCGTATCATCCACCAGGTAGACCGTGTTTCCGGCTCCATCCGTCATTGTCCTTGTCCCGATCGTAATCGAGCCGTCTTTCTCCACGCGGAACTCCTGATCCGCTGCGAAAGCATAGCCCTGCGGCGCTGCTTCCTCTCTCAGGATATAATCCATGTCCGCATCCAGCATCGGACCGAAATCATGGGCGGTAATTCCGTCGGATACCCATCTGTCCACTACGGTCTCTGTCCCGTCCGCATTCCTTCTCAGGACGGTCAGTGTCGCTCCCGCAAGTTCCGCACCCGTCGCCACGTCCACCTTGGTCACATACATGGTAATCGCCGCATCGTCTACCAGATAAATCGTGTTTCCGTCTTCATCCACAGCCGTCTTCATGCCGGTTGTGATCGTTCCATCCTCATTTACATGGAACTCCTGGTCCGCAATGAAATCATACCCTCTCGGCGCCGCTTCCTCGCGCAGGATATAATCCCTTCCCGCCTCAAGCGCCGGGCCGAAGTCATGGGCGGTCACTCCGTCTGACGTCCAGCTGTCCACCACGGTCTCCGTTCCGTCCGCATTTCTTCTCAGAACAGTCAGCGTTGCTCCTGCAAGCTCCTCATCCAGCGATACATCCACTTTCTTCACAGGCATCCGGAGCGCCTGGTCATCTACCAGATAGATGGTATTTCCGGCTTCATCCGTCGTCGTCCTTGTTCCGATCGTAATCGAGCCGTCTTTCTCCACGCGGAACTCCTGATCCGCTGCGAAAGCGTAGCCCTGCGGCGCTGCTTCCTCACGCAGGACGTAGTCCATGTCCGCATCCAGCATCGGACCGAAGTCATGGGCGGTACCGTCGGATACCCATCTGTCTACTACGGTCTCTGTCCCGTCCGCATTCCTCTTCAGGACAGTCAGTGTCGCTCCTGCAAGTTCCGCGTCCGTCTCCACGTCCACCTTGGTCACATACATGGTAATCGCCGCATCGTCCACCAGATAAATCGTGTTGCCGTCTTCATCCACTGCCGTCTTCATGCCGGTTGTGATCGTTCCATCTTCATTTACATGGAACTCCTGGTCCGCAATGAAATCATATCCTCTCGGCGCCGCTTCCTCGCGCAGGATGTAATCCCTTCCCGCCTCGAGCGCCGGGCCGAAGTCATGGGCGGTTTCTCCGTCTGACGTCCAGCTGTCCACTGCGGTCTCCGTTCCATCCGCATTTCTTCTCAGAACAGTCAGCGTCGCTCCCGCAAGCTCCTCATCCAGCGATACATCCACTTTCTTCACTGGCATCCGGAGCGCCTGGTCATCCACCAGATAAACCGTATTTCCGGTTTCATCCGTGGCTGTCCTTGTTCCGATTGTAATCGAGCCGTCTTTCTCTACACGGAACTCCTGGTCCGCTGCGAAAGCGTAGCCCTGCGGCGCTGCTTCCTCTCTCAGGATGTAATCCGCATCCGCATCCAGCATCGGGCCGAAATCGTGGAAGGTAACTCCGTCGGATACCCATCTGTTCACTACGGTCTCCGTTCCGTCCGCGTTCCTCTTCAGGACGGTCAGCGTCGCTCCCTCAAGCTCTTCATCCGTCTCCACATCCACCTTGGTCACATGCATGACAATCATCGTATCATCCACCAGATAGATGGTATTTCCGGCCTCATCCGTTGTCGTCCTTGTCCCGATTGTAATTGTGCCGTCTTTCTCCACACGGAACTCCTGGTCCGCTGCGAAAGCATAGCCCTGCGGCGCTGCTTCCTCGCGCAGGATGTAGTCCATGTCCGCATCCAGCATCGGGCCGAAGTCATGGGCGGTACCGTCAGATACCCATCTGTCCACCACGGTTTCCGTTCCGTCCGCGTTCCTCTTCAGGACGGTCAGCGTCGCTCCTTCAAGCTCTTCATCTGTCTCTACATCCACCTTGGTTACATACATGACGATCGCCGTATCATCCACCAGATAGACCATGTTTCCGTCCCCGTCCACTGCCGTCTTCATGCCGGTTGTGATCGTTCCATCCTCATTTACATGGAACTCCTGGTCCGCAATGAAATCATACCCTCTCGGCGCCGCTTCCTCGCGCAGGATATAATCCCTTCCCGCCTCGAGCGCCGGGCCGAAGTCGTGGGCGGTTTCTCCGTCTGAAATCCAGGAATCCACCGCGGTTTCCGTTCCGTCTTCATTCTTCCTCAGAACGGTCAGCGTCGCTCCCTCAAGCTCCTTATCCAGCGATACATCCACTTTCCTCACCGGCATCCGGAGCGCCTGGTCATCTACCAGATAGATGGTATTTCCGGCTTCATCCGTCGTCGTCCTTGTCCCGATTGTAATCGTGCCGTCTTTCTCCACACGGAATTCCTGATCCGCCGTGAAAGCATAGCCCTGCGGCGCCGCTTCCTCGCGCAGGATGTAGTCCATGTCCGCATCCAGCATCGGGCCGAAGTCGTGAGAAGTTTCTCCGTTTGACGTCCAGCTGTCAACTACGGTTTCCGTTCCGTCCGCATTCTTTTTCAGGACGGTCAGCGTCGCTCCCGCAAGTTCCTCATCCGTCGCCGCATCCACTTTTGTCACATGCATGACGATCGCCGTATCATCCACCAGATAAACCGTGTTTCCGGTCTCATCCTCAGCCGTCTTCATGCCGGTTGTAATCGTTCCATCCTCATTTACATGGAATTCCTGGTCCGCAATGAAATCATACCCTCTCGGCGCCGCTTCCTCGCGCAGGATGTAATCCCCTCCCGCCTCGAGCGCCGGGCCGAAGTCGTGGGCGGTTTCTCCGTCTGAAATCCAGGAATCCACCGCGGTTTCCGTTCCGTCTTCATTCTTCTTCAGAACGGTCAGCGTCGCTCCCTCAAGTTCCTTATCCTGCGATACATCCACTTTCTTCACGGGCATCCGGAGCGCCCGGTCATCCACCAGATAGATGGTATTTCCGGCTTCATCCCTCGCTGTCCTTGTCCCGATTGTAATCGATCCGCCTTTCTCCACGCGGAACTCCTGATCCGCCGTGAAAGCGTAGCCCTGCGGCGCTGCTTCCTCGCGCAGGATGTAATCCGCGTCCGCATCCAGCATCGGGCCGAAGTCATGGGCGGATCCTCCGTCTGACGTCCAGCTGTCAACCACGGTTTCCGTTCCGTCCGCGTTCTTCTTCAGAACGGTCAGCGTCGCTCCTGCAAGCTCCGCGCCTGTCGCCGCATCCACCTTGGTCACATGCATGGCGACCGCCTTGTCATCCACCAGATAGATGGTATTTCCGTCTGCATCCTCAGCCGTCCTCGTCCCGATCTTAATCTTGCCGTCTTTCTCCACGCGGAACTCCTGATCCGCTGCGAAGCCGTAGCCCTGCGGCGCCGCTTCCTCGCGCAGGATGTAATCCATGTCTGCATCCAGCATCGGGCCGAAGTCGTGAGAAGTTTCTCCGTTTGACGTCCAGCTGTCAACCACGGTTTCCGTTCCGTCCGCGTTCTTCTTCAGGACGGTCAGCGTTGCTCCCGCAAGTTCCTCATCCGTCGCCACATCCACTTTCGTCACATGCATGACGATTGCCGTATCATCCACCAGATAGATGGTATTTCCATCTGCATCCACAGCCGTCTTCATGCCGGTTTTGATCGTTCCGTTCTCATTCACATGGAACTCCTGGTCCGCAATGAAATCATACCCTCTCGGCGCTGCTTCCTCGCGCAGGATGTAATCCCCTCCTGCCTCGAGCGCCGGGCCGAAGTCGTGGGCGGTTTCTCCGTCTGAAATCCAGGAATCCACCGCGGTTTCCGTTCCGTCCGCGTTCTTCTTCAAAACAGTCAGCGTCGCTCCCGCAAGTTCCTTATCCTGCGATACATCCACTTTCTTCACAGGCATCCGGAGCGCCTGGTCATCCACCAGATATACAGTATTGCCGTCTGCATCCTCAGCTGTCCTCATACCGGCTGTGATCGTTCCATTCCTGTTTACATGGAACTCCTGATCCGCTGCGAAAGCATAGCCCTGCGGCGCCGCTTCCTCGCGCAGGATATAGTCTCCGCCTGCTTCAAGCAGCGGACCGAAATCATGGGAGCCTTTTCCATCTGATGTCCAGCTGTCTATCTCTGTTTCCGTTCCGTCTGCATTTCTCTTCAGCAGAGTCAGCGTTGCTCCCGCAAGCTCTTCATCCGTCTCCACATCTGCCTTGTTTACATGCATCCGGATTGCCGTGTCATCCACCAGGTAAACCGTGTTTCCGGCCTCATCCCTGGCTGTCCTCATATCGGCTGTGATCGTTCCATCCTCATTTACATGGAATTCCTGATCCGCAGCAAAGCCGTAGCCCTGCGGCGCCGCTTCCTCGCGCAGGATATAATCCGCTCCTGCCTCAAGCAGCGGACCGAAGTCATGGGAGCCTTTTCCGTCTGACGTCCAGCTGTCTATCTTCGTTATCGTTCCGT
Organism: uncultured Lachnospiraceae bacterium; assembly: GCA_947588845.1. GTDB lineage: Bacteria > Bacillota > Clostridia > Lachnospirales > Lachnospiraceae > Choladousia. Next base: position 5,239 of record CANQAR010000183.1, read on the forward strand.
CTGCATTTTTCTTCAGCAGAGTCAGCGTCGCTCCTGCAAGCTCTTCATCCGTCTCCACATCCACTTTGGTCACATGAAGTTCCAGAACCTTATCCTTCATCACGACCTTTTCCAGCTCATCTGCCGATTTCAGATTCTTCGGAATCGTGAACTCAACATCTTCAGAATAACTGTAGCCTGCCGGGGAATAATCCTCATGCAGCGTATAGGTTCCCGGTTTCAGACCCTTGATAACCTTTGAGGTCGTCCCGGATGTCCACTCCAGTTCCTCACCGTAAACCGTCTTGGCTATGTTTCCATCTTCGTCCAGTACCTGCAGACGCGCTCCCGGCAGTTCCGCATCCGCCGTCGTTACCGACTGCTTGCTGATCTCGATCTCCGTCGCCGTGTTACTGACGTTCGGAATCTTTACTACCACTTCGCTGTCCACACGTCCGTCTCTGATTGTAAACGGTACGGGTTCCGCAATCGTAAAACCATCCGGCACAGAAATCTCCTCAAGGAAATATCTGCCTTCCGCCAGGCCATAGATCGTGTCAGAAACGTACTTCTTCTCTGTCTCGTTCCAGTTTGCCTCTGTCAGCGTCACATCTACGGTATCACCGGCACCGGAAGCCGGACGAATTCTCAGAACAACACTCTCGCCGTCCTGCATCTGATAACCGTCCTCAAACTCCTTCGATACCCGAACTTCGGTGTTATCGTCGCGCATCGTAAGCTTCACAATCTGCGTGCCGTCCTCAGCCTCATAGATACCACTGCCCGACGCGGTTATTCTGCCGCTCTCGTCCACTGTGAACTGAACATTATCCGCATAGACACGTCCTCTCGGCGCGTAAAGCTCAATCAGTGTGTAAGTACCTGGCCTAAGACCTGTGAACACTTTCACGTTTCCGTCCGTGTACCAGTCAAGTCTTTCATCTTCTGTCTTTACATCACTCTCGTAGAAGATTGTTGTCGCTATCCTTCCTCTCGAATCCAGCACACGCAGGTGCGCGCCGTCCAAAGGATTGCCTTTCTCATCTACCTTCTCAAAAGCAACCTTGGTCGTGTCGTTCATAACAGAATCAACCACTATCAGTTCGGAATCCGCCGTTCCTGCCATTTCATCCGTAACTTCAAAGTTCGGAATATCCTGCTTCAGTACATAGCCGTCCGGTGCGGAAACCTCCTTTAATGTGTATTCTCCTGCCGGCAGACCATAGATGATATCGGACAGATAGAGATGTTTTCCATTCTCTTCCGCGTCGGCCTGATCTCCGGTCTTGTTTGTGATCACAACACTCCAGGTATTCTGCTCCTTAACCTCTGCCCCCTGTACGCCAAGCGCCCGCATTTCCTTAACAGTATACTGCTTCTCTCCCGTCAGGGTCAGGTCAAAGACAACCTCGTCACCGTCCTTCATCCCGCCGCGCTCAAATACTTTTCCAAGCTGTACGCGGGTCTCATAGTTGGTGAGCGTTTTAATTCTGACTTTTTCTCCCTGGAATTTCGGATTCTCAGGAATCTTGAATTCCACGTAGTTCCTTACATAGCCATCCGGTGTCGTCAGCTCCGCCAGGTAATAGGTACCGTGCTTCAGGCCGTAGAATGTCTCACTGGCTGCGCCATTCATCTCAGCCTTCCATCTCAGTTCCTTCCCGTCCGGATAATAAGAGTTCTTCTCCAGATTTACAATGGCTGTTTCCAGTTCCTCAACACTTGCATCCTTAATGTCCTTTCCAAGCTTCGAAGCATCAATGACTGCAAGCTCTACCTCATCATGGCGATCCAAAAGCTTCGACACTTTCCTGAATTCCATCTTATACAGACGGTCGTACATGATCAGGGTGTCATCGCTGCCGTTTTCGCCTGTTTCCACTTTTCCATTCTCAGCGCCGTCTACTGC
>CANQAR010000184.1 GCA_947588845.1 uncultured Lachnospiraceae bacterium
TTTGCGTGCCCGCACCGCATCTTTCAGAGTTTCTGTGCAGAATATCCGGAAATTCCAGGAGACAGCTGCGTGCGAACAGCAGTAAGCCATAAGCCTCGGATCGGGGAAAGCGGAGCCGCGGCCAGTCTGGTGACGGTATCCGCAGCAGCGGCGAAAAAAGAACAGGGCAGAAGGCCCGAAAAGACAGGAGGAAACAGGAATGAAAAGGAAAATCTGGAACAATCTGATCGCGGGAACCGCAGCGGCGGCGATGCTGGCGGCATCCTGCATGACCGTTATGGCGGAGGAGACCGAGGCGCTGACAGAAGAGGCAGTGCTGGAAGAGGCATCTGAGGCGGAGAGCGAGGCCTACACCGGAGACGCTTCCAACGAGAATACCCGCAATCAGGATGAGATCGGAGAGTCGGAGCTTCTGGTGGTCAGCTTCGGAACGAGCTTTAATGACAACCGTCAGGCCACGATCGGCGCGATTGAGACCGCGATGGAAGAGGCATTTCCGGATTACAGCGTGCGGCGCGGATTCACCAGCCAGATCATTATCGACCATGTACTGAGCCGCGATGATGTCAAGATCGACAATGTCACAGAAGCGCTTGACCGTGCGGTTGACAACGGCGTGAAGACGTTGGTTGTTCAGCCGACGCATCTGATGGATGGTTTTGAGTACAATGATCTCTCCAACGAACTCGCGGAGTACGCGGACGCGTTTGAGAAAGTTGTGCTTGGCGCTCCGCTTCTCACGAGCGATGAGGATTTCCAGGCGGTGGCTGACGCGATCGTAGAGGCGACGGCGGAATATGACGACGGTCAGACCGCAATCTGCTTCATGGGCCATGGAACCGAGGCGGAGTCCAACGGCGTTTATGAGAAGATGCAGGAAGTTCTGACTGCGGGCGGCCATGAGAATTATTATGTCGGCACCGTGGAAGCGGAACCGTCGCTTGATGATGTAATCGCGGCAGTTGGTGAGAAAGAGTACACAAAGGTTGTCCTTGAGCCGCTGATGGTGGTTGCGGGAGATCACGCGAACAATGATATGGCGGGCGACGAGGAAGGCACCTGGAAGAAAGCATTTGAGGATGCCGGATACGAGGTAGAGTGCCTGCTGAGAGGGCTTGGCGAGCTTGAGCCGATCCAGGATCTGTACGTGGCGCACGCACAGGCGGCGATCGACAGTCTGGCAGAGTAAGAGAGAGCCGAAGCGCGGCTCTCGGATGTTTTCGCAGAGTTTTCGAAGACAGGCAGCCGTGTGATGGTCTGCCATCTGTGAAAATGATGGGGCTGCCGCAAAATATTCGTCGGGAGGTCACGAGTCCGCTGGTTACAGGGCTTTTGTTACAGCCATCTGCTGGCGCAGCTCCGAATCCCGCGTTCAGGATTCGTGAGTGAGTCCTGAATTTGCGGCAGCTCTCCATAAAGTTAGAAGGAGTGAGAAGGATGAAAAAGTTGCAGAAAATAATCGTGGCTGCAGTATCCGCGGCTATGCTTATGACAGGGTTTTCTTTCGAGGCGCAGGCGTCCGGAGAGACGGAGTCTTTGACAGAGGAAGCGGCTGTGCAGGAACAGGCCTCGGAAGCTGAGACAGAGCAGGAGACCGGAACAGCGGAAGGGAAAGTCGCTTCCGCCGACGAGATGGTGACGCCGGAGGATGTTGTGGAGGACTGGATGGTCCCGATTCAGGCGGACGCGCTGAATGACGGTGTCTATGAGGTGGAGGTCGCCAGCAGTTCTTCCATGTTTAAGATTGTAGAATGCGAGCTGACGGTGGAAGACGGTTCAATGAGCGCTGTGATGACGATGGGCGGCACCGGTTACCTGTACCTGTTTATGGGGACGGGCGAAGAAGCGGCAGCGGCCGGCGAGGAGGAATATATTCCGTTCGTGGAGGATGAAGAAGGGCAGCACACCTACGAGATTCCGGTGGAAGCCCTGGACTCTGGCATTGCCTGTGCCGCGTTCAGTAAGAAAAAAGAACAGTGGTACGACAGAACGCTCGTTTTTCTGTCCTCCTCACTCCCGGAAACGGCGTTTAAGGAGATTGCGATGACTACGGTTGAGGACCTCGCGCTTGCGGACGGTTCCTACCTGGTGGATGTGACGCTTGAGGGGGGTTCCGGAAAGACGACGGTGGAATCCCCGGCGCAGCTTACCGTTGAGGATGGAAAAGCGACGGCGGAGATTATTTTTGGCAGCCCGTATTATGACTATGTGCTGGTCGGAGAAGAAAAGTTCGAGCCGGTGAACACGGAAGGAGATTCCACGTTCCTGATTCCGGTGACCGGATTTGACTATCAGATGGCGATTACGGCGGATACGATCGCGATGAGCACGCCGCACGAGATCGATTACCATCTCTGCTTTGATTCCGCGTCGATTACAGAAAAGGAATAGTATGAAAAACGGATTTTCATCGCTGTTTATGCCGTCAGCCAAAAGGCGGCGGAATGGAGATTAAGATGAAGATAAAGCGAAAGTTAAAGCGTGTGTCTTTTATCTGCTGCGCGCAGCTGATCCTCCTGGCTTTCTGCGTGTCTGCGCAGGGCGTGGAAATTCAGACGGTTCAGGAACCGCTTGCGGAGACTGAAATGAGTCAGGTTCAGGCGGCTCAGGAATCACCTGCGGAGACTGAAACAGGTCAGATTCAGACGGTCCAGGAATCGCAGGCAGATTCTGACGCAGAAGCCGGAACTGCTCCGGCAGAGATACCCGGGCTGACTTACAGCGGCAGCATGGAACTGCTCTACGCGGAAAATTTTTCCGTGGACTACTACGAGGGCGGTTACGCGCTGATCACGATAAAGGACGGCGGACGCTATCTTGTGGTGCCTGAGGACGGTGAGGCGCCGGAAGAGCTTCCGGAGGATGTTGCGGTGCTGCAAAAGCCGCTGGATCATATTTATCTCGTGGCGACTTCGGTGATGGATTTCTTTGCCGCGCTTGACGGGACGGATCAGATCCGCCTTTCGGGCACGGAGGAGGATGGCTGGTATATTCAGGAAGCAAAGGACGCCATGGAGGCCGGGGATATGCTCTACGCGGGTAAATACAGCGCGCCGGACTATGAGCTGATCGTCTCGGAAGGGTGCGATCTCGCGATTGAGTCGACGATGATCTACCACACGCCTGAGGTGAAGGAGAAGCTGGAAGAATTTGGAATTCCGGTTCTGGTGGAGCGCTCAAGCTATGAGCCGCATCCGTTGGGACGCACGGAGTGGATGAAGCTGTATTCCGTGCTGCTTGGCCGGGAGGAAGAAGCCGAAAAACTGTTTGCGGATCAGATTACAAGGCTGGATGAGGCGCTGACCGGCGATGAGCTTGGAAAGACGGTCGCGTTTTTCTATGTCAGTTCCAACGGCTATGTGAATGTCCGCAAGACAAACGACTACGTCTCACAGATGATCGATCTCGCGGGAGGAACCTATATTTTTCAGAATCTAGGGGATTCCGAAAATGCGCTTTCCACGGTCAATATGCAGATGGAAGAATTTTATGCCGGGGCAAAAGATGCGGATGTGATTATTTACAACAGCACAATCGACGGAGAGATCGCGGATTTGCAGGAACTGCTCGAAAAAAGCGCGCTGCTTGCGGATTTTAAGGCGGTACAGGAAGGAAATGTGTGGTGTACCACGCAGAACCTGTTTCAGAAGACGACGGGGCTTGCGGATATGATCATGGATATTCACACAATACTCACGGAGGATGATCCGGCTCCGGATGAGCTTACGTATCTGTATCCTCTGGAATAAGGAGGAACGATATGACATCTTATGTTCAGGAAACGCAGGAAAAATCAGGCAGGCAGAAAATCTTACGGTACGGTCTTTCTTTCGGACTGCTCCTGGTTCTGCTGACGGTTTTGTTTATATGGAACGTGAATTCCGGCAGCGTGGCTCTTTCCGTAAAGGAAATTTTTCAGATTATTTTTCTGCGGCAGGGGGAGGAGACTGCTTATAATATTATCTGGCAGATCCGTCTGCCGCGTATTCTGTCCGCGGTGATCCTGGGAGGAGCGCTGTCCGTGTCAGGCTTTCTGCTTCAGACATTTTTCCATAATCCGATTGCGGGACCGTTCGTGCTGGGCATCTCTTCAGGGGCAAAGCTGATTGTTGCACTCTGCATGATTTATCTGCTGGGAAAGGGGATCATGGTGAATTCGGCGGTCATGGTGATCGCGGCTTTCTTCGGTTCGATGATCTCGATGGGGTTTGTCCTGATTGTCTCGAAAAAAATTCCGCAGATGTCCATGCTCGTCATCTGCGGTGTGATGATCAGCTATATCTGTTCGGCAGTCACGGATTTTGTGGTGACCTTTGCGGATGACTCGAACATTGTCAATCTTCACAACTGGTCGCTTGGCAGTTTTTCCGGCATGACCTGGAACAACGTTGCGGTGATGACGGTGATCGTGACGGCGGCGGTTGTGACAGTCTTTTTCATGTCAAAGCCGATTGGGGCTTATCAGCTTGGCGAGGTTTACGCGCAGAATCTGGGCGTCAATATCCGGCTGTTCCGGATCCTGCTGATCCTTTTGTCCAGTGTACTTTCGGCCTGCGTGACTGCTTTTGCGGGGCCGGTTTCGTTTGTCGGGATCGCGGTGCCGCATCTTGTCAAAAACCTCTGGGGAACTTCAAAGCCGATCCTTGTGATACCGGCCTGCTTTCTCGGGGGAGCTGTCTTCTGTCTGTTCTGCGATCTGATCGCGAGAACCGTGTTCGCGCCGACTGAGCTTTCCATCAGCTCTGTGACGGCGGTGTTTGGAGCGCCAGTGGTAATTATGATCATGATACGGAGGAAGAAAACGGCGTAATGGCGAAAGACTTTTTTTTCTACACGGATGAGATGACAGTCGGCTATGATGGAAAGCCGCTGATCAAAGAAATTAAAATTGAGCTGAACCGCGGGGAGATTCTGACGCTGATCGGGCCCAACGGGGCCGGAAAATCCACGATATTGAAGAGCATCACAAGGCAGCTGAAGCTGATCGGAGGGACGGTCTGGATTGACCGGCAGAAAATGCAGCAAATGCCGGGAAAGGAGATTGCGCGCAGACAGGCGGTTGTCCTGACAGAGCGCATCCGCCCGGAACTGATGACATGCGAGGATGTGGTGGCGACCGGGCGTTATCCGTATACCGGAAGTCTTGGAATCCTCGGACCGGAAGACAGGAGGAAAGTGAGAGCGGCGATGGAGACGGTGCATGCGCTCGATCTGGCGGACCGGGATTTTAATGCCGTCAGCGACGGCCAGCGCCAGAGAATTCTGCTCGCGCGTGCCATCTGTCAGGAGCCGGAAATGATCGTGCTCGATGAGCCGACCTCTTTTCTTGACGTGAAGCACAAGCTGGAATTTCTGGAAATTCTCAGGAAAATGGTGAAGGAAAATCAGGTGGCGGTCATCATGTCGCTGCATGAGCTGGATCTTGCGCAGAAGATTTCCGACCAGGTGATCTGCGTGAAGGGAGAGCGGATCGAACGGCACGGAACGCCGGAAGAGATATTTACCTCGGAATATATTACTTCGCTGTACGACATGACGACCGGCTGTTACGACGCATCGTTCGGCTGTGTCGAACTGCCCGCGCCGCAGGGGGAACCGGAGGTCTTTGTGATTGCGGGAGGAGGCTCCGGCATTCCTGTGTACCGCAGGCTTGCCCGCGAGAGTATTCCGTTTGCGACGGGCATTTTGTATGAAAATGATGTGGATTATCAGGCTGCCCGCTATCTGGCGGCGGAAGTGGTCAGCAGTCAGGCATTTGAACCGGTCAGTGCACAGACGTATGAAAGAGCGCTAAATCGAATGCGCACATGCCGGAAAGTGATCTGCACGCTGGACAGATTCGGCACGTTGAACCGGGAAAATGAAAAACTGCGCGATGAGGCGGAGAAGATGGGACGGCTGTGCCAGTAAACTTTCAAAGAGCTGTGAAAAATGGAATTCCAAAAACTCCATTTTTCACAGCTCTTTTTGCACGGTTTTCTTCCAAATACAAAAAAGTGTACTTTTTTGAAAGGGGGAATACAGGACAATTCCGCCCCATTGGAAACAGATGGAACCATGTTTTATTTTTGATACAGGGTAAAATTCGGGTGAACCATGATATGGATTTTTCTTGTGTGAAATGCACAAAAATATGTGATAATTTCCGAAAAAAGAACAGCAGAAGATACAAAGCTATATATCAAAAGGGACACAATGAGACATGATCAGCAGAAAAATAAATATCAGTAAATCCATGCCTGTTTCTGGAAAGATACAATTATTGCTTGACTTGAAAAGAAATTAGTGCTATTTTAAAGAACGGAAACAAAAATTACGAAAAAGTACACTTTTCTGTGAAACCGTCAGGAGGCAGTATGATGATTGATTTTCACACCCATATCCTGCCGGGGATCGACGACGGGAGCCAGAATCTGGAGGAGACACGCCGTCTTCTCGCGCAGGAAATGCAGCAGGGGGTCGATTGTATCCTCGCGACCCCTCATTTTTATGCCGGCAGGGACACAGAGGAGCATTTCTTTAAAAAAAGGGACAGAGCCCTCGCGGCTGTCCGAGAAACCCTTGCGGCGGATGAGGATACCGGATGGGAGATGGCTCCTCCGTCTAGTCCATGCTCCGCGGGGACGCGCATGGATCTGGAGCAGAGACCGTCTGCTGGCGCAGACCTGAATCCCACGCACAGGACCCGCTCGCGGGTTTTGCATACAAAAGAGGAGACGGTTCAGGCAGGAGGCCTGCCCGGGAGGCTGGAACCAGCCGGAGGCGGACATCTGCCTGAACCGGAAACAACCAGAGGCGGACGTACCGGAAATACCGGAAAGAAAGGCATTCCCGAGATCCGCGCCGCCGCGGAAGTCTATTACTTCCCCCATATGGGGGAGGCGGACATCCTCCCGCGGCTGTG
>CANQAR010000185.1 GCA_947588845.1 uncultured Lachnospiraceae bacterium
TTTCGTGGCATTTCGCGCCTCAGACCTCGGGATTTCCGCACAAAATGTGCGGAAATCACCTCGAGCTCAGTGGGTCTGTGAACAGTAACTTGTCATTGCTTTGGGGCTGGGTTTTCACGGTAAAATGGCTTGACTGGGAATACGGCCTGCTGTACAATAATACTTTATAAGTTTTGCAGATACGTTGTCCGGAATTTTGTGGTATGAACGGTGTGCGAAACGAAAAGTCCCTGCCCGCGCTGCGGGTACTATCACAAATGAAAGCTCTCCGGATCGTTCCGATTGGTGATGAATGTGTGTCGTCGGCAGGTTCTAAGCACAGCAGCGTTCGCCTGACGCGGCTCGGGGGAAAGGTATTTCCTCGAATACAGGAGTTCTGAACGCGGCGGCGCTGGCCTGCCGACCGGAACAAGGCGGAGAAGTGCAAAAATACAATTGGAAGATGCCGCTTTTGCGGCCATATTTTCGCGCACTCAGCACAAAGGTGCTGAGCTTTCACAGCAGAAAGGGAGGATGACATAATGTTGAGACGCAACTTGAGAGATAATTTTGAAATTTGTGTGGAGGGGAGTGATCAGTGGTATCCGATGACCGTTCCGGGTTCCGCCATGGGAACGTATTACCGGGAAAATATTCTGCCGGATCCCTATGAAGGATTGAACGAATATCAGGTTCGTGAGTTTTTCCGCAATGATTTTCGGGTGCGCGGAACTTTTACCCTCACGCCGGAAGAATATGCGCAGGAGAATCTTCTGCTGATTTTCCATGGCATCGATACCATTGCGGAAATTTTTTTAAATGGAAAAAGCCTTGGCCGTACGGAGAATATGCACCGCAGATATACGTATCCGATTAAGGAACTGGCGGAAGAGGGGGAAAACCGTCTGGAGATCGCACTGCGCTCGCCGATTGAATATATTGAGTCGATAAAGCCGGAAGCGGGCCGGGAAATCCACATGGTGAATACTGGAACGATGGCCGGTTCGCAGTATATCCGCAAGGCACACTGTATGTTTGGCTGGGACTGGGGTCCGCAGCTGCCGGATGCCGGAATTTTCCGTGAGATCGAGCTGTGCGCCTACAGCAGGGCGAGGCTTGGTGAGACGCTGATCCGGCAGCGGCACGGGTATGGGTACGCTATGCTGGATCTGGAGACGGAGATAATTGCGGGAAATGAGGCGGAACCGGAGTCCGGGAAGAATTTCTCCGAATTTACAGTCCGGTACGAGGTGCTGGATTCTGATGGGAAGAGAATCTATGAGGGTCTGGATACGCAGATCAGCATAGAGGAGCCGCAGCTTTGGTGGCCGAACGGATACGGGAAGCAGCCGCTTTACACGGTGAAAGTCTCTGTCTGGGAGAAGAACCGCCGGCTCGACGAGAGGGTTTACCGGGTTGGTCTCCGGACGCTGACCGTGTCCCGTGATAAAGATAAGTGGGGAGAGGAGTTTGCAATTCAGGTGAACGGGGTAAAGATCTTTGCCAGAGGAGCAGACTATATTCCGGACGACTGTTTCTGCTCCAGGATCACGGAGGACGTGCTCCGCAGAGACGTGGAGGCGGCCGTCTTTGCAAATTTCAACTGCCTGCGCGTCTGGGGCGGCGGATATTATCCTTCGGATACCTTTTATGATCTGTGCGATGAGAAAGGGATTCTGCTGTGGCAGGATCTGATGTTTGCGTGCAATATTTATGATCTGACAGAGTCCTTTGCGGAAAATATTGCGGAGGAAGTAAAGGATAATCTGCTGCGGTTCCGGAATCACGCGTGCCTGGCTCTGGTCTGCGGCAACAACGAGATGGAAACTGCATGGGTGGAATGGGAGTCTGTGCGCGGCCATGCGCCGTCGCTTAAGAGGGATTATCTGATCCAGTTTGAGTATCTTCTTGCCAACGTGGTCCGTGAGACCGCGCCGGATACTTTCTACTGGCCGTCCTCTCCGTCTTCAGGCGGCAGTTTCGAACAGCCGGGCGATGAGAACCGCGGAGACAGTCACTACTGGGATGTCTGGCATGGGCAGAAACCGTTCACGGAGTATCGGAATCATTATTTCCGGTTCTGTTCCGAGTTTGGATTCCAGTCTCTGCCGTCGATCAAGACAATTGAGACTTTTACGGAATCTCCGGACCGGAATCTGTTTTCGAGGGTGATGGAGAGCCACCAGAAGAACCCTGCGGCGAACGGAAAGATCTTGTATTATCTCTCCGAGACATTTCGTTATCCGAAGGATCTGAAAAGTCTTGCCTTTTTAAGCCAGGTGCTTCAAGGTTATGCAATGAAAGCTGCGACGGATCACTGGAGACGGAACCGCGGGCGCTGCATGGGCAGTATTTACTGGCAGTTCAACGACAACTGGCCGACGGCATCCTGGTCAAGCATGGACTACTATGGGAGATACAAGGCGCTGCATTATATGGCGAGGAGATTTGATGCTCCGGTGGCGGGAAGTATACAAAAAGATGGCGCGCATATGGAGTTCTGGATCTCAAACGAGACAAAATCTCCGGTATCTGTTCAGGCAAAGATGACGCTGAAGACGCTGGATTTCATAGTGATCGACGAGATGACGACGAGCCGCGAGGTGCGCGAACTGTCGGCCGAGTGCCTGCTGCAGAAGGATTATGGGAAGTTCATAAAAGGGCAGGAAGACAACGTTTTTGTGTGCGTGGAGTACACGTATCTGCAGGATGGCATAGAGCTTGTCAGACAGGAGACGGAGATCTTTGTTCCGGTGAAATATCTCGCGCTTGAGGAGCCGAATCTGAGGCTGCTTCAGCTCTGGGACGGAAGCCTGGAACTTTCGGCGGATTCTTTTGTACCGTACTGCATGCTGGAGTGCATTGTGGGCGACTGTATCTGGGAGGATAATGTGGTTGCGGTTACCGGCAGCGAGCCTGTGTGGATCAAAGTGCAGAAAGGGTCCTACGGGAGTGTCGGAAATATCCGGCTGTACGATGTGTATCATACGTATTCCTGAGACGTTAAAATCTGATGGAGTAAGGTTCCTTCTTCCTGACGGATCATACCTGCAGGGTTTTCTCCGCCAGCGTATTTTTCATGCTATAGGGAACGACAAAACGATTTTCGTTTTGCTCGTTCCCTGCGCCGAATTTGCGCCGCTCAAGCGGCATTTTTGTCGTTTGCTATATGTTATTTTCGTGTGATATATTGGTCAAGAATATTTAAAATATTGCTTGTATTCGCCTGGTAATTGTCAAAAGACAGCCTGTTGCTGTCAATATCCGAAATCATTTTTTTCGCTTTAAAGGCAACGGCTTCTTTCTTTTTCAGAATTTCCTTTTCTTTCGCCGTATATTTTCCTTTCCCGCCCATATATATCGGACTGAGCTTCACATGCGCTTGGTCATATTGATAAAAGCGGTCGATGGTATCCTTGATATAGATCCAGTCGGATTTACATTTTTTATCTGTTTCGACCACAAAAATTAATTGAAGTCCCATTATTTTGCCCCCTCGCCGGAATCAAATACTCCGATAAAATCGATCGAGTCTACATTAAAAGGGGAACCTTCAATCATACCATTCCTATAAAGTCTGGCAGGAGAATAATTGCCGTTTGTTGTCCAGGAATAAATTTTATGGTCGGAAGACAAGAAATCGATCGATTTCTTGCGTTGTTTTAAAATATCCATGGGTCCGACATTATGAGTCGTGAAACAAAGCTGTCCTTCTCCATATTCCATCAGATATTCCAGCAATGCGCATAAATAAACATCATGAAGGTTAGAATCAAACTCGTCAATAAAGACAATGTCACCCCGGACCATTTCTTTCAGGTATGCATATAATTTAATTAGTTTTTTAATTCCGGTACTCTCAAATTCCGCATTGATCTTATAAGAATCATACACTATGATCAGACTGCAGATATAAGCGTCGTGATCTTCTTTCCTGTCAATTTCGATACTTTGCAGATCTGATTTGAAAATATGAAGAAAATCCCGCATATGTTCTATTGTTTTTACAAAAGATTCATAAGATTCTTTTGGTACGATATTTGTATCAGCGGATATGACATTGAGCTGATCTGTATCCATTTCAAAAACGCTCTTTATCAAAAAATCCATTCCCAAATCAGTTTTGCCCGAATCATCAGAATATCCAAGCAAATTATAAATCAGATAGTTTGTATGGTCGTCCGACTGATCCAGATAGACATGCAGTTTATTTCCAAAAACAAAAAGTGAACATAGGCCAAAGGTAAGAAAACTATTTCGGTATTTTGTATGAATTTCCGGCATTTGAGCAAGAATCTTTTCGCAGTATAAGGCACAGATTGTGGACACAGCAAGCAGGTTTGCTGTTTTCTGTCGAAGAATAATAGGAAATTTATCATTCTCTTTTTCACTGATTTCAACAATTTCTCCATTCGCAATCTCAAAAATAATTTTCATAAAAGGATCTTTGGAAGATGCTCTTCTTGAGGAAAGCTGTTCATAGTTTATAATATATTTTCTGGTAATGTTTTTTACCAGTGCTATCTGATAGTGAAAAAGTACTGGTTCTTTATCGGATAAAGCAATAAACTCAACTTCTATAAATAGTTCGCCTGTTTTTTTGTTGACAATAGAGTCCAGACTCTTTTGAACAACAGGATTGCTTAGATATCCGGGATTAATGAGAAGATTTTTCAGTATTCCTACGGAAGTGACGATACCTGACTTTCCGGAACCATTTATACCATAGATTCCTTTTATATTGTATTTTTGCGTTTCAGGCTGCTTTGGAATTGTCTTCCTGTAAAAAGACAAAGAAACCAGCTGATCTAAAGTTTTAATACCTTTAACAGAGTAGTTAATTAAATAAATATCTTTCATCACAGTATTCCTCCTTCCTTATAGTATATCATATTTATGAAAAAATAAAATACAAAATGTATTTTTTGTGTATTGTTATGATCGGGCTCATCTCTTGAAAATCTATGAGCTTTAGAATATAATATGGAAAACGCAGGGATTCAGAGTCGAAAATGTCTTCTGAAGCAGGAAGTTTGAAGCTTGGGCGGAAAAGAGTGTAATTATATCAGGTACGATAAATTCTGTGGCCAGCGGTGTACGTAGTTTTACAGAGGCTGCTTAACTGGTAAATTTTGACTGATAAAAATTTTTATAGGAGGATTTGAGTATGTTTATCCTTGGGAATGGAAGAATGATCACCCGCGACCCGGAACATCCCTGGTATGAGAATGGAGCGGCAGTGATCGAGGACGGGCAGATTCTTGATACAGGAGATTTTGATGAAATCCGGCAGAAATATCCGGATACAGAGCTGATCGATGCCCGCGGCGGCGTTATCATGCCGGGGCTGATCAACGCGCATGAGCATATCTATTCGGCCATGGCGCGGGGACTGTCCGTGAAAGGCTACAATCCGAAGGGCTTTCTGGATATTCTGGAAGGGATGTGGTGGAATATTGACCGCCATCTGACGCTGGAGCAGACGCGCCTGTCCGCGGTCACGACGCTGATTGACTGTGTGAAGAACGGAGTCACCACGATTTTTGACCACCATGCGAGTTTTTTTGAGATTAAGGACAGCCTGTTCGCGATCGAGGAGGCGGCGAAAGAAGCAGGCATACGCCGATGTCTTTGCTATGAAGTCTCTGACCGGGACGGCGCGGATAAGGCCAGAGAGGCCGTTCTTGAAAATGAGCGGTTTATAAAATATGCGCTTGCGCAGAAGGATCATATGACGGTCGGGATGATGGGAATGCACGCCTCCTTTACGCTGTCGGATGAGACGATGTATCTGGCGGGGGAGCATAAGCCTTCCCAGGCAGGTTTCCACATCCACGTGGCGGAGGGGGCCTATGACCTTGCGCACTGCCAGGAGCATTACGGGAAGCGGCTGGTGCACAGGCTGAAGGATCTGGATATACTGGGAGAGAAGACACTGGCGGCCCACTGCATCTATGTGGACGAGGAGGAGATGGATCTTCTGAAAGAGACGAATACCATGGTGGTTCACAATCCGGAGTCGAATATGGGAAATGCCTGCGGCTGTCCTCCGACGATGAAAATGGTGGAGAAGGGGATCGTCTGCGGACTTGGCACGGACGGTTATACGCACGATATGATTGAGAGTTATAAAGTTGCGAATATTCTTCACAAGCATCATCTCCAGGATCCGAACGCCGCCTGGAGCGAGGTGCCGAAGATGATGTTTGAAAACAATGTGAAAATCGCAAAGAAATATTTTTCCGTTCCGCTCGGCGCTCTGAAAAAAGGATATGCGGCCGATGTTATCGTGACAGACTATCTTCCGGTTACGCCCATGAACGCAGAAAACTGTAACAGTCATATCCTTTTCGGCATGAACGGCAGGAGCGTGACGCATACCATCTGCAATGGAAAGGTACTGATGAAAGACAGGCAGCTGACGTTCTGCGATGAGGCGGAAGTGCTGGCAAAGGTCAGGGAGTCGGCCGGGGCGCTCTGGAGATCAATCAATGAATAGATAAGCGAAAGGGCATGTGAGAATCAGCTGCTGACGCACGCGGACGAGCAGGAGGAAAAAAGCCTCCTGCTCGATTAATTTTCGGTAAATAGTACAAAAAAATATAAGAAAATACATGTTTTTTTGGAAGTAAAAAATATATAATAACTCCAAATATCATGTTCAAGTCATTATTAAAGACAATCGATGAAAGGAACAGAACAATATTATGAGCAAAATAAAGGAATACAGACTGGGCGATATGATTTTTCAGTATCTGACCGATGATGAAGGACATACGGGACTGCGGATGCTCCCGGCGGATTGTCCGGTCAGGGAGGAGTATGAGAAAAAAGCGGCCATAGATTC
>CANQAR010000186.1 GCA_947588845.1 uncultured Lachnospiraceae bacterium
ATATATCGGAGGTGAGGATATGTTTGTTTTTAAAATGAATATTATAGATCTGCTGAAAGAAAACGGGTACAATACCGGAAGGATTCGAAGGGAAAAACTGATCGGAGAAAAAACAATGCAGGATATGAAAAAAGGAATTGTTCCGGGGATTAAAACCTTAAACACGCTTTGCTGCATACTGGAAATGCAGCCCGGGAATCTGATAAAATATGTAGAAGACGAGAACTCCACAGGGATGTAAAAACAATTGATTTTTCACTAAATATAGTGTATATTTAAGTACCAGGCGATTTGCACGTTTGGTACTGACCGGAAAGGGAGCGGCAAGGCAAACCGGATGGAGAAAGGAGAAAGAATGGAAGGAATGACAGGAAAAGAAATCGTAAATCTGATTGAAAAGCTTAGAAGCGAGGGCATGGACGATACAAAAATAATTGAAATTATCTTATACGTCGAAAAACATGAACCGGAAAAAAATTAAATCTGCGCAGATTCAGCCAGGAAGCGGGCTTGCCACTGCTCCCTGGCTGAACACAAATTTTAGCTTCCATAAATAATTTCTTCGTATATCTCTTTTAAAGTATTCAAAGAACATATTCTCTGAACTCTTTCCTTTTTCTGTCCAATCTGCACAATCTCTTTCAAAATCTCCAGATACGCATTTTTACCGGTTGTCGCAAAACAAAACAGCAGATAAACCATATCCGAATTTTGCGAAAAACGGATTCCTTTTTTCAACACCAGTAATCCCAGGCAATCTTCATTCACACCTGCATCCTTGTCTGCATGTGCCAGTGCCACTCCTTTGCCGACAACAATATAGTCTCCGTATTCCTCCACATTCCGAATAGCCTTTTCAATATATTCTCTTCGAATATATCCTGCTCTTTCCAGAGGATCCGCTGCCTTGTACATTGCCTGCATCCAGGATAATTCTTCCTCTGTAATTTGAATTCCTCCAGGTTCCAGAAGGGTTCCAATCGCATTTTTTCTCCAGACAGGCACGGTGGACTGATAATTTTCCACAATCTCGGAGATTTTGCTGCAAAGCTGTTCAGCCAGATTGTCGTCTTCTATGATATCACCAATCATGTTTTTCAGCATACGCAGCTTCTGATTCATTGAAGCTGGTAAATTTTTCTGGTTCTGAAAGGTCATTTTCTGGATCAGATACATATCTTCCATTTTAAGAAACGGATGGACTTTAATAACCGGACAGTAATCCGTCTGAACGGACACGGTTGAAATAATAAAATCGACCTTTTCCTTCAGCATTTTCAGCCTGCGGTTTACTTCTTTTACTGCTAAGACATCAATGATCCTGAAATCAAAATAATTCTTAATCTGCGCCTCCAGATACTTTCCGGTTGCCATACTTCCAGGGCAGACAATGATGACAGACGCTCTCGACATATACCGATGATTCCGTATAATCGAAACACAGATATGAATAACGATGGATTTCTTCATATTATCGCTCAGCTCATAACCGAGGAACTGCTCCAGGATAAAAGCATTCTCATTTACAGCTTCTTCCAGGAAAGCATAATCAATATAACCTTCATATTCTTCCGGAAACTCCACCTGCCAGTCGCCCCAGTTCTTCATGCTCTTAATATGCATCAGCAGGGAGTCCATCAGTTTTGAATCATCAGATAATTCATAATGTGTCTGTATCTCCAGCTTTTGCACAAAATGCATAATGATTTTATAAAGTTCAACTTCATCCACTGTTTTTACAAACGAATTCAGCTGATGCTTTTGAACATACTGCTGCAAGTCCATTAACATATCCTGTGTTACATTCACATTCATTACATGTCCTGTATACAGCATCATATTCTCAATCTCAGAACAGGATATTTCATTTTTTACCTGGGTATCGACAGTTCGGAAAAAGTTAAACACTACAAATACGTAGAGAACCAGCTCATAAAAAACATCCTCTACGAAAATTATACTGCACATTTGCATATATTCCTGCATACAGTCAAAAATACCTGAAAATTCAAATTGCGTATGCATTCTGTTTAAAATCATCCGCTGGAAAAATCCATCGTTTTTGACATTAATCTCAATTTCCTTATACAGCTCCGTTAAAATTTCTATTCTTTTCTTTTTTCCGCAGTTCAAAAGCATCCCTTTTCCGGGATCCACCACCAGATCCGCTTCAATGCTGCGGTATTCCTCTCTGACTGCCTCAATATCATTTACGATTGTGATACGGCTGACAAACAATTCCTCTGCAAAACTCTGCATGGTGATATATTGTTCACTGGTAGTCAGAATCATCATAATATAAATCTTGCGTTCTTCTGTAGACAATTTATAGGTGTAGGGGTCCATCTCGTAAAGACTCCGCTCTACCAGATCTTCGTCAAAATCCGGTCCTCTGGCAATTTCTCCCTTTTCCGTAAAAATCAGTTCAGAGGCGGAAATATCCCGTAAAAACTGGTTAATCTCTTTTATATCGTTTCTTAAAGTCTTCTGCGAAATTTTATATTTTTTCGTCAATTCTTTTATACTCAGACCTTTATCTCCGTTTCGCAGAATAGCCTGAATGATCTCAGTACTACGTTTTCGCATAAAAACACCTCATTATATACCCCATACCGAAAGTCCCCAAAACGGAAACCGCTGCAAAATACAGGCTGCCCATAATACCCTGGGTATTTTGCAACGGTTATATTTGTTCATTTACTTTTCAATCCAGCTCCGCTTCAATAAATGCAGGTATCTCGCTCAATGGCAGTTCGCTGCACTTTATCAATGCATCTTCATTCATCACAAACCCCATCAGTTTCTGCAAAAAAGCCAGATGGTCATCCGCAGCCTTGATCGCCAGATTAAAAATAAGCCTGGTTTCCACATATTCTTCGTCATCATCCATCCGCTTGAACCGCACCGGTTTGTCCAGTCTCAAAAAGCAGATACTGTTCTCTTTGACTGAACCACATCTGCAGTGCGGAATAGCCACCGGAATATCTGAGGGAAGGCCTGTCGGATATTCTTTTTCACGCTCAATACAGCCCTCCACAAAATCCTGATCCACGTTTCCGCATTCCATCAAATGCTTACCACACAGACGAATAGCTCCTTCCCAGTTTTCTGCGGATCCTTCTGCTGCAAGATACAAATTTTTTGAGCTCATAAATGTCACCTCTTTTGTGCTTTCATTTTTTATCCAACAAGCCTGTGGATAATACACAGAATGATGTCGGCAAGATTAAAGCCAAAGAATCCATCTGTCGCCATATTATTTCCAATATCAAGTCCTGTTACATTAAAGAACGCCGTCGCTTCAGGAACAAAAGCATTTGCACAGAATACAATAATGAACATGGACAAAATCGAACACACCAGGCTGCGGATCAGATTACCATTGCTGGCCATAACACAGAATACAGTTGTATAACACACAATCGTGAGCACACCTATTGGAAAATATGTCATATTGGGGATAAGAAACGCAAATGCGATAGTAATCGGAATACAGATTGCCGTGCAGGTTACACAGGCAGGATCCCCAAGACCAAGGGCAACATCCATTCCTATCCAGAGTTCCGCATCCTCTCCCATATGTTTTTTCATAAACGCGCTGGCGGCATTTCCAATCGGAGTGATACCTTCCATCATGATACTGACCATTCTCGGAATCAAAATCAGTACTGCAGAGATACCGATCGCTGTCTGGAGAATAATTTCAATAGGCTGACGTGTGATAATTCCAAGGAAAAGGCCAACTATAAAGCCGACAAAGCACGGCTCGCCAAACACACCCAGTTTCCGCTCCAGCCAGTCCATATCTACATCCACATCACGCAGACCAGGAATGGCATCAAAGATTTTGTTTACCACTACAGATAACGGATACATAAAGGTCATAAATGAAAACGTACTGCAGGTCGTGCCTTCCAGTCCAAAAAACTCCTGCCATTTTGGAGCAATCACCTCCGCAACCAGAACCGCGATCACGGAACATGCTACCGTTACCACAATACCTAACGCCACGCTGCCATATAAACCATATGCCAGAGCTCCCGGAATCAGAAAATGAATGTAATTCCAGATATCCACATTCAAAACTTTCCTCTTAAACACAAATATCAGAATAAAGTTCGCTGCCACAATCAAAGGTACCGCAATCGGTGCAAAAGGAACTGTCCAGGATGCCGCACCGGAAGCTGCAAACCCCAGATCCAGTGTTGTAAAACCTTTTCCCATTTCCGCATAATAATCGGAAATAGGCTGAATCGTCGTCGTCAAAAGACCGACAACCAGATTTAGACCTGAAAAACCAATACCTACAAATAAACCCGCTTTCAGCGCCGCCCCAAATTTCATGCGGAAAATCAATCCCAAAATCATGATCAAAAACGGAAGTAACGCTGTAGCGCCCATATCAAGAATGCGCTGTGTGATCGCCATCAGCATTTCCATAAAATTACCTCCTCCATTTTAGTCGTTTTATCCGATCAGTCGAGCAGCGATTTGCAGGTCTTGATGATCTCCTGCTCAATTGCTTCTCTCTGAATACCGGAAATCAGTCCAAATACTTTAAGCAAAGGCTTTTTTACCGGTTTTCTGTAATTCGTAGTTACCATGATCACGTCTACGTCGTCCTGCTTGGACTGAATCTCGGACATGGTGCATTTAATAATCTTTGCCGGAATTCCAGCTCCTTTGCAAATGTCTTTCACTGCCTCCTGAGCAACCGTAGATGTTGCAACACCGCTGCCGCACGCCACCAGAATAGTTAATTCTTTCGCCATTTTATCTTCCTCCTTATTTTTTATTCTTCGTTGGGAATCAGTACAACCTTGATCGCCTCACCGGTTCTGGTCAGTTCAATACCTTCGTTAATTTTGCTCAGCGGCAGAACATGCGTAACAAATTTGTCCGCCTCAAAAGCATCGTCGATTGCCAGCTCAAACGCTTTCTGAACCTGCATACTGTTCGCTCCATAGTGACCGTAAATCCATAAACCATTGTAATGAATGTAATTTGTATCCAGCTCCGTCAGAGCGCCCTTGGCAACCCCTCCGAAAAACACAACGAGTCCTGTCTTCTTCGCCATGAAAATGGCCTGGGCCTGAGCCTGGGTAGATGGATTCGCAGAAATGACTTTGTCGGCTCCTTTCCCTCCTGTAAGCCTTCTTACTTCCTCCACCGCATCGACCTTCATGCTGTTGATCGTATGGTCAACGCCAAACTGCTTTGTCATTTCCAGCCGTTTGTCGTTAATCTCAACCATAATAACTTTCTTTGCGCCGCGCATTTTTGCCAGCTTTGCATGAAAACATCCAATCGGGCCTGCTCCGATAATTACAACCGTGTCGCCAAATGTCACGTTGATATTCTCCTGGCAGGCATACACGGAAGATAAAGGCTCTCCAAGAGAAGCGCGAATCATATCGACTCCTTCCGGAATCCGATAAATAGAATCTCTCTCCACCTGCGTACGTGTCACCGGCACATAATCCGCAAATCCTCCCTGACGGTTTGTATAGTCTCCGCCATTCTCACACATTTCACTGTGCCCGGTACGGCAGGCCTCACATTTCATGCAATGATCTACCGGATAAATATAAAGCCTGTCATTTAACTTATATTCCGTACAGGTGTCGGATACCTCGTCTACAACTCCAACAATCTCATGTCCATAAATATGCGGATATTTTCCCTTTCTGGAATCCGTGGTCAGATTCCGGATATCGGAACCGCACAGACCAATTGCTGAAACTTTTAAAATAAATCCTCCCTCGGGGCAGGCCGGCCTTTCAATTTCCTCCACACGAATATCCCCGGGACCATACATAAGCGCTGCTTTCATAACTGACTTTCCCCTCTCTTATTTTTTATATCTGTTTCTTCTGCTCGACGGATGATTCTCATACAGAGATTCCAGTTTCTCATCCGGAATGTTCTTCACTTCTCCAATGCTTTTGGTCAGATGATAAATCTTCAGTACTTCCTCTGCCGCTTCAACAATTTTCACCGCATCCTCCATTGTCTTTCCGACAGCGACACAGCCATGATTGCCGAGAAGAATCAGATCGTGATCCTTGATCGCGTCCTCAATTCCGTCCGCGATATGTATTGTTCCTGCTTCGCCGTACGGCAGGCATGGAATTTCTTCAAACACCAGTGAAAAAGTGGTGGAACATTTCAGCTTAATGCTCTTGCCGCAGTACGCATAAGCTGTCAGATAAGGAGCATGAACATGCACCACCGCATTGCAGTCAGGTCTGGCTTTAAGAGCCGCAACATGAAGCAGATACTCGCTGGAGCGCTTTGCGCTGCCTCCTGTCTGCTTGTCGCCTTTCATAACTGCGATCATATCTTCGTTCAAAAAACACTTCCTGATTCCTGAAGGTGTAATATACAGCTCATCTTTTTCCCGATCCAGGATGGAAATATTTCCCTCCAGCGTGTTCACAAGACCTTTTCTGTCCAGAAGATCAGCGTAAAACACTATCTCTTTCTTAAAATTCTTTCCTTCACTTCCCATAACATCATCGCCTCCGCTTCATGTCTGTTCTGTTTACCTGTATTCTGCCGGAATCTGCTTTTTCTACGGGCGGCCGGCCCTGTCCCGTTTCCTTTTCCGATTCCTTATGGTGTTAGTATAATCTTGTCGAACTTAGTCATCAATACAAAAGCATTTCCCGGCTATGGAAGCAATTTATACAAACACATATAAACCGTTTCTCACATACGGAAGCAATTTATACAAAT
>CANQAR010000187.1 GCA_947588845.1 uncultured Lachnospiraceae bacterium
TAGTGGAGCAGGATTACTATTATGTTGATAAATCTTTACTGATTAAAAAAATCATAGAGGATAAAGGAGCGGTAAATTTGTTCACCAGGCCACGCCGGTTTGGAAAAACCCTGAACATGAGTATGCTGAAATCCTTTTTTGAGATTGGAACGAATCCATCCATGTTTGACGGTCTGGCCATCAGTCAGGAGCGGGAGATCTGCGAGAATTACCAGGGAAGATATCCGGTAATATTTTTATCGCTGAAGGGAGTCAGCGGACTGACATTTGCGGAAGCGATGGAAAAATTATCCTTTCTTCTGGCGGCGGAATGTATTCGTTTATCCGGTTCTCTTGCACACAGTGAAAGAGCAGATGCCGATGATCTGGATGTCTATAAATCTTTAAAAAAAAGAAGGATCGGTACAGTAGGGATGCAGTCCTCTCTTGTCATTCTTATGCGGATGCTGCACGCTCATTATGGGAAAAAAGTGATTCTCATCATCGACGAGTATGATGTACCTCTGGATAAAGCGAATGATAACGGTTATTATCATGAGATGGTGAATTTTCTGCGCGGATTTTTTGGAGAAGCGTTCAAAACGAATCCGGATCTGTACTTTGCTGTAGTGACAGGATGTCTGCGCATTTCCAAAGAAAGTATTTTTACCGGGATCAATAATTTGAAAACAGACACCATTGCGGATGAGCGTTATGATGAGTTTTTTGGTTTTACGGATGAAGAAGTAAGAAAGATGCTGACGGATTACGGCCTGTCCGCTGCCTATGCGGGCATGAAGGAGTGGTATGACGGCTATCGGTTCGGGAGAACGGATGTCTACTGTCCATGGGATGTGATCTGTCACTGCGACCAGCTGCGGCAGAATCCTGCCGCGAAACCGAAAGCATACTGGAATAATACAAGCTCCAATCAGATTGTCCGGCGGTTTGTCGATCTTGCGGATGCTACGACCAGAACAGATATTGAGAAGCTGATTGCGGGAAAAGGTATCAGCAGGAAAGTTGTGGAAGATCTGACTTACGGGGAACTGGAAGAAAGCCGTGAGCATCTCTGGAGCGTTCTGTATCTTACAGGCTATCTCACATTGGAGAAAGACAGCAGTGAAACGGAGGACGGCAAAGTTCGTCTGGTGATTCCCAATCGTGAGATCCGTGAAATATTTATTGAAAAGATTCAGAAATGGTTTGGGGATAAGGTTCAGAACAGCACGGAGGCACTTTTGGGACTGTGCAGCTTTTTTGCAGGCGGGGATGCTTCAGGAGCTGAAAAGTTTCTTAATATTCAGCTTCGTGAAACGATTAGTTACTATGACAGTTATGAAGGATTTTATCATGGCTTTCTGCTGGGACTGTTAAAGGGAAAAGCGGACTGGATTGTTCTTTCCAACCGCGAGTCCGGGAATGGCAGAAGCGACATCCAGATCAGATGTGAGGATGGCGTTACCGGCATAATCATAGAAGTGAAACACGCGAAAAAACGGGAAGAAATGCCAGCCTTATGTGACGCGGCTCTGCGCCAGATCGCGGATCGCGCCTATGCGGAGACGCTGTTTGATGATGGATATCTGACGGTCTGGGCCTATGGGATCTCTTTTTACAGGAAATGCTGTCAGGTTCGTGTCCTGCGGATGGAAGATCCGCTTCTGAAAAGACATTATGACTGACACAGTCATGCGGGCAGGAGGCGTCTTTTCCTCCTGCCCGCTCCAGATCAAATTCGATTCTTCATCCATCCGATCATATCCGCGATCACTTCGTCTCTGCAGTACTCATTCAGAATCTCATGGAACAATCCCCCATAAATCTTCATCTGCCGGTCTTTTGATGCGGCGGTCTTAAAGAAATCATACGTATCCTGCACGTCCACCAGCCCGTCAGCCTCACCGTGGGTCATCAGAACCGGATAGGCGAAAGTCTTCATCTTGTCCGCGAACCAGTCCAGTCCGTCACAGATCGCATAGCAGAGCCCCGTGGTGAAAGTCTTTTTGTTATAAGGATCTTTTCCGTACCAGTCTACCACCTCCGCGACAGAGCACACGCCGCTGCCCAGCTCGTTCGGCAGCTTCTGATGCGGGTCAAGTCCTTTTGGAACCGAGGTGATCAGTTTCTTGTTGTCCACGACAAGTGCGCCGCTTGTGATAATACCGCGCAGCTTTTTGTCCGGATATTTCGCGCCGTACAGGGAGACGGTGAAGCCGCCCATGCTGTGGCCGAGCAGGAAAACCGGGATGTCCGGATTTTCTTTGATCGCCAGATCCACAATGACGTTCGTGTCGTCCAGCAGCTCATTAAAGTCTGTATAGTATGTTTCTTCTCCTTCCGATCTTCCGTGGCCTCTGTGGTCAAAACGGTAAGTTCCGATTCCCGCCGCGTGAAGCTTCTCCGCGAAGTAGTCATACCGTCCCTGATGTTCGCACAGTCCATGTACGATCACAACGACCGCCCGGTTGTCCGGAGCGGTTTCTTTTTTCATGTACAGCTTCATGCCGTCAAATGAAGTAATCATGCCATCGCTCAT
The DNA here is from genome assembly GCA_947588845.1 of uncultured Lachnospiraceae bacterium. GTDB lineage: Bacteria > Bacillota > Clostridia > Lachnospirales > Lachnospiraceae > Choladousia. The sequence continues at coordinate 2,519 of CANQAR010000187.1, forward strand.
AATAAAAACCTCCAATTCTGAAAATACTAATGGAAAAACTGCCTGTTGAAAACAGTATACTTTAAATACCGCAAAAATACCAGAAGTATTTACAAATTTGAAAATTATAAATCAAAAATTCCATAATCATGTATCTGTTCAATTCGTTCAACTCTTATAAAAATGTCCATATATATTCCAGACATTATGGTTAATGTCACTATCAGATGTTGACAAAAGTAACATATCATTTAGTTGCATTAGTGCAGTTTTTACTATAAAGTCATAGGAAAGGAGGTGAGTATCATGGCAGACGGAAAGCATGGAAAAGAGCGGCAGTCCTCCCTTTCAGTGCGTCAGAAAACCATCCTTCAGACGCTGGCGCAGATGGCGCCCCGTCCGGTGACGCTTGCCGTGATCTCAGAGAAACTTGGTGTCTCCTCGCGTACGGTGCTGCGTGAAATGCCTGCGATTGAAAAATGGCTGACGGACAATGATTTCCGTTTTTCGAGAAAACCCGGAATCGGGATGACGATCGAGGAAGAAAACGAAAATCTGGAACTGATCCGGGAGCTGCTGGAGATGGAAAACATCACTCCGATGTACAACCGGCAGGAGCGCCGCAGACATATACTGGGCGAACTTTTCTTTGCGGAGGAGCCGGTGAAAGCCTACGTATTCACTTCAAACTATCACATTTCGGAGGGCACTCTGTACGACGACCTCGATGTGCTTGCGGGCTGGCTGAAAGAGTACAGGGTGGAAATTGTGAGGCGTCCCGGCACGGGAATTTTCCTGAAAAGTACGGAGACAGCTTTCCGGCAGGCGGTCAGCGGCGCGGTTTTTGAATTTATTGATGTGGATAAGATTCTGGAACTGCTGTCGAAGAATACGCAGAGGAAGCGAAAGGAGGACATCCTGACGCAGAATCCTTTGCTTGGCTTCTGGGATTTTTCGGTTGTAGAGGCGGTTGTGAAGCTGCTTGCGGACAGTCGGAAAAGGCTCGGCGTCCGGTACACGGACCACAGCTACATTGGCCTGGTGGTCCGCATCTCTCTGGCGGTCAGCAGAGTGCGGAAAGGGAAATACAGTGAGCGCCCGGTACCGGATGTGAAAAAGCTTCAGGAAACGCCGGAAATGTCGGCGGCAGAGTATATGGCCGGGGAACTGGGGAAACAATTTTCCCTGAATCTTCCGGAAAAGGAAATCGGGTACTTTGCCGTATACCTTTCCTCCGCGCGTATCTGGTCCTCCGCGGCGGAGCTGAAGGATCCGCTGGAGAACATGAATACCCGCAGGATTGTGATGTCCATGGCGGCGGTTGTGGAGCAGCTCACAAAACTTCCGTTCCGCTCCTGCACGAGGATGGCGGACGATCTTGTGGAGCATATCAACGCGTTTATCAGTCGTGTTTCAGTGAATCTCCGCATGGAGAATCCGCAGCCGGATCTGGTCCGGCAGAGTTACCCGGAGATTTATGAGGCGGTGAAAACTTCGTGCGAGGTACTCAGAGAGTTCATTGCGCCAAGAGAGATCCCGGAGTCGGAGATCGGTTATATCGCGATGCATTTCGCGGCGGCGGCCGAGCAGTTTCAGGAAAATGAACAGAAAATCCGGACTGTCGTGATTTGCCCGGCGGGAATCGGGACTTCAAAAGTATTGTCGGTGAATCTCATGAGACTGTTCGGCAATCTTGAGATACGGAGGATCATATCGGCGTTTGATATTGATGAGGAGCAGCTCCGCAGAGAAGGAATTGACCTGATCATTTCCACGACAGAGATTCAGACGGATTTTCCTCATCTGCGTGTCGGCATGATCCTGCAGACACAGGACAAGCTGATGATTCAGAACACGATCGAGGAGATCAACCGCAGGCGTATCCACAAAAAGACCAGAAACGCCGCGGGGCCGTTTTACGAAAAGAGCATGCTGACACTTGATTTTATCCGGCATGCGTCAATGATCGGCGGGGAGATCGTGGAGATTCTGGAACATTTCTGCATCAGGGAGGCAGAGCAGGCGGAAAGCCTGGATCAGCTGATTGATCTTGCGGCGGATGTTTTCGCGGAAGATGACAGCGGACGGCAGAAGATAGCCGCCGGGATCAGAAAGAGAGAAAAACTCGGAGATACCTTTTTCCCGGATATGCATATTTATCTGTTTCACTGCGTCACGGATGCGGCAAAACACAGCAGATTTGGATTCCTTCGCCTGATTCATCCGTTCAGAGGAGAAAAAGGCGAAGTAAGAGGAGTTGTTGTGATGCTGGCGCCGGACGGCAGGCAGGCCAGGGAGTGTTACGAGACAATCAGCGCTCTGAGCGCTCTGCTGGTTGATGACAATCGGTTTCTTCAGGCGCTGCTGGAGGGCGACGCATCCGCGGGCGCCGCTCTCGCAGAGGAAGCGCTTGTGAAATGTTATAAAAACGAAACGATGAAAAGGATAGGAGTGAATTAGTTATGAAGAGTAAAGTACAGGCTTTTGGAAAGTTTCTTTCCGGAATGGTTATGCCGAACATCGGCGCGTTTATCGCGTGGGGCTTCCTCGCGGCGCTGTTTATTGACACAGGCTGGATCCCGAATCCACAGCTGAATTCCATGGTCAGCCCCATGCTGAACTACCTGCTTCCGATTCTGATCGCGAGCCAGGGCGGCAAGATGATCGCAGGCGACAGAGGCCGCGTGATCGGCGCGATCGCAGTGATCGGATGTATCTGCGGTTCTGACTATACCATGCTCATGGGCGCGATGGTGATCGGACCGCTCGCAGGTCTTGTGATCAAGAAATTTGATGAAGCTGTCGACGGAAAGATTCCGGCAGGCTTTGAGATGCTCGTAAACAACTTTTCCGTCGGACTTCTCGGTATGCTTCTGGCAATCCTCGGCTACTACCTGATCGGACCGGTTATGTCGGCGATTCTGGTTGTGCTCACCGGCGGCGTTGAGTTCCTTGTAAACCACAGCCTCCTTCCGCTGGTATCCATTTTCCTCGAGCCGGCGAAGGTTCTGTTCCTGAACAACGCGATCAACCACGGCGTATTCACTCCGATCGGCGCGAACGAAGTGACGACAGCCGGAAAATCCATTATGTACATGCTTGAGACAAACCCCGGCCCCGGCCTTGGCGTTCTGCTCGCGTACATGCTGTTCTCAAAAGACAAGACAACGAAGGATTCCGCTCCAGGCGCGGTTCTGATCCACTTCTTCGGCGGTATCCACGAGATTTATTTCCCGTACATCCTGATGAATCCGCAGGTAATCATTGCCCCGATCGCCGGCAACGCATGCGCGATCCTGTTCTTCACAATTACTCATGCAGGTCTGAACGGACCGGCTTCCCCGGGTTCTATCATCGCGTTCATGATGATGAGTCCGAAGACACAGATGCTGATCTCAGCGGCAGGCGTTCTCATTGCAACGGCAGTTTCCTTTGTGATCGCGTCCCCGATTATCCGCAGGGCAGGCGACAAGAGTCTTGCTGATGCGCAGAACCAGATGGCTTCAATGAAAGCAGAGTCCAAGGGCATGGCGGCTCCGGTTGATCCGGGCGTAAAGAAGGCAGCAGGCGAAGTGAAGAAGGTTGTGTTCTCCTGTGACGCAGGCATGGGTTCTTCCGCGATGGGCGCTACGAAGTTCCGCAACCGCGTGAAAGCGGCGCGTCCTGATCTGACGGTTATCAATACATCAGTAGACAATATTCCGGGCGACGCAGACATCGTCGTATGCCAGACGATCCTCCAGGAGCGCGCGAGAAAGTCCGCTCCGCAGGCGCAGCTCGTCACGATCAATAATTTCCTTGCGGATCCGGCTCTCGACGAGCTGTACGCACAGCTCACAACGGCCCAGGCAGCGGCTCCCGCACCTGCAGCAGCTCAGCCGGCAGCTCCGAAGAAGTCCAATGACGGCATCCTTGTGATGGAAGGCATCAAGCTTGGCCAGAAAGCTTCCACAAAGGAAGAAGCGATCCAGGCGGCAGGCGAACTGCTTCACAAGCTCGGCTATGTCAACGAGGATTACATTCCGGCCATGCAGGAGCGCGAGAAGCTCACGACGACCTACATGGGCATGGGAATCGCGATCCCGCACGGCACGACCAACGCGAAAGAGACCGTCAAGAAGAGCGGCATCGTCGTGCTCCAGTATCCGGACGGCGTTCCGTTTGGCGATGAGAAGGCGAAGCTCGTATTCGGTATCGCAGGCGTAGGCGACGAGCA
>CANQAR010000188.1 GCA_947588845.1 uncultured Lachnospiraceae bacterium
AAAAGATCAAAAATGGGTTAGACCCCATGACAGAATCCAACCCGTTACCTAAACTTAATGACATTGGTTCACTCCCTTACAGGTCGTGAACGTAACAACGCTTCGCGATGCACAGAAATGCTGCATTTGCAGCATTTCGCGCCTCAGACCTCGGGATTTCCGAACAAAATGTCCGGAAATCACCTCGAACTCGATGGGGGAGTGAACTGTAACAAATTCTTCTTACCATATCTGGCATTGCAGGTGAAGTTCTTGACAGAACTATAAAAATTCCTATAATAAATGATAGAAATGCCGCTCTGCGGGCGGTTTTCTTTAGAGACAGCAGTTATGTAGCGCTAACTTGTGTGCGATTTCAAATGAGGGGGGCAAGCTGATGGATATACGGACGAAACGAGAGCGGGAGAAGGCGCTGGTCACGCAGATGATCGCTCTTTACTGTCGAGGGAACCACAAAACGAGAAAAGGACAGCTCTGTTCGGAATGTGCTGCGCTCTCGGAATATGCCTGTCAGCGCAGCGACAAATGTCCTTTCATGGAAATGAAGACCTTTTGCTCAAACTGTAAAGTCCACTGCTACAAACCGGAGATGCGGGAGAAGATCCGCGCCGTCATGCGGTATTCCGGGCCGAGAATGATGTTTCATCATCCTGTCACCGCAATCCGTCACGTTATTGAGACGGCGAAACAATCGCGGGAGAGGGTACAACGTATGTGAATCTGTTTGAAGTTATTCTGGCGGATGAGTATGAGGACTACTGGACAGAAAAGTGCGCAGAGATTGTGGGAGATGATGCACCGGTGAGACGGCCGAAATGCTTCGTTCCTATATCAGCTGCGATCTGTACGGGCAGGAGGCAGTCGATGTCTATGTTGCCGATCCCGATCAGATGGGATTTGACTGCTGGTACATCAGCGATGCCAGGTCTTTTACAGAACTACACGCAGTAGACGTTCACATTTGATAAAACGAGCTGAGCAGGATTTCTGTTCTTCGCAGGGGAGTGTGATCTCCAATCCTGAATCTGACGAAGAATATCATCGGCCACTTCCTGATTTTTCCCTTGGTATGTGTGCCCTGTCTTCTCGATGAAGATCAGACGGTTTTTTTTGCGGCAGGCATATGGTCGTTCAGGTTGCGGAAAAATGCAGAAGGGTCTCCGTCCGTGAAATTATCGTATGTGCCAACAAGCAGCGCTCCCGTGTGGGTGATCTGTTCAGCCTGTGAAAAGTCCCCGTCTTTTGCCGTGTGGACATTATTGAGAAGTCCAGAGAACTGCCAGTCATAGGCTGTGCTGGCGATGCACGGTACCCATCCCATGAAGGGAAAGGGCAGCATCTTTTCGCCGTCTCCACGCTCCACCTGTTCCCTGATGAGCAGTTTTTCACGTTCTGTCACACCTGACATCATATAAGTCAGGTTCGCCGGAGAAAGCAAAAAGAAATGCTCCACCCGCGGATCATGATGACGGGACAGATAGTAGATTACCTTGTTAGCGCCGAGCGAGTGACCAGCAAGAATGATATGCGCATATCCTTCTTCTTCCGCAAAACTCAAATAAGCATTAATATCCTCATCCGTGTAGGAAAAGCGTTCATTCCAGGAACCGATAATCTCTTTCTTTCCGGTGTTCACATTGACAGTCTCAATCTTCCCGAAGGCGTCATTGGTCTGGGCATAGATAAAATCGATAGTTCCGCTGTTCAGAGTATCTCCAATATTATAATAAAACGGGTTGGAGTAAAAATTGCCGTGTATGCCGGTGATGGCGATCATAACGGTATCTGACACCCGTTTTTCTTCCTGTCGAAACAGAACGCCGTTAAGGACAGAGCCCCTTTTCGTCGGCACATCCAATCGGAACATCATGCCTTATCCCTCCTGAAAACACATTTGTGCGCATGTGATGAATAGCAGGCATTGCAGGAAACGCATTTGGATATTACAGAAGAATCCGCTTTCATTTTGTCCGGCAGATCCGGCTCACGAAGCAGCGGCCTGGAAAGAGAGATCAGTTCAATCTTCGTCTTATTCAGAACATCTTCCATGACATCTTGGCTCCTGAAGCCCCCGACCACGATGACAGGGCAGCTGACAGTTCTGGCAATATCAGCGGCAGCGGAAACAAAATATCCTTCATTCACATGAGCCCTGATGCCGCTGACAGAGGTGCCGTTTCCGCTGACTTCAATGGAATCGATGCCTGCCTGATCAAGAAGACTGCAGGTGGAAAGACATTCCTCCTCCGTAAGGCCGTAATAGGTGAAGTCGCTGCAGTTGATTTTTATCGTGATATGAAGCTGCGGAGTGGCTTTGCGGATACCGTCCAGGATCTCAAGAAGGATATGGGCACGTTTCTCAATAGAGCCGCCATATTTGTCCGTGCGGTGATTAACTGCGGGACTGATGAAGCGGCTCAGGAAGAAGAAATGAGCCGCGTGTATCTGCACACCGTCAAAGCCTGCTTTTTCTGCCCGGACAGCGGCATCGATGAATTGCCGGATAACGAATCGGATTTCATCCGGTGTCATATCATCCGGTTCCACCTGTCTGTAGCGTCCTTTTTCCTCCCGATAATATGCTCCAAGAGCAAGCTGCGTGATGGCGGGACAGTTTTCGGCGTGGATGATGTCAGTCAGCTTTTTATATTGAGGAATGAGGGCATTATCACACAGACGCATCATGCCGCCAAAGTAATCGTCGTGAAGGGCGACACTGGTGAAGCCGGTGATGATGGCGCCGACGCCGCCTTTTGCCAGTTCCTCATAGATATCATAGGCTTCTTCCGTTATACTGCCGTCAGGATTTGCAGTCCCTTCCCAGGTGGCGGAGCGGATGAGGCGGTTTTTCAGTTCCATATGATGCATTTTTACAGGCTCGAACAGGTGTTTCATGGTAAAGCTCTCCTTTACAAATCTGCTGGTGTCTATTATAGTTAGAAACAAAGAAAAAACAAGAAGGCAGAATATTCTTTGCCACTATAAAAAATATAGTAATGGAGATGAAATATGGATAAAAAGCTGCTGCCAGAAGACAAGAATATTTACGAGACAGACTGTCCGATTCTTTATGCGATGAATCTGATCGGGCAGAAGTGGAAGCTGCCGATCCTGTGGTACCTTGCGGACGCGGAAAACCAGACGCTTCGGTACAGAGAACTGGAGAAGAAGGTGGTCGGCATCACAGCAACGATGCTGACAAAGTGCCTTCGGGAGTTGGAACAGGATGCATTCATTACCCGGAAACAGTACAGCACGATACCTCCTACAGTTGAATATTCACTTGCTGAAAGAGGAAAGACGCTGATCCCCGCATTGGAGTCCGTATATCAATGGGCGGATGAGCAGATGAAAGGGAGATAGACAGATCCAAACAGAGGCAGGCAAGAACTATCCGGATTCTGCCTGCCTCCAAAATTTTGCCGGAAAAAGAAAACTGTCCGCGGCGAATCACAGGAACAGGTCATCCGGATCTGACGGATTTTGAGAGGGCCCGCCAAGAAGCGGAACTGACAATGAAAGATAGTTTCCCGGAGACAAGAGACAGAAACGGTATCATTGAATCTGTCCTCACGCCGATCCCCGGGATGCAGAAGCGGGAGGAGGAATACGGACATGAATAAAGAGAGAGCAGACAAAAGAAAACCGCGCGTTTATGGAAATGATGAAGGCAGCCGGGGAATGGCTTGCCGGCAGGGATCCGGCTGAAATCGCGGAAAAAGCCGGCATTGATTACGATGAGAAAACAAATAAATTTTCTCTCATAAGCCTTGGCACGGAAGTATACGTTCATTATCCGGATTATGAGATAGAGCCCTGTGTGGAGTAATGGCAGCAGCTTGTAATTCTGCATTATATGAAGCTTGCAGACGGCACGCCTTTGACGGGGAAATGGATGACGATGGGAGAGGTGAAGGACGGCCTGATCCGGGGCGGGGATTTTGACCGACGGTGTGAAGCTGTGATTCGCAGCCGTTTCAGTCAGATCACAGAAGAAGAACTGACGGAAAAATGCCGGGCCATCGGAGGGCAGATAACAAAGAGCAACGCGGATTTCACGGTCCGGTTTGATTTCCTGCCGCAGTACCCGCTGCTGCTGAAGCTGTGGTTTGCGGATGAGGAGTTCCCGGCGTCCGGAAAACTCCTGCTGGACGCGTCCGCGGACCATTATCTGATGATCGAGGACGCGGTGACCGCAGGGCAGATCGTGATGGAGAAGCTGGTGGGGATGTTCTGATCGGCTTCCGGCGGTATGTCGTCAATGTTTGCAAAGCTTGTGGGCTTTTATTCATGGTGTTGCCGGGCATGCCCGGCATGGAAGTTTAGGCAGAAGAATCCCGCAGGACTTTTCAACATGAAATTTGTCCTTTCATTTGCCATGGATAAACAGCATCGGCGGCGGAGCGGCAGTATTAACTGACAATTCATAGAAATTAAAAACAAAAATTGCGTTGATAAATTTATAAATAAGTGATATACTATCAATAAAATAAAAATAAAGACGTAAAATCTGTTTTTATATTTTGAGGGGAGATGTCAGTATGAAGCTTCTCAGAATTACGGCAGAGGGGCTGCCGCTCTTTAAGGAAAAGCTTGATATATGTTTTTATGCGCAGCAGAGGGTATCAGAGGATCAAAAGGGGGTTCTGCATTCGTTATTTTCAAATATCTATCTGAATCCGGCAAATGGATTTATAGGAATCAATGCCTCAGGAAAGACATCAGTATTGAAGGTAATTCTTTTGGTCCTGGATATCGTGAATAATGAGCCGATTAATCATATTAAGACCAGGGATATCCTGGGTGATGCGAAGAGGGCGTTGCTGAATATTTATTTTTATTCGGAAGTAAATAAAGAAATCTGCCGCCTGGAATCTGTAATAACATCTAAGAAAACAAAGACGGAGGGCATTGTTTACAGTATCGCATCAGAGAAAATCTGGTCGAAACAGGAAGATGGGATAGCTACCCGTAAGAGTTTACTTGACTTTGATGGAAAAGAGCCGGTGATGATCAGAAGTGGGCGGGAAGATTTTCTGTCGGATGATGTCAGCATAATGATCGCCCGAAATAAGAAGACCGGAGAGAACACAAAGGTTGTGAATCTGCTGCTCTTTACGAACATCAATGTGCTGCTGTTTCCGGAAGATATACCAGCAGAGGTGATTACCTATCTGGATCCGACAATTGAAAGTCTGCATTTTGATGAGAAGGATCAAAAGACTGTTATTTATCTGAAGTTTAAGGGTAAAGAAGAGATCGTCCTGAATAATCCATTCGAATTGAATAATTATCTCTCTTCCGGTACAGTGAAAGGCATAATCACATTTACGCTGGCTCGGGAAGTGCTTCAGAGTGGCGGATATATTGTTGTGGATGAGATAGAGAATCATTTCAACAAAGAGATCGCCACAACGCTGATACGCTTTTTTATGGACAGCAGGCTGAATAAGAACGGGGGTACGCTGATCTTTTCGACACACTATCCGGAACTGTTGGATGAATATGATCGGAATGACAGTATCTATATAACCAGGAATCGAAATGGAATTACGGCAGAGAATCTGAGTATGATCCTGAAGAGAAATGACATCAAAAAGAGCGATGCATATCAGAGCGGATTTCTTGAGGGAACTACTCCTATGTATGAAGCGTACATGCGGCTGAAAAAGAGTATGGCTGCAGCGCTTAAGCAGGAGGCGGCCTATGAAATTAGCAAAATATAAGGCCTGCATATGCGAAGGATCTGCAGAGAATGCAGTCATGGACATCCTGCTGGATAATGAACTGCTGATTTTTTCCAGAGAGGAAATGCTGGAAGGAGAGGTAATTCGCTGCAGAGAAGGCAGGCGGTTTGAAGAAAGATACTTGAGAAAAGGATTTGACGATAAGATTTCAATCATCCGGATTCTGGATTCGCGTCGGGAGAACTTTAAGCTCAGCAGGGCTTATGAGCACAAAGTGGATGTCATTAATGTGATCACAGCGCCGGAGATAGAGATGCTGATCATTTTCAACGAAGATAAGTACAGACAATTTAAGAAATCAGGCAAGAAACCAAGTGAGTTCTGTAAGGAAGATTTGAAAATGTTCAATGTAAAGTCCTATGACTTTGTGAAGGAATATTTTATGGATCCGGCGGTACTTGTGGCGGCGATAAAAAAGTATCATGAGATGTCTAAAATCAAAAAAGGTGAATATACGCTTCTTGATTTATTGAGAGAATAAAATTTATGACTATTCAGTTGCGGATGAGGAATTCCCGGCGTCCGGAAAGCTTCTGCTGGATGCATCCGCGGACCATTATCTGATGATCGAGGACGCGGTGACCGCAGGGCAGATCGTGATGGAGAAGCTTGTGGGAGTCTTTTAAACAGAAGAATCCCGCAGGACTTTTTAACATAAAATTTCTCAGAATAGCGGTATAACCGAAAATAGATATGAACTGTTTTGAAGGATCATGTGAAAAGCATGGTCCTTTTATTATGCGCAGGCCCAGGCACGGAAACCAGCTGCTGACGCAGCACCTGGGCCGCGCGGGCGAGCAGGAGGAAAAACCACCTCCTACTCGATCACAGGCCCGTGTAAGGAAATCAGCAGCACCTGGGTCGCGCGGACAAGCAGGTCAAAAACGCGATTTTTATGATCACAGTTTTTTGAAATCGGGCAGGAAAATGAGCCGAAATGACCGTTTTTGTGACCGGGG
>CANQAR010000189.1 GCA_947588845.1 uncultured Lachnospiraceae bacterium
ATGCTTGACGAAAAGGAAAAGAAGTGATATTTTATAGAACTGGAAGCAGAGTTACAAAAAAGTACACTTTTTTGTAAATTTTAATTTTTATGCAGAATCAATGTATAAAATTCAAATATGCAATTCTCAATACAGATTTTTCGTTTATAAATTCAGATTCCATTATACAGTAATATGCAAAAAGCTGCCGGAAAATATATCAGCCGGGAGCTTGTTGTGATCCGATTGTACACATGTCGGCGACAGATATCTGTTCTGAGGCGGATACAGTCCGCCGCAGACAGACAAATATAACGCAGACGAGGTGAATAATAGATTGTAACAGGTTCCACCAGATATTTTCCGACAGCATCTTTTTTATCCGCAGATCTTCATGATCGCGTCCGCGAAGATCTTTGCGCTCATCAGCAGCGTATCAATCACCATAAATTCATCATCTCCGTGCATATGATTGTCGACGTCCGGCATCATACAGCCGAACGCCACGCCTCTCTCGAGATTGTGCACGTATGTTCCTCCTCCGGTAGAAAGAGGTTCTCCCTTGATCCCGGTATACCGCTCAAAGCTGCCGAGCAGCGTCTTCACAAAGAAAGAATCTCCCGGCACGCAGTGCGGGTTGGAGACATCGGTATCCGCAATTTTCATTCCATAAGATTCAAACATCCGTCCCACTGGTTCTGAAGTATTCGTGGCATTGCAGCCGATCGGAAGACGGGAATCGAACTCGCCTCTCAGTTTCTCTGGCGTATAATCAAGTACGCTGAAGCACATCGTCAATTCCCCTGACTGCGGCTCGCTGCAGCGGATTCCAAGCGCCTCGCCGCAGGTATCCGCGTACGGAAACATCGTGTGAAGTCCTTTCAGACGGCGGTATCCTTCGGAATCGGCAATTGGAAGCGCAGCCAGCAGGTGCAGCATCGCGGTCAGAGCGTTTTTTCCGTCAGCCGGGGTTGACGCATGAGCTGCCTGACCTTTCGCATGGATTATACAATAAACCACAGCATCTGCCTGTTCCGCACCTGTTCTGCCAGCCTGATCCTTTTTTTCCGTCTCTTTCCCGGAAACTGCTTCCTCTGAATCCGCATAGACCGGCCCGCTGCATTCTTCAATGATAAACTCCACACCGGTTTCCACTGATGCATGAGCTGCCGCTTTTTCCAGGATGTCTTTTTCAATCCCCGCAACGACTGCTTCCGCTTTCTGCGGCACAACGTTCACTTTCGATCCGCTTTTCAGCATAACAACTTTGGGAAACTGCTCATTGTCCGCATAAGCCGCCTCAAAGGATTTCGCAAAACGGCCTTTCTCAATATTGATCAGCGGAAAGTCTGCGTCCGGCGTGAAAGAATATGGAGCTTCTTTTTCGATTCCATAATAATATTTCAGATCACTTGAGCCGCACTCTTCATCGGATCCGAGGATAAGCCGCACACTCTTTTTCAACGGCAGACCCAGCTCCTTGATCGCGCGGATCGCATACAGGGCAGCGATTGCCGGTCCCTTGTCGTCAGCGGTTCCTCTGCCGTAGATTCTGTCGCCCACAATTTTCGGCTCGAAGGGCTGCGTTACTGTCCAGTCCTCTGTCACAGGCACGATGTCCAGATGCGCGAGAATATCCAGTTCTTTCTCTCCCTCGCCAAAATCCCCTGTTATGACCCGGTTTCCATAATTCTTTACCGTAAGGCCGTATTTCTCCATAATCGCTGTTCCTGCGGCAAGCACTTTTGCAGGTCCTTCCCCGTAAGGCATGCCTTCTTTTGCTTCGCTCTTCTGGCTGTCAATCCGCACCAGAGCGCTCAGATCCGCGAGCATTTCCTCACGCTTGCCGTCGATATATGTGTCAATCTTTTCCTTATACATAAATTTCCTCCTGTTTTTCAAATGTTTTACAATTTATATAAATTATTTATTATAACACTTAAGGTTTTACTCCCTAATATCAATGATAATATTTTTTTAAATTCGTTTTCATCGCCTACAAAAAATTCCGTTTCCGAACCGATCTCTTCTGCAATATCCTTCTGCAGAGATATGCCTGCTGGATACAACAGCACACCATAATAAATAAAACAAATCCTGTATTTATATCTGGGGGCATTATCCGCTGTCAGAAAAAATTCATATACCAGTTTGCTGTCATCCGTTCCATCTCCAAGTTCTTCCTGTATGTCAAACTTTTTTTCCATTGGTCCGCTCAGCATATCTAAACCTTTCTGAACAGCCCCTAACCCTGTCAGAACCATTTGACTTTTATAATTCCCATCATATTCAGCAATGCGGGCAATCACTTTCCCTTGTGTAATATCAGACAAAATTTTGCACTGCTCCTGAACGATATCTCGAGGCAATTCCTGTATTCCCTTATCTGGTTCAAAATTCCACATCCCTGTACTCATAATTCACTCTCCTTTATATGAAAAAGTACTGGCAAATGATCACTATAATTCTTTCTATCTGGCAGACCCTTTTCAGACAGCAAACGCTTTCCTCCACACTCAGTTACTATTTCCAACGAATCTTTATCAAAACATTGCAGAATATCAGCACTCAGTAAAACCTGATCATAAATATACCAGTATAAATTAACAGCTCCGCCCTTGTCATAGTAGCAGGTCCCCAATGGCTTATTAAAATCGCCTAAAAAATTCCACATCGGATTATAAAAGATTTCGTTTTCTCTATAATAAACATTTCGTTCCTTCTTTTTCTGTACAATATCTGCTATTGCAATCGAATGAAATCCCACACTGCTTATCATATTTATTTCAAAAGGATCTTCATTAAAATCACCCGTTATGATAAATCGGTTATGATCTACCCTCTCTTTTACATCCTGCAAGTCATTAACCAAATAACTGACAACTGCTTTCTGATCTTCGAGAGTGGCTTCTCTTTTACTTGGAAGATGAACTCCAGCTATTGCCAGTTCTCCAGAAGCCGTTCTAATATTATTTATAAAATAATACCTGTCATCTGCCAACAGCTCTAAAGGATATTTACTGCGGTACATTATCTCTACTCTGCATTTTTCATTAACTTTCTTTCCCACTTTGAAAGAATTTCCTGATACAGATATTTTATTACACAAGTGATTCAGATCATATGGATATTCTGCCAGAATCACAATATCACATTCCCGATTATTAATGAAATATTCTATGCATTTATCTATATTGAGTTTTCGATCATCTTCCCTCTCGTCTGATCCATTCTTTTTCAAATCCGTATTCCAAAATAGAATGTTCACAGCTTACATTCCCCCACATATCCGGAAATAGAATCGAGTAGAGGAGAATCTCTCCCTGCTCGTCCGCGCGGTCCGCATGCTGCGTCAGCAGCTGATTTCCATGCCTGGGCCTGCGCATAAAACAGCTGCGATGCCATTTTCACACCGCAGCCATTCTCCAGAGTTCTTCCCCGGGTATCACTCTGCAGCGCAGAGCATGGATATTTATGTTTTCTCGTATTATTTCAGCTGCCCCTCCAGCACTTCCTTTGCCTTCGCGAGCGCCGCGTCAACTCCTGCCGGGTTCTTGCCGCCTGCCTGCGCCATGTTCGGTCGGCCTCCGCCGCCTCCGCCTACGAGTGCGGCGATTCCCTTGATCAAATTGCCCGCGTGCGCGCCCTGTTTCATGGCAGCGTCTGTAGCGGCTGCCATCAGGCTGACCTTGCCGTCGTTTACGGACGCAAGCACGACAACGCCCTCGCCCAGCTTCTCGCGGAGCTGGTCGCCAAGCTCGCGCAGGCCGTTCATGTCAACGCCCTCGAGCTTCGCGGCAAGGAGTTTCGTCCCCTTGACTTCACAGACCTGATCCATGACATCTCCGAGCGCATCCTTTGCCAGACGGCTCTTGAGGGATTCGTTCTCGCTGTTGACTGCCTTCAGCTCTGCCTGGAGGGAAGCGATCTTCTCAAGCAGACTGGCCGGCGTCGTCTTCAGAAGCTTCGCGGCTTCAGCGAGCTCTTTCTCAACATTTTTGTAATATGCAAACACACCGTTTCCGGTCAGAGCCTCGATTCTGCGGACGCCTGCCGCAATTCCGCTCTCGGAAACAATCTTGAACGTCGTGATATCAGAAGTATTGGACACATGCGTGCCACCGCAGAGTTCTTTTGAGAAGTCTCCCATCGACACAACGCGTACCTCATCGCCGTATTTCTCGCCGAACAGAGCCATTGCGCCTGTTTTCTTCGCGTCCTCGATCGCCATGATGTCGGTGCAGACTTCAAGTCCGGCCGCGATCTCCTGGTTGACCAGTGCTTCGGTCTTTGCCAGCTCCTCGTCCGTCATGGCCTGGAAATGCGCAAAGTCGAAACGCAGCCTGTCCGGAGCGACCAAAGAACCCTTCTGCTCTACGTGAGAGCCAAGCACCGTCTTGAGCGCTTTCTGGAGCAGATGCGTCGCGCTGTGGTTGCGGCAGGTATCTCTTCTGCCTTCCTCGCAGACGGAAAGCGTTACCTTGTCTCCGACTTTGAACATACCGCGCGTGACATGGCCCACGTGACCGGCCTTGCCGCCGAGCAGGTGAAGCGTATCTTCCACGACAAACTCTCCGTCCGCGCAGGTAATTACGCCTTTGTCGCCGTTCTGGCCGCCCATCGTGGAGTAGAACGGTGTCACTTTCGTGATGATCGTGCCGCGCATGCCGTCGGTCAGCGCCTCGGTCAGCTCACTCTCTGTCGTCAGCACCGTGATCTCGGAATCACAGACCAGCTTGTCATACCCGACAAATTCTGTCGTGATCTCCGCCGGGATCTGGTCGTAGACCGTGGCGTCGGCTCCCATGTAGTTTGTCACGGCGCGGGCCTTTCTCGCCTTTGTGCGCTGTTCTTCCATGCATGCCTTAAAGCCTGCCTCATCCACTTCGTAGCCCTTCTCCTCAAGGATTTCCTTTGTCAGGTCAAGCGGGAATCCGTATGTGTCATAGAGCAGGAATGCCTGATCTCCGGCAAGCACTTTCTCCTGCTTCTCATTCATATCCGCCTCGAGGGACGCGAGAATGTTCAGGCCCTGGTCGATCGTGCGGTTAAATTTCTCTTCCTCCTGCGCGAGTACCTTGAAGATGAAATCTTTCTTCTCCTCAAGCTCCGGATAACCGTCCTTCGAGCCCTCAATCACCGTGGCGCTCAGTTTGGACAGAAACGCTCCCTCGATGCCAAGCAGCCTGCCATGGCGCGCCGCGCGGCGGATGAGACGGCGGAGCACGTAACCGCGTCCTTCATTCGTCGGCATGATGCCGTCCGAGATCATGAAGGTAGCAGAACGGATATGATCAACGATCAGACGGATTGAGATATCCTTCTGTTCATCCGTCTTGTATGCCGTGTGGGCAAACTCGCAGACTTTGTCGCGCAGGTCCTGGATCGTATCCACATCAAAGATGGAATCGACTTCCTGTACCACGACGGCCAGACGCTCAAGGCCCATACCGGTATCGATATTTTTCATTTTCAATGTCTCATAATGGCCTTCCCCGTCGTTCTCAAACTGGGTAAAGACGTTGTTCCAGACCTCGATATAGCGGTCGCAGTCGCAGCCGACCGTACAGGTCGGTTTGCCGCAGCCGTATTTCTCGCCACGGTCATAATAAATCTCAGAACACGGACCGCACGGACCTGCTCCGTGTTCCCAGAAATTATCTTCCTTGCCAAAGCGGAAAATACGCTCCGGCGCGATCCCGACTACCTCATGCCAGATATCCCACGCCTCGTCGTCCTCCAGATAAACCGACGGATACAGACGATCCGGGTCAAGTCCGACTACCTCGGTCAGGAACTCCCAGGACCATGTGATCGCTTCTTTCTTGAAATAATCTCCGAATGAGAAATTCCCCAGCATCTCAAAGAAAGTGCCGTGACGGGCTGTCTTTCCCACGTTCTCGATATCGCCGGTGCGGATACATTTCTGACAAGTCGCGACACGGCGCTTCGGCGGGATCTCCGCCCCTGTAAAATAAGGCTTCAGCGGCGCCATGCCCGCGTTGATCAGCAGCAGGCTCTTGTCATTGTGCGGCACCAGCGAAAAACTGTTCATTACAAGGTGATCCTTGCTTCTGAAAAAGTCAAGGAACATTTTTCTCAATTCGTTTACTCCATATTTTTTCACAATCATTCCTCCAGGTACATTTATTATGTTTTTTATAGTTTGCATCTGGCAATTCATCCCACTATCCATAGAGACAGAGGAATCCTTGCAGGATTTCATTAAAGCTTCAAAAGTGCCGGGGCTTCCCCCGGCAGCTTTCTGATTTGTTTGTTTCTTTCCTTCCTTTTTCAATCCACGCTCGATTGTTTACTTTGCATCCTTGCGGTCGCGCAGCTTCTTCCCGCAGAAAATCGCTGCCAGCGCCACCGCGGCAAGGACGATCAGTCTGATTACCTCAATAATAAAATCAGCGACAAAAGCCCCCATATTGTACCTTCCTTTCCGCTCAGCGCCCGGCCGGAAATCTCCGTCTCCTGTTCTGTCGGACCGCAAAAGCTGATAAACTCTGTGCCGTCAGTTTCCAGTCACTGTCACTGCTGCAGTCCGGACACCTCAAAATCATCAAAATCCGAACCGCCTCAGGTTTTATCATATCACAGCGTTTTTTACATTTCAATATCCAGTTTCAGCAATGACGCTTAAATTTCATTTATGTTTCCCCATACCATAAAGAAATATCCTTATTAAGGTTTCTGCCTGATCCCACATG
>CANQAR010000190.1 GCA_947588845.1 uncultured Lachnospiraceae bacterium
TTATTCCATGCAAAAGTTTTCCGCCGCAATGCAACAATACGACTTTTTTGCGACACTTTATATACAGATACTGCCTGCAGGCTTTAATTCCGACTTTGCAAAGGAGGGAAGTTATGAATCAACCAACCGAACAGCTGGTACGCAGAGCACAGAAAGGAGACGCTCACGCTTTTTCCAGATTATATGAAACCGTTTATCAGGATCTGTACCGGTTTGCCGTCTATACGCTGCAGCATACGCAGGACGCGGAAGATGCTGTCAGCGAAACTGTCATTGACGCATTTGCACAGATCACTTCACTGAGAGAAGCGGCAGCCTTCAAAGCATGGATTTTCCGTATCTTGTCAGCCAAATGCAAGCGCCGTATACGCCAGTACGCGAATCCCATTTCCGAACTGGATGAAGAGACGCCTGCCGAAGGAACCGATTTACACGAGACACTCGATGTTCGGCGCGCTTTCTCACTTCTTCCTGATGAAGACCGCCTGATTCTCTCCATGAATCTGTTCGCGGGATATACCAGTCAGGAGATCGGCGATTTTCTGGGCATGAACGCAAATACCGTGCGTTCCAGACAGAGCCGGGCGCTGAAGAAAATGCAGTCGCAGCTGTCCTGATGATTCTTTTTGCCCCGGACAGAACCGCAAAACAGTTTCCTGAAGGAAAACTCTGCAAGACGCGGACATCCTTCACCCTATAATTTCAGCCCGCCGCCCATGCGGACGAGCTTACAGAAAGGAGTTATAAATTATGGATGAGAAAAAATTACTGGATCAAATCAGACAGTCTGCTTCCGATCTGACGCCTCCTGAATCTTTGACTCCGGACGCCATTGAAAAACTTCTGACACAAAAAAAACCTGCCAGGAAAAAAATTTTTACCATTTACCGCTTTGCCGGGGCAGCCGCTGTTTTCGCGCTCTGCGCCGTGTCCTTTTTGCAGGTACAAAAGATACAGAAATACAGCGCCAGCCTGGAACGGCGGATGACGGAAAACATCGTCTCCCAGGAAGCAGACGCCGGAACCGGAACCGCAGACAAAGAAAGCGGCATCTCAAATAATGGAAGCAAAACCTCAACAGCAAATGATGGTCCCGGCAACGGAAGCAAAACCACAGCGGCAAATGACAGTTCCGACAATGAAAGCAAAACCTCAACAGCAAATGACGCTCCCGACAATGAAAGCAAAATCTCAGCAGCAGACAGTGATTCCGACAGCAGCAGCACGGAAAAATCCACTTCCGCCAAAATCAGCCAGAAAGAGACTTCTGCTGCAGATACCTCCGAAACACAGGAGCCTGTTTCGAACGTTTCGGCGGCCGAAATTCCGGAAAATATGTCTTTGCTTCCCACCGCCCAGAGCTACGAAGAAGTATATTCTGCCCTGCGCAAAAAATTTTATTACGAGGACGACATTGTCTATGACATGGGGATGGATCTGAGCGTTCTGACATCCTCTGTCGCGGCGGTTGACGATACGCTCGAAATTGAAGAAGACGTCGATGCACCGGCTGGTTCCATGGAGGACGGCGCGCCAGCTGTTTCGGAAGATTTTTCCATTGAAGATTCTGCGCCGCAGTACGCAGCAGGCGACATGGGAAAAACGGCAGATTCCATATCTGTTATCAGCGGCACAGGAGCAGCCTCCATAGAGGTTCCGGAACTGGAAGAAGAATATCCGGCAGAAGAAGGAATGCCTGTGGAGAATTCTGTCTCTGCCGACGAAGATTTTTCCTACGCACAGTCAGCAGACAGTCCGTCCCTTTCCATGGCACAGGCAGAAACCGCGCGGACAGCCGATAATGCGCCTGCAGAGGAAAATGAGATCACAAAGGAAGAAATTACAGACGAGGAAGATGCGGATTACTCAAAAACCAATATCCAGGAATTTGGAGTTGACGAGGCGGACATCGTAAAAACGGACGGAAAGTACATCTATATTCTCCGCCGGAATGGTTCCGTCACAATCGTCGACGCCAGAGAACCTCAGAATCTGAAGGAAGTTTCCACGATACCTCCCGCTGACTCTGATCTGCTCGGCACAAACGAACTGTACGTTGACGGTGACATTCTGAATGTAATCGCCACCCGGCAGTCCACGTCCCTCGAGCAGAACGGAGATGTATACTATCCGTCCTCCATCCGTCAGACAGTGCTGTACACTTACGACATCTCCGACCGCGCGGCCCCGAAGCTTTCCGGCACGGCCATTCAGGACGGGGACTACCAGACATCCCGCAAAAACGGCTCTTTCATCTACCTGTTTACCTCCTGGTACCCGGATCTCGGCGCAACGTATCAGGAAAGCCGCATCATTCCGACAGTAAACGGCGTTGACCTGGAAGCCACGGACTTCTACCTCCCGGAATCTCTGACGAGTTCCTCCTACCTCCTGATCTCATCGGTAAACACGGAGGATCCGCAGAATATCTTTGATAAGAAAGCGCTTGTCTCCGGAACTTCCAACTTCTATGTAAGTCCGGAAAACATTTATATTGCAAATGAAAACTGGAATTCAGACACTACTATGACCGATATCATGAAATTTCACTATGAAGACGGAACGATCACCGGAACGGCAGCCGGTTCCGTAAAAGGTTACTTAAACAATTCGTTCTCCCTGAACGAGTACAACGGCAGCCTGCGCGTCGTCTCCACTTACTACGACTCCGACTACGAAGAGCAGAACGGCCTCTATATTCTTGACGACGCCCTGCATATCACAGGCTCCATTGAAAATCTGGCCGAAGGCGAAACCATCCGCTCCGCGCGTTTCTTCGGGGATATCGGATATTTTGTGACCTTCCGCCAGACGGATCCTCTGTTCTCTGTTGATCTGTCGGATCCAGCGTCTCCCAGAGTTCTCGGCGAGCTGAAAGTCAGCGGCTTCTCCTCCTACCTGCATTTTTACGGGAAAGACCTGCTGCTCGGCTTGGGCTACGAGGCAGACGAACAGACCGGCATTACCTCCGGTGTCAAGCTCTCGATGTTCGACGTCTCTGACCCGGCGAATGTCACAGAGCTGCACCGCCTTGTGATCCCCGGAGTTACGTGGTGTCCGTCGATTGAAAACTACAAGTCCATCCTGATCGATCCGCAAAAAAATATCTTCGGTTTCTTCTGCGGCGAACGGTATCTTGTCTTCTCCTACGACAAGGATAAAGGTTTTGTCAGTGAGCTGGTCTATGATTTTGTACAGGACGCGCTCTCGGAGCAGGCGCAGACACCGGAGGGAACTTCCACAGACAGCCATTTTGAGGACAATGAATCTTCAGAGAACAATTCTGCGGACCTCGATACTTATGAAACAGGCAGCGTTCCCGGCAGCATCTTCGTTCCTCTTGACGGAGACACCGGTTCAGACGCTTCTGAAAGCTCCGCCGGAAAGATCTCTGAGAATTCTTCCCATGCTGTCCCAGAAGAAGATACCCTGACAGAGACAGATACTGTCCAGGCTGTTCCGGAAGAAGATATCCTGACAGAGACAGATGCTGCCCAGGCTGTCCCGGAATTTGAGATCACAATAAGCGACAGCGCTTACTATCCGTCGATATCCGCCGACAATACCCGCGGACTCTACATCGGAGACTCATTCTATCTGGCAGGGGATGTCTCGGTGATCGCCTTCGACATGGCGGACAGCTACAGCAAGCTTGGGAAACTGTCACTGTAATTTTCGTTTAAATTGTGACCTGATTTATGAGAAGTCACCTGCAGCGAGACAAAACTCTCTGCCCAACTATAAGAGGCGCCGCAGACCATGCGGCGCCTCTTCAAAATCATTATTCCAGCAGATATCTCTGCACCGACTCTATCACGTTCGCTCCATCCGACACCGCGGTCACGATCTGCTTCAGCCGTTTCGTCCTGATATCTCCCGCGACAAAGACGCCCGGCGCTTCCGTGACTCCGGTCTCATCCGCCGCGATATAGCCGTCTTCCTCTAGCTTCAGCAGCCTTTCCACGATCCGGGTATTCGGAACCGTACCCACCGCAATAAACACGCCCTCGACATCAAGCATACTCTCCTCGCCCGTATCCGTACGCCTGAGCTTCATACATTCCAGATGAGAATTTCCCACCAGTTCTGACACGGTTGTATTCCACAGAATCTCGACATTTTCACACTCCCGGAGCTTTTTCTGCAGGATCGGAGCAGCCCTGAAACTGTCTCTGCGGTGAATCACATAGACCTTCTCACATCCTCTTGCAAGGAACAGCGCATCTTCCATGGCGACATCTCCTCCGCCGACCACGGCGACCTTCCTGTCCTTGAAGAAAGCTCCGTCACAGGTAGCGCAGTAGGAGACACCCACTCCACTTAACTTCTCCTCACCCGGCACGCCCAGCTTCCGATACGTCGCGCCCATAGCCAGAATCACCGTGCGGGCTCTGAACTCTTCCTGATCCGTATAAATTACCTTGATCCTGCCGCCGTCTTCAAGATCAATATGCCTTGCTTCTATATTAACGAAAGAAGCGCCCATCTGCTCCGCGTGTTCATGAAACTTCATTCCCAGTTCAAATCCGCCAATTCCCGGAAGTCCGGGATAATTATCTACTTCACATGTGTTTACGACCTGACCGCCGCTCATATACTCTTTTTCCATCACAAGACAGGTCAGATTTGCTCTCTGTGCATAGATTGCCGCCGTCAGACCCGCAGGTCCCGCTCCCAGGATAATTACATCATAAATCATGAAATTAATTACCTCCTTATTTTTAGTCTTTTCAGCACCTTAACTTCCATATAAGTATAACCTATTTCTTCCAAAAAAGCGACTTGTGAATTGACAATTATTTCTTATTTTGGTACTATTATGTTATTGTTCACACGGTTACAGCACTTGTGTACATCGTGGAGCGCCGCTGCCGGTCACGACCTGCAGGAAAGCTCGCGGCAGTACATTGAGTCGCTGGCATATCTGCGATTCCGGCTGTGCCGGGAACCAGACAGCGCGAACAGTACTTTTATAATCTTACCCATGAAAGGAAAGGAGATCGATACCCATGAAAAAGTTTGTATGTAAGGTTTGCGGTTATGTTTACGAAGGAGAAGCTGCTCCGGCACAGTGCCCGATCTGCAAGGCTGGCGCTGATAAGTTCGAAGAGATGGTAGAAGGTCTGACATGGGCCTGCGAACATGCAGTAGGAATTACCGACGGAGTCAGCGATGAGATCATGGCCGGCCTCAGAGCGAATTTCGAAGGCGAGTGCACAGAGGTTGGTATGTATCTTGCAATGGCAAGAGTTGCCCACAGAGAAGGCTATCCGGAGATCGGACTTTACTGGGAGAAAGCTGCATGGGAAGAAGCTGAGCATGCTGCGAAGTTCGCGGAGATCCTTGGCGAAGTAGTTACCCCGAGCACAAAGAAGAATCTTGAGATGAGAGTCGCAGCAGAGAACGGCGCTACCGCCGGCAAGCTTGAGCTGGCGAAACTTGCCAAGGCTGCCAACCTTGACGCGATCCATGACACAGTTCATGAGATGGCACGCGATGAGGCAAGACATGGCCGCGCATTCCAGGGTCTGCTTGACAGATATTTCAAATAAAATCAAAATAAAATAAAACGTAAAATCACCTTTCCCTTCATAGTGGCCGGACACCTCTGTGAAAGACGGAAAGGTGATTTTTTTGCTGTAGATGACAAAGAAAGGGGCCGCTGTTGCCAGCGGCCCCGAATCAGCAATTCTAATCCGATTTTTATGATTAGTTGGTGATCGTCAGCTCTGTATCCTTGTCGAATACATGGATCTTGTCAAGATCAAGAGCAAATTTAACTGTATCGCCAGTTCTTGTGGTTGTACGCGGATTTACACGAGCGGTGAAGTTAGCGCCTTCTACTGTGAAATACAGGAATACTTCTGCGCCGAGCAGCTCGTAAACTTCGATCTTAGCGTCAAGTGCTGCTGCGCCTGCTGCCGCAACCTTCTCCGCATCATCACTCATATCTTCCGGACGGATACCCATGATAACAGTCTTTCCGTTGTAGCCGCCGTCGATGACTTTCTTAGCCTTTGCAGCCGGAAGCTTGATGGAGGTCTTGCCAACGTTCAGATAGCAGTCGCTTCCCTTAACTTCAACTTTTGCGTCTACCATGTTCATCTGCGGAGATCCGATGAATCCTGCAACGAACAGGTTGCCCGGTGCATTGTAAAGGTTCTGCGGTGTATCAACCTGCTGAACAACGCCGTCCTTCATAACAACGATTCTGGTACCAAGCGTCATAGCCTCGGTCTGGTCATGTGTAACGTAGATGATCGTAGCGCCCAGCCTCTGATGCAGCTTGGAGATCTCTGTACGCATCTGTACACGCAGCTTAGCATCCAGGTTGGACAGCGGCTCGTCCATCAGGAATACCTTCGGCTCACGAACGATAGCACGTCCCATGGCAACACGCTGTCTCTGGCCGCCGGAAAGAGCCTTCGGCTTACGGTCAAGAAGCTTCTCAAGGTCAAGGATCTTAGCTGCTTCACGAACCATCTTGTCGATCTCAGCCTTCGGAACTTTTCTCAGCTTAAGAGAGAATGCCATGTTATCATAAACTGTCATATGCGGATACAGAGCGTAGCTCTGGAATACCATTGCGATATCTCTGTCCTTCGGCTCTACGTCGTTAACTACACGATCACCGATCTTCAGTGTACCGGAAGAGATCTCCTCAAGACCTGCAACCATACGAAG
>CANQAR010000191.1 GCA_947588845.1 uncultured Lachnospiraceae bacterium
GCAGCCGTAGGAAGTGAGGTCAAGTTTTCCTTCCTCGAACAAAGTCTTTGTCAGAAGATCTGCCAGTTTCTGTTCAATCCGGAGACAGATATCCTCATCTCCAAAGAAAACGAGAAGTTTATCGTCGTCCATATATTCTGTGTTAGTCACTTCGGTAACAGAAAAACTCTGGTTTTCCGGGTTGCGGTATAAAATACGCATTGTGAAAATTCCTCCTTATATGGTAAATTCCGTGTAAGTATAGCATTTTTGGAAGAGGGAAGCAATGTTTTTATGCTGTTGCTTCACAGGTGGTTCTTTTCGGCTTTCGTCTGACGATCACGTATTACTTCGATTTTACATTTCTTTTACCGGAACCCGGTTTTGCATTTTACATTTTCTTCGTACAATTCTCGCTGTAACAAGTTAATGTAAAAAAGGAGGATAAATTTTTATGATGAAAAAAGCAGTGATGATCGGTATGGCGGCAATGATGGTGACAGGTCTTGGAATGACAGCTTTCGCGGATGCGGAAGGTCCGATCACAGTAGTATCGAGGGAAGACGGATCTGGAACGAGAGGCGCGTTCATTGAACTGCTCGGGATTGAGGAAGAGGATGCGGACGGAAATAAGGTTGACAACACGACGGAGTCCGCAAAGATCACGAACAATACGTCGGTCATGCTGACGACGGTGGAACAGGATGTCAACGCGATCGGTTATGTGTCACTCGGCTCTCTGAATGATTCGGTGACGGCGGTTAAGATCGACGGAGCGGAAGCCACGCCGGAAGCGATTGAGGACGGTTCCTACAAGGTGGTGCGTCCGTTTAATATCGCGACGACAGAGGAGATCAGCGACGCGGCAGCGGATTTTATCGCGTACATCATGAGCGAGGACGGGCAGGCGGTCATCGCCGACAACGGATATATCGCGGTGGAGGCCCAGGAGTACACTCCGGCGGAAGTGGAAGGAAAAGTTGTCGTCGCGGGTTCTTCTTCCGTGACGCCGGTTATGGAGAAACTTGCGGAAGCATATGAGAAGGTGAATGAGAAGGTGACAGTTGAGGTGCAGCAGAGTGACTCCACGACCGGTATGCAGCAGGCCATCGATGGACTGTGTGATATCGGAATGGCATCCCGCGAACTGAAGGACAGCGAGCTGGAAGCGGGACTGACTCCTACGGTTATTGCGCAGGACGGAATCGCGGTGATCGTGAACAACGAGAGCGGAATCGAGGAGCTGACGGGGGATCAGGTCAAGGCTGTGTACGTCGGCGAGATCACAACTTGGGAGGAACTGAAGTCTTGAGAAAATTTATGGAAATTTTCATGCACTTTGTTTTTCTGGCCGCGGCCTGCACTTCGGTGCTGGCCGTCGCACTGATCTGTGCGTTCCTGTTTGCAAACGGAATGCCGGCGATTTTCAAAATTGGCGTGCCGGAATTTTTGCTGGGACAGAAGTGGAAGCCGTCTGCCGGTCTGTATGGGATACTGCCAATGATTCTCGGCAGCGTTTACGTGACAGGAGGCGCGGTTTTGATCGGTGTGCCGGTTGCTTTGATGACGGCAGTGTTCATGGCCCGCTTCTGCCCGAAAGGGCTGTACCCCGTGATACGGACGACAGTCAATCTGATGGCGGGAATCCCGTCAGTTGTTTACGGCTTTTTCGGACTGGTAGTGATCGTGCCGCTGATGCGTGAACTGACAGGGAGGGACGGCAGCACGATGCTGACGGCATCCCTTCTTCTGGGAATCATGATTTTACCGACAGTCACAGTTACCGCCGAGGCGGCGCTTCGCAGTGTGCCGGAAAGTTATTATGAAGGTTCGCTTGCGCTCGGGGCAACCCATGAACGGAGCGTGTTTTTCACTGTGCTGCCGGCGGCGAAATCGGGAGTCATGGCGGGGATTGTACTTGGAATCGGGCGTGCGGTCGGAGAGACGATGGCCGTCATGATGGTGGTGGGCAATCAGACACAGATGCCAAAAGGATTGTTTTACGGGCTGCGCACGATGACCGCAAACATCGGGATTGAGATGGGCTATGCGGCGGATCTCCACAGAGAGGCACTGATCGCGACGGGCGTTGTGCTGTTTGTATTTATCCTGCTTATTAACCTGAGCGTTTCCGCGCTGAAAAAGGGAAGCGGATGATCGCCGGTTTGGATGTTTTTACAGAAGAGAAGAGCAGCGAAGGAACATCAACTGGCGGAGTATTTCCGCGCGGAAACAGAGCTTATGCCGCCGGTTAAGGCGGCGAAATGGAGATTTGTGCCGCCAACTGAAAGGCGGCAGAATGGAGATTTTTATGAAAAGACAAAATCATCCTTTTTCTGCGGCAGCAGCCGCTCTCGTGTGGCTTTGCGGCCTGCTGACTCTGGCCGTGATGGTCTTTCTGGTGGGATTTATTCTGATAAAGGGCGTCCGGTATCTGACACCGGATTTATTTTCTCCTGCTTATAATTCGGATAATGTGTCTTTAGTCCCTGCGCTGGTCAACACGGTCACGATGACGGTATTTTCACTTCTGATTGCTGTTCCGCTGGGGGTGTCCGCGGCAGTTTATCTGGCGGAATACGCGAAAAAAGGCAGCAGGATCGTGAAGCTGATCCGGCTCACGACGGAGACGCTCTCCGGAATCCCGTCGATCATTTACGGCCTGTTTGGCATGCTGTTTTTCTGTACGGCGCTTCGCTGGCGACTGTCCATGCTGTCAGGCTCGCTGACCATCGTGATCATGATTCTGCCGCTGATCATCCGAACTTCTGAGGAGGCGCTTCTGGCGGTTCCGGATTCTTACCGGGAAGCGTCCTTCGGTCTTGGCGCGGGAAAACTCCGGACAATTTTTCGCGTTGTGCTTCCAGCCGCGGTGCCGGGGATTCTGGCCGGCGTTGTGCTGGCGACAGGCCGCATCGTGGGAGAGACAGCCGCACTGATCTACACGGCAGGGACGATCGCGCAGATACCGGAGAGTTTGATGGAATCCGGACGCACGCTCGCTGTACATATGTATGTGCTGTCCACGGAAGGGCTGCACATGAATCAGGCGTACGCGACGGCGGTGGTTTTGCTGATTGTCGTGGTGGCGCTGAACGGAGTTTCCGGGCTGCTGGCCGGGAAACTGACGAAGGGAAAGCAGTGACGCAGACAGGAGCCGTCAGGAAACGGCTCAGCCAGGAGGGAAGCGGAGAAAGGAAAGCGGAGTCACAGCCGAAAGCTGTCAGAAGGCAGTGAAACGCAGAATTGAAAAGAAGGCAGGGAACCAGCAGAACGAAACTGCCGGACAATTGAAAAACAGGAAAAGGACAAAACAGTATGAGCAAGATTACGATCAGGAATATGGATCTGTATTACGGCGCGTTCCACGCGCTGAAAAACATTAATCTGGATATTCCGGAGCATAAAATCACAGCGCTCATCGGGCCGAGCGGATGTGGGAAGTCGACGCTGCTGAAATCGCTGAACCGGATGAACGATCTGGTGGAGGGCTGCAGGATCACCGGGGAGATTCTGCTTGATGGGGAGGATATCTGCAGGTACCGGGATGTCAGCCGTCTGCGCAGACGAGTAGGCATGGTGTTTCAGAAACCGAATCCGTTTCCCATGAGCATTTATGACAATGTTGCGTATGGGCCGAGAACGCACGGGGTCCGCGCAAAGGCGAAGCTGGATGAGATCGTGGAGAGGTCGCTGCGCAGCGCCGCGATCTGGGACGAGGTAAAGGACAGGCTGAAAAAGAGTGCGCTCGGCATGTCGGGAGGCCAGCAGCAGAGGCTCTGCATTGCGAGGGCGCTTGCGGTGGAACCGGAAGTGCTCCTGATGGATGAACCGACTTCCGCGCTGGACCCAATCTCAACCTCGAAAATTGAGGATCTGGTGATGGAATTGAAAAAGGATTACACGATTGTCATTGTGACTCACAATATGCAGCAGGCAGCCCGCATTTCAGACAGAACCGCGTTTTTCCTGCTGGGAGAGATGATCGAGTATAACGATACGCTGACTTTGTTTTCCACACCGGGAAACAAGAAGACGGAGGAATATATTACGGGGAGGTTTGGCTGAGATGAGAGACCGCTACGTAAAGCAGCTGGAACAGCTTCGCAGGGAGATGCTGAACATGGGAATGCTCTGCGAAAAGACGATTGTAAGTACTTATCAGATGCTGTTTGCCAGGGAACATGTAAAGGAAGCCGGGGAGAAAATCCTGGAGATGGAAGAGGAGATCGACCGGCAGGAGCGGGAAATCGAGGGGATCTGCCTGCAGCTTCTGCTCCAGCAGCAGCCGGTCGCCTCCGATCTGCGCTTTGTGTCGGCATCGCTCAAGATGATCACCGATCTGGAACGCATAGGAGATCAGGCGGCAGATATCGCGGAGATTATTATGACGGGCAAAGCCGTTATTTCCACGGAGGAAACCGATCTGACGATGATGGCGCAGACGGCGGTCAATATGGTGAATAAAGGCATTGAGGCGTATATCGATCAGAATCTGGGTATTGCGCGGGAGACGATCGGCCTCGACGACGAGATGGATGGACTGTTTTTGAAAGTCCGCAGCCAGCTGACGGAGAAGATTGCGCAGGGAGAGCCGGATGGCGGGCAGATGCTGGATTTGCTGATGATCGCGAAATATTATGAGAGGATCGGGGATCATGCGGTAAATGTGGCAGAATGGGTGGAATTTGCCATGACGGGAAAACACAGACGAAAAGCGGAGCTATGAGAATTTTTTACATGGATTTTACATTGGCATGATTCTGGTTTTACATGGTTTCGGTATACTTTGACAGAGTGATACGAAAGAATTGAGTAAGGGAGAAAAAAGTATGGATATTTTCAGTGTATTTACAATGGTCGGAGGTCTTGCGCTGTTTCTTTACGGGATGAGCGTCATGGGGGATGGACTGTCGCGGGCGTCAGGCGGACGGCTCGAGAAGATTCTCGAAAAGCTTACTTCCAGTACATTAAAAGGCGTGCTGCTCGGAGCGGGCGTGACCGCGGTCATTCAGTCCTCGTCCGCGACGACGGTCATGGTGGTCGGGTTCGTAAACTCGGGGATCATGACGCTGGAGCGGACAGTCGGCATCATCATGGGCGCAAACATCGGAACGACAATCACGTCCTGGATCCTCAGCCTTTCCGGGATCGAGGGGGACAGCTTCCTGGTGCAGATGCTGAAGCCGACTTCGTTTTCCCCGATTCTGGCGATCATCGGCGTCGCGTTTCTGATGTTCTCAAAGAATGAGAAGAAAAAGGATATCGGCTCCATTATGATCGGGTTCGCGGTGCTGATGTTCGGCATGGATACAATGAGCGGCGCGGTAAAGCCGCTCGCCGATGTGCCGGAATTTACACGACTGTTCCTGATGTTTGAGAATCCGGTGCTCGGCATGATCGCGGGAGCCGTGCTGACGGCGGTCATTCAGAGTTCTTCCGCTTCCGTCGGTATTCTGCAGGCGCTGTGCGTGACCGGCTCCGTCACATTCGGTTCCGCGATTCCGATCATTATGGGACAGAATATCGGTACCTGCGTGACAGCGCTCCTCTCGGCGATCGGTGCGAAAAAGAACGCGAAACGGGCGGCTTTCGTACATCTGTATTTTAACGTGATCGGAACGGTTGTATTTATGATTCTGTTCTACGCGCTGAATATGTTCGTGCATTTTGGATTTCTGTCACAGGCGGCAAATGCGGCCGGTATCGCGGTCGTTCACACGACATTCAATGTTTTTGCGACCTTGCTGTGGCTGCCGTTCCACAACGTACTTGTGAAGCTGGCGAAGCTCACGGTGCGGGATCCGAAGGAAACGCCGACTGTCGCGGCGCAGCTTCAGGGACTGCAGGTGCTTGATGACCGTTTCCTGGAAACGCCGGCGCTTGCGATCGAGCACTGCCGTCAGGCGTGCGCGCGCATGGCGGAAGTGACAATCAGTTCGCTCAACGGCGCGATCTCCCTGCTCGATTCCTACGACGAGGCGAAGGTGAAGCGGGTAGAGGATGATGAGAACTTCGTCGATCAGTATGAGGACCGCATGGGAACTTATCTGGTGCAGCTTTCGAAGAAGGAGATGTCTCTGCGCGACAGCCATACGCTTTCCACGCTTCTGCACTGCATCGGCGATATCGAGCGGATTTCCGATCACGCGGTTGGAATTGCGAATGCCGCTTCTGAAATTTACAACAGGAATCTGTCTTTCTCTGAAGCAGCAGTCAATGAGCTCTCTGTCTTTTCCAGAGCGGTCAGGGAGGTGGTCCGTATTTCCATGAAGGCGGTGGAGACGGAAGATGCGGAGCTCGCGAAGCAGGTGGAACCGCTGGAGGAAGTGATCGACGAGATCGGGGATGAGATGAGAAGACGGCATGTGGACCGGCTTCGGGAAGGACGGTGTACGATCGAGCTTGGTTTTATCCTGTCCGACCTGACGACAAGCTACAAGCGAATCGCGGACCACTGTTCCAATATCGCGGTCTGCCTGATTCAGTCGGTCAACGATGAGTACGGACGCCACGAGTATCTCAGGACATTGAAATCGGAGGACGGAACATATTTCCGGATGAAGTATGAGGAGTATGAGCAGGAGTACGGACTTCCAAAGCGGATCAAAGGGACGCCGCAGGTCGATATGCGGACCCGAATGAACAGCGGGCTGCAGTTCGCCTCCC
>CANQAR010000192.1 GCA_947588845.1 uncultured Lachnospiraceae bacterium
GAAAGAGAGATCACGAAAATGTGCGATCAGCTCGATCATTCCATGGGAGCATATATGCGGTATTTTCAGATTCTCTGCATACTGCTGTCGGCGGTTATGATCTATTTGCTCACAAAGATCATTATCGAGAAAAATGAGAACGCCATCTCCATGACCAAGATACTCGGTTATGAAAACAGCGAGATCGCGCGGCTGTATCTGCTCTCTACGACGATCGTTTTTGCAGTATGCGACGCTGTCGGCGTTTTTCTCGGCACACTTGTTATGAGTGCCGCATGGAAAGCTATCATGTTCAGCTACAGCGGTTGGTTTACCTTTATGATGACTCCGGCAGGATATGCAAAAATGTTTTTGTTTGTACTGATCGGATACCTTATTGTTTTGCTCTTTGATTTCAGACGAATTAAAAGAATACCGCTGAACGAAGCGCTGAAAAATGCGGAATAAATTTTAAAGAAGGATGATTATTACATAATTCTCCCGGAATATTCAGGGCATTATGAAAACAGCACATTTACAACAAGGAAACAGGAAGCGTCATATATTGTGGAATATCTGGAAAGCAATAATATTAAGATTGTTGATATGATATACGGACAGTCAATGGGAGCAGAAGTCGGAATAGAATTGCTGTATCAGCTGACCGACCGCGGATTTTAGAGATTGCACCGATAATATCAGATGAAACAATATATAACGAAAATGAATGCTGCTATACGTTTGATTTTTCAAAATTAGATGATGACATTCAAAAAATTATGTATTTCTTTTATGCAAAGGAAGAAAAAGCATATAGAACATGCATAAACGGAGTGAAGAAAGCTTATCCGAATGCCAATTATGAAATTGTAGAAGGTTATGGTCATTTAACTTATTCTGTAAAGAACAGAGATGAATATGTAAAAAAACTAAAATCTGTGGAAAGAAGGAGAGTAAGCTGATGGATACACAGACAAAACGGGAACGGGAAAAGGCGCTGGTCACGCAGATGATCGCTCTTTACTGCCGCGGGAATCACAAAACGGGAAAAGGACAGCTCTGTCCGGAATGTGCTGCGCTTTCGGAATATGCTCGTCAGCGCAGCGATAAATGTCCTTTTATGGAGACGAAAACCTTCTGCTCAAACTGTAAAGTCCACTGCTACAAACCGGAGATGCGGGAGAAGATCCGCGCCGTCATGCGGTATTCCGGGCCGAGAATGATGCTTCATCATCCTGTCACTGCAATACGCCATGTTATTGAGACGGCGAAAGAAAGAAAAAGATTAGAGAAAGCGCAGTGAACTGTAACATAAAGCTAAACAGCAGACATCATAATATTGGAGGTAAACTTGACATGAAGCTTGCAGTACGGTACTATTCAAGAGGAGCTGGAAAAAGCAATTCCTGTTTTTAAGGCAAAAATCAGGGGGCACCATTATGGTGACATGATTATACTGAAGTGTTGCTTGAACATCAGAGGCGTATTAGAGATAATTGAACCAAATCAAACCGAAAGGAGATATTGGAAATGGTTGAATTTGGTGAACAATTAAAAAAAGCGAGGGAAGCAAAAGGAATGACCCAGCAGACACTGGCTGAACATCTTTATGTAACAAGACAGGCTGTTTCCAGATGGGAATGCGGTGACAGATACCCTGACTTGATCATGGCTAAAAAGCTGGCTGCATTTTTGGAGGTATCATTGGATGAACTGCTGTCAACGGACGAAATGAAAAAAGCTGCAGAAAGGAATCAGATTATTGAAAAGCCTTTCATGAAACATGTTCTGATTATTCTATACGCATGTATATCGTTTTCATTTTTACTTACTGTAGTAGATATCATCATACGGTTTCCGATGACTTCTGCGTCGATTAACTATGGTGATATTCAGACTATAGCAGTAAATCTGCTGGGATTGCTCATCCAGATTATTGTTTTCGCTTATGGTTTTGTATTGGCGCTGCAGGGAACTCTTACTCCAAAGAAAACCGGAATATCAACAGCTCTTTATTTTGTTTCGTTATGTCTGACAAATAGTTATCACGTGATATATTCTGGCTTTGGATGGAAGAACATGGCTGCAGCTTTGCTGCTGATTGCGCCGTGTCTGCTGGGCGCTGCAGCCGCATATCAATATTTTTATATAGCGAAGACGAAATCCGTTTGGTATTGGTCGTTAATAGCCGTTTCAGGGTGGGAGATATTCCTGATCATTTGGAGCACATATTCGAACATCCGATGGGCGGCAGAATTTATATCTATGAATACAGCATTGAATTTGTTGCTTAAAATATGTATTTATTTTTTGATCATTTATCAGGCATATATTATGAAACAAAAGAGAGAACAGGCGCTTGCTGTAACAGAGGATTAAAAGCTGACCGCTTCGCTGTTTATAAGGTACAAAAAGGTAACTATGTTATAAAAAAGTGCATCCTTTTGGGCTGCTGCGAGGGCGAATATTCGAAGGGAAAACCGTGCAAAGAGAACAGGGGAAGAATCATTGAATAAGAACGGAAAAAATAAGAGGTAATTCTATGGGAATGGAAGAAAAGACTCGTTTTGAACTGGACAAGTCAAAATGTATCAAATGCGGGAACTGCATAAATGTCTGTTCCGGCATGGTATTAGAGGCCGGGCAGGACGGATACCCGGTCATGAAATCCTTTGAGCGTTTTGGATGGCGCGGCTGCTGGCGCTGTGAGCATTGCCTTGCCGTATGCCCTGCGGGAGCAATATCAATTTTCGGAAAGAAACCGGAAAACTCTCTGCCGCCCCCACCGCCCGAAATGGGCGACTATATGGAGAGGTTGGTGGTAAATCGCCGCTCGTGCAGAAGATACTTAGATAAAAACGTATCGCCCGACGTGATCAGCCGGATATTGAAAGCAATGGAATCCGCGCCTACGGGCGGAAATTCCTGTGGGGTGGAATATACGGTCATTGACGATAAGGAAAGGGTGCGGGAAATCTGGAACGCAGCTTATCCTGTCATGGAGGCCAACGCCAAAAGGCACAGCTACACTTCCAGCTTCAGCGATTTTTACTACTCAAAGATGAAGCAGTCGGAAAAAACGGTCAGAAAAGACGACCTGTTATTTTGTGGAGCGCCGCACTTGTTCATCGCACATGAAAGGTGTGTGGGGAAATGGGCAGAGGACAGTAAGGTGAACTGCAATCTTGCCACCGCTTATTTTGAACTGCTCGCAAATGCTTTTGGCCTGGGCACGGTGATTATGAGCTATCCCGCCGATGTCCTGAGGGAGCTTGCCCCGGCTGCGAGGGAAATGCTGAACATTCCGGCAGACCATTACATGAACCTGATCGTCGGGTTTGGATACCCGGAAATCAACTATGCGCGAGGCGTTCAAAAGGAGCGCGGCAGCAAAATCCACCGGTGGACGCAAAAGAAAAGCCGGTAAGGAATATAAGGGGACACGGAGGTGATCTTCAATGTTTTCAAGGATGTCGATTACGAAATCTACAAGAAGTTACTCGGATAATATCCGGCGGCTTCGGGAGGCGCTGGATGCTGCAGACGCTGTCGTGATTGGTGCAGGCGCGGGGATGTCCACCTCAGCAGGGTTTACTTATACCGGGGAACGGTTTGAGCGGTATTTTTCTGACTTTGCAGCCAAATACAGCTTCCGGGATATGTATTCCGGAGGTTTTTATCCGTTTTCTGAGCCGGAGGAGTTTTGGGCATACTGGAGCCGGTACATTTTCATCAACCGCTATATGGATGCGCCGAAGCCTGTCTACGACAATCTGCTTGCGCTGATAAAAGACAAAGATTATTTTGTGATCACCACGAATGTGGATCACTGTTTTCAGAAAGCAGGTGTGGATAAAAATCGGCTTTTCTACACGCAGGGTGATTATGGACTATTCCAATGTTCCAGGCCGTGCTGTCAGGAAACCTTTGATAATGAGAGCATGATCCGGCAGATGATGGAGCAGCAGAAGGATATGCGGATTCCTTCTAAGCTTCTTCCTGTATGTCCGCATTGCGGCAGGCCAATGACGATGAATCTGCGTTCCGATGATAAGTTTGTGGAAGACGAGGGCTGGCACCGGGCGGCGGAGCGTTACGAGGATTTTTTGCGGACACGGGTACATCAGAGGATATTGTTTTTAGAGCTGGGCGTCGGCTACAATACGCCAGTCATTATCAAATATCCATTCTGGCGTATGACCACGCAGAATAAAGCTGCAATCTATGCGTGTATCAACTATGGCGAGGCTGTATGCCCGAAAGAGATTGAGAGACAGGCAATATGTATTGACAGAGATATAGGGAAAATATTAGAGGATCTGAATGAAATATAGCGTAAGAAAACGATAAAGGGGAGGTGATAACATGGGACGCATACTAATGATTGAATTTAATGATAGAGATAATTCTGTCCTCGATAAGATCATGCGGGCATTGGAACAGCATCCAAATTTTGAACAGTTTAGGCTGCGAAATGAGTCCATGTTATCACTTCCAAGTCTTGGCTCTTTATCAGATGAAGAAAAGTATATAGCGATTATACATCGTTTTCGATATCCTTTATCTTCTTCGCCGGAACGCCGCCTACGACACAGTTATCCGGCACATCTTTTGTCACCACGGCTCCCGCGGCGATGACCACGTTGCTGCCGATTGTCACACCGGGGAGAATGGTCACATTGCCGCCGATCCACACATCGTTTCCAATGGTGACGGGCTGCCCCGAAGATAATCATTCTATTAACAATAGAATTTGATTTTATCTATCACGAAGAATTTCTTCCATTCTGCACATATCCAAAAGAACTGTGCTGAAATAAATTCCATTAGCTCATTTAGTTCTTTTGCTGGAATATTGCTTCCATTATTTGCTGCAATGCAGCCGCCTGATCTGGTCAGCCATATTTTTGTACTGCTTGGCGATGGTTTTCCTTTTGATATATGAACATGGATAGGTTCATTATTTTCATTTGACCAGAAATATATTTTATATCCGCTGACTGTAAATAGATTAGGCAATCTGTACCCCTCCGTTTGCTGCATATTTATATAACAAATGTGCGTTGCTGTGCAGTAACTGTTCAAAAAAGGAAATCTCTTCATCAGAGTATCCTTTTTTATATAGCCAGTGATATTCTGGAAGCTCACATCTTGCTGAATCAAAACCATCGTTCGTTGGCCGTTCGAAATGTACGATTACTTTTTTTAAGTTTTCTTCTTCTAAAATCTGAGAATGAACGATCTCTGTTCCATCTCCCAATGTCATATATGGATACATCATAGTGCTGCCTCCTTCTGA
The DNA here is from genome assembly GCA_947588845.1 of uncultured Lachnospiraceae bacterium. Taxonomy (GTDB): domain Bacteria; phylum Bacillota; class Clostridia; order Lachnospirales; family Lachnospiraceae; genus Choladousia. The sequence continues at coordinate 5,279 of CANQAR010000192.1, forward strand.
TTGTTTCTGAATACCAGGACAGAAAAAACTGCCGACAAACAGATTTTAAATCTTTCGACCCTGGCATCATCATATCATAGTTTCTGCAAAAGAACCACAAATTTTCTGACACTGAGATTTTTCGTGTCTGGATTTTTACAGCCGTAAATATTACAGATTTGAAAGCTTGCAAAGAACTTATCTGTCTTTACAAGCTGCTTTCGCAAATCTGATTTTGACAAGCCTTAATCGTCATATTGCAAAATATGAAACCGTCTGCTAAAATGTGACAAGAATACATTGAGAGGTGGAATTAGATGAAAACGAACGATGAAAAAGACTGGAAACTGTTTCGGAAGAAGCTGCCGGGCTGGCAGGAAGACTGCATGAACCGTTTAAACAAAGAATATATGGAAATTCTGTCTCAGGAAGGGAAAAATCCATCAGACATATTCTGGGAACTGGACAGCAGACTCAAACGCGACAAGAATCTGACTGGAGTAATAGCCCGCGATATGAGGCGTTCCAATATGTACGGACTTCTTATAGATTTGTTGAGAGAAAACACCATTACGCTGGATGATCTTTCGGACTTCAGTGAAGAACTTCAGGAGAGGCTGCGGTGGTTAATAAAGCCGGAGGAAAGAAGGGAAAAAACAAACAGGGGAAAAAACCATGTTGAAACAGATTAGATATTTTCAGACCGTTGTCCGTGCGGGCAGTTTCAGCAAGGCAGCAGAACAGTGTTATATATCACAGTCTGCGATTTCTCAGCAGGTTCAGACTTTGGAGCGAGAACTGGGTGTAACATTGCTGAAGCGTGAAAACCGGCGTTTCTCCCTGACACCTGCCGGAGAACATTTTTATCGTCAAAGTATTCTGCTCATGGCGGATTTTGACCGGCTCTGCAAAGAAACGAAACGAATCGCGCAGGGGGAAGATTTTGTCCTGCGCATCGGTTATATCAAGGGATACGGCGGCGCGGAATTTCAGCGGGCGGTGGCAGAATTTACAGAAAAATACCCTGATATTCCCATTGATATGAAGAACGGCAATCACGAGGACCTGTATGAACTGCTGCGTGGGGGTCAGGTGGACTTAGTGCTGAACGATCAGAGGCGCGCTTTTTCAGATGAATATGTTAATACCATTCTGACCGTTATAAGCTGCCATATTGAAATATCCGCCAGAAATCCCATCGCCGGTTTGGAATATGTGTAAGTAGGTAATAATCCGTGTCTTGACAAGATAAAAGATCCCCGGTTACTCACCGGGGAAAATTCAGCTGTTAT
>CANQAR010000193.1 GCA_947588845.1 uncultured Lachnospiraceae bacterium
AATTTTACACGAAAAGAAAGAATCCTGCATGAAATCTTGCTGTTTTATTGCGTAATATTTTTATTCTTCAGAGCTGCAAGCAAGGGGCAGGACCCGGCAAATCGTTATCTTCTGAACACCAACGGCTGGGAGGTCCTGCTATCCCGCGACGGATTGGATCTGCCGCTGATCCTCGTATTATTTCTGCTCTTTCTTCCACCATTATTCATTGATCTGCCAGTGTCCGTAACGTCTGCCTCCGACACGTTCAATTCTTTTTTCTTTCTTTAGCACATTCATATATCGTACCAATGTTCTTCTGGAGATTCCGACCTGTTCCGACAATTGATCAAGCGTTATTTCAGGCTTTCTGCATATTTCATCTATGATCCTAAATGCCATAGTGTCATTTATAGTGCCATCATCCCTGACACTTTGACCTTTTTGAACTTTAGGCTGATCTATAAGGGCACTTTCCAGCGCCTGGAAACGGATCCGCAATGTAGTATGTAGTCCCTGTCAGTTCATACGCTGGAAGCTCCGCTCCTATATTCTGACATTCATCATAAATCTTCTGGATTCCCTGTCCCCAGTTCTCAATAAATCCCGCACGATAAAACACTCTGGCACTATCCGGGTTATAAAGCTTAGAATCATATGGCTTTACCGTGATATTATCGACGGTGACATCCTCCCAGCGGAAACCAGTTTTCTGCATTATAAACTCCGACAAAGCAATTCCCGTCAGCTGCTGCTTGGTGGCGCCACTCCGATAATGAAACTCGCCATGATAGCTGATAGGAAAAGCACTTGGTTTAACTTTGATCTCCAAATAGTCTTTTCCGTCTTTCGTATGTTTATTCACATCAGCAATAATCCCCGGTCCCGACTGGATTTTATTTGGAATATCTTCCAGCAACTTCTTGGCGTTCTGAACACCGACAACAGTACCGGCATCATCGATGCCGATATAGATGGTACCACCCTGAGCATTGGCAAAGCCACACAACCATTTCAGGTATTCATCCCGCCAGGATTCTTTATATTCGATGTTTTGACTTTCTGCCATAAACAATAACCTCCAGTTTCTAATTCCCAGTTGTCACCGAAGGCCCACGTTCTTTAAAAACTAATGTTTGTGTTTCTTCCTTCTGTATACATTTTTATAAATTGATCTGCAAACTTCTTCACCAATTCTCTATCAATTGAAGTCTCTAAAGTTTCACCATTATAATTTGCTGCCTTTGTTCAATTGTATGATCCGTGCATTACATATTCCATATCTACAATGCAAAACTTATGGTGCATCAGATTCTTCCCCCAGTTTCCAAAATGAGGTATCTTTATACAATCAAATTGACTTTCCAACTTTGGAAACAAATTATGGTTACTATCTTCGTCCGACTCTATTATTCTTATATTGAGACCGGCTTGTTTCTTTCTCAATAATTCAGTATAAAAGACTTCATTAGAGAACCATGCAACAGAAATCCAGATTAAATACTTAGCATCTCTTATTCCTTGTATCAGAGTATTCTGTATCTCATCAAAGACAACATCATTTTCAACATATTTTTCTTCCTCTGATCCTATAATCTTTGGTCTGATTAAAATATCCTGCAAGTCACAACCTGGCGTTTCCTGATATACATATCTAAAAAGTTTGTTGATATCATCTTCATGATCATTTGCAAGATTTATCAACGGTACAGGAACTCTAAGTTCAATATCTTCCCAATTCTGATTCGGTCTTAAAGCAAAAGCAAATTGTGGTATGCTATTAATCTCACTTCTTAAAATAATAGGCATAAGTGTTGCCTTCATATCTTTCCATTTATTATCGTATCGCAAGGTCTCTATAACCGTCCTGCGGAATGCATCCTCATTCATTTACCTCCATCTCTCTTACCAAAAAGTTCTCTGCCAGCTTGTCCAGTTGCACTGCGATCATCGGAAATTCCTTATTCAGATTTAGTCTCTTCGCTCCAATCTGGTTTCCATCCATATTAAACATGCAGTCCGCAGTGATATCCTCATCCGTGCTTGCATACAGAGGGACACATCCTACCTTTCCGGTATTATCCCTGTCCTGATTCTTCACATAGATGAATGCAATGATATTGTCAGGATTCTCATAGGTATCCAGACTCTCTCTGTTTTTCTCAGCTGCCTATATTTCCCAGACTTCATTCAAGTGACCCTCTATGGTCTCATATTCATGAAAAAACAAATTATCTTCTTCTATATTTTCTTCTATATGGATCTTAAAATTTTGGCCATCTCTTATTTTGAGTTTTTTCATTCGTTTCTCTCTCCCTCTACTTCCAAAACACAAAATATTTTTGTACCATGTCATGGCTGTTTAATCTCTATTTTTTTGAACACCATGCCAAAAATATTATTCTATACTATCATCGTTGTAAAAATCATTCATTCCTGTCTTACGCTCAGCAACTGCCTCTTTAACTGTATTCACACATTCTTCCAAATGCTTGTTAATTTCAATATCCCAAAAGCGCAAAACCAGCCAATCCAGCGCCCGGAGTGCCTGATCAACTTCACGGTCGCGTTCCATATTCCTGCGAATCTTTTTGTCCCAGTATTCATGATTGGTTGCAACCGGTTTTTTTGTCTCAAAATCTCGGCCATGCCAAAAAGATGAATCGCAGAACACGGCAATTTTCCACTTTGTAATGGCAATGTCCGGCTTTCCCGGCAAAACAGAGTAATTCTTCCTGTAACGGATTCCTGCCGCCCAGAGAGCTTTTCGCAGTCTTATTTCAATAGATGTATCTTTTGAACGAATATGCTGCATATTCCTTCTGCGCTGCTCTTTTGTCATATCATCCATTGCCGTCAGACCCATAAGGTGCAGAAGACTCAGCCACCATATCCATTTCTTGATGAGATAATCCCTGCAAATCTAAGTTTTGATCAATATCAGAAACCCTTACTTCCCGATTTACAGAAAAAATATCCCGAAGAGTGCCATGATTATATTTCTTATCTGCATAGTCCTGTGCCAGATTTATAAAAATATCCACTGGCATAGCAGAACCGCTCACACCTGTATCGCGGACTATTACATTCAACTGAGCGTTGATATTGACTCCAAAAGATCCAGCTATGTAAGTGAAAAATGCCAGCGGCAGTTCAGTGTGACCATACTGTTTATAATTTTGAATATAAACATCCTCCATAACCCTTTTATGCGCGCCTGAAATACTATATCCGTTTTTATACGCCTTGTTGTCAATAATTCCACAGTAACCATATTCCGGAGACTCTACAAACACATCCGGCGTATTTCCAATCGGACCGACATGTTCAGCTCTCATCTTAAAAATTTTACGGAACATCTCGCACGTTGCTTCCTCGAAATCACGCGCACCGGAAGTCCCCATATGAGCCAGCTCCTTGTAAGAAAGGAAGAAATCAGAAATATTACCATGCGGATAATTCTGAACCAGAAACTTCTCAATCGTCCTCTCATCAATACCAGTATTGTGTGAGACACATTCTACAACATCAGCCGTTATCCCTGTAATCGGCGTTTTAAGAGCCATCAGAACATATTCTTTGCGGATCCTCGCTTCATTCAGCTCTTTCTGGGAAAGTGGATTTTCACGTTCAAAGTTACGAAGATCTTTTGTGGCACGGCCTTTGCCATAAGACCTCTGATAGTTCTCTGACAGCTGAGGGTTCTTGATAAAAGCAGGAGATGTTTCAATAAATGCATCCACCGCTTTCTCTTTCCCTGAGCGTATACTTATTGTCTTCCAGCCCCTGTCTATATACTGTGTCAGACTAATGTAATTGAAAAATGTATTCGCAATGTTGCTATAAGTTTTTGTCAATGTATCCTCCACAAAATCATCATCCCGGACATTTTGCCGGTATCGAATAATTTTTCGGACAATCTTCTCAAAAACAATGTCCGCATCAGATGATGCCTGATGAATCACAATTCCATACATTTCTTCCATAGACAGAGTATTTTCCAGCCTCGGATCCCTGAGCAGACGGAACATAAACTGAAATGGATGCACTTTAAAAGAATGGTCAACACTGCCGGAACCAGACCAGACTGCAGCTGAAGGATACTGATACCTCTTTAGCTGAAGTCTCATTGCTTCTACAAAAGAAATATTACCTTTTACCAATTCCTCCCCTATCAGAGTAAGACGGCACTTTTTATTACTATCTTCCAAAAACACCAGCCCAAGATCTTTCATCTGCTCCTATAATGTAATTGTGGTGATTAGATACCTCTCAGCCAGAAAGGACTAATCATTCCATTGCTAAAGCTGTATAATGGATGGGCATTGGTATGACGGCACCTTCCTTGGACCCACAGGCGTCCGTATTTAAGCCAGTCAGGCCAGCTCTCCATTCGCAGCCGTTCGGTTTATGCAGGTTGGACTGCCTCGTGTATGTCCGTATGATACCCCAGGAAATTGAATAAGCAATGGATAACCGCTGGTACCATGCAATTCATTCTTCTTGGAGGTACGAACATGTACAACGCAGTCGGTATTGATGTTTCAAAGGGTAAAAGCACTGTGACTGTCCTGCAGCCGGGAGGTACTGTTGTCAAAAAACCCTTCAATGTGACGCACTCTTCTTCTGAACTGAAAAGCCTTACAGATTACATATTGACCCTGGATGGGGAGACAAAGGCGGTAATGGAGTGCACCGGCCGATACCACGAGCCAATACTCCGTGCCCTGTCTGATGCCGGGATTTTCGTCAGTGCAGTAAATCCCCACTTGATCAGGAACTTTGGTAACAACACCATCCGCAAGGTCAAGTCCGATCCTGCCGATTCCAGGAAAATCGCCCGGTATACGCTTGACAACTGGGCGGAACTGCGTCAATATTCCAGTATGGATACGACACGCGCTCAACTGAAAACCCTTAACGCGCAGATGGCATTCTTCACTAAACAGAAGGTCGCTGCCAAGACCAACCTGATTTCACTCTTAGACATGACTTATCCCGGTGTGAATGACCTCTTTGACACCCCGGTACGTGACGATGGAAGTGAAAAGTGGGTCGATTACGCCGCCTCTTTCTGGCATGTGGACTGTGTCCGAAAGATCGGTCTTTCTTCCTTTACAGAACGTTATCGTGCCTTCTGCAAGCGGCATGGATATAAGTTCCAGTCCGGAAAACCTGAGGAATTATTCAACGCCTCCAAAGAACTTGTCGCTGTATTCCCGAAAGAGAAGGAATATAAGGACATGATCCAGATGTGCATTAAGCAGCTTAATCTCATCTCCTCTAACGCAGAGCATACCCGTCATGAAATGGACAGGCTCGCTTCTACTCTGCCTGAATACAGCACTGTCATGGCCATGCGTGGCGTCGGGACAACATTCGGACCTCAGCTGATAGCCGAGATCGGCGACATTTCACGTTTCAATCACCGGGAGGCCCTGACTGCCTTTGCCGGCGTAGATCCTGGCGTGAATGAATCCGGCAGTTTCAAAAGCAAAAGCAATAATGCCTCAAAGTGCGGCCCTGCCCGCCTGAGGAAGACACTGTTTCTCATCATGACATCTCTGCTTCAGACAAAACCGGCTGACGATCCAGTCTACCGCTTCCTGGATAAAAAGCGTTCCGAAGGAAAACCTTACCACGTCTACATGACCGCCGGAGCCAATAAGTTCCTTCGCATTTACTACGGCAAAGTCAAAGAGTGTATCAAAGCTCAGTCAGAAACTGAAAACTGAGCAATACAGACAGCCTTTCCGGCAAACCGGCCATATGGGCGGTCTGCTTGTGCTGCCCAAAAACCTGTTCAAAAATTTTTTAAATTTCCCCTTGACTTTTTATTAGCAGGCTTGAAAAAGTCCTCTGTGTTCCTCTCCATTGATGATACCATGGTGGAAAAATACGGCACAAAATTTCAGGCGCGCTCCAGGCTGTTTGACCATGCTGCACATAATGGTTCCAGTTATCTGGACGGGCACTGTTTCGTCAGCATCATGCTCCATGTGCCTCTGGAATCAGCAGACGGGATCTTTTATCTTTCCGTCCCCCTCGGTTACCGTTTGTGGACAAAAGAACTTTCCAAACTGGAGCTTGCCGCGGACATGGTCCCTTCCGTCAGGCAGGTCATCCTCCTGTGTGACAGCTGGTATCCAAAGAAACCTGTCACCGGGCTTGTGGAAGAATTCGAAAACCTGGGCTTCTGACCCGGAAGATCCCCGCTGCTTCCGCCTGTTCCTGTGCACGGCGGATATCCGGAAGGGACCGCCGCTGAACCGGAGAAACAGACAGAGGAGAAGATACGCAGGTACCATGCCTAGGGCATGCTGCCTTTGGGCCTGTTTTTGCTGCGCTGGAACATAGAGACCAGTTATTATGAAACAAAGACATTCTGGTGTTTCCGGGACTACATGGTCCGTTCCG
>CANQAR010000194.1 GCA_947588845.1 uncultured Lachnospiraceae bacterium
GCAGGCCTTCAGCTGACACACTGTCTGGTTCCCCCGACACCGGGCCCGACGACCGCGGCAAGCATGCTCGGCGTTGACGTAGGCCAGATGATCATCTGCGGTTCCCTGATCTCCATTCTGATGCTGGTTGTGGCGGTATTCTACTGCCAGTGGATCGGCAAGAAGATCTATCAGGTTCCGAAGGAAGACGGCGGATTCGACCGCAAAGAGTTCAAAAAAGAGTACATCAAATCCATGGATGAGCTTGAGCATCTGATGGGCCAGAAGAAGCTTCCGGGCCTTGGCGTTTCTATCGCTCCGATCGTTGTTCCGCTTGTTCTGATCCTCGCAAACACGATCCTTGATCTGGCAGGCATCGAGATCAGCATACTTGCGTTCCTCGGCTCCCCTATCATCGCTCTTGCGATCGGTACGCTGATCGCGATCTATGGCCTTATGGCAAAAGATGACAACAAGAAGGTTCTCGGCGTTATGGATAACGCGATCAAGAGCACCGGTATCATCATGCTGATCATCGGTGCGGGCGGAGCTCTTGGAAATGTTATCAAGGTCAGCGGCGTTGGTACGGCTCTCGGTGAGCTCGTCCTGAAGCTTCCGCTTCCGGCAGTCCTGATCCCGTTCCTGATCGCGGCTCTGATGCGTATCGCTCTTGGCTCCGCGACGGTTGCCATCACGACGGCGGCTTCCCTGTCCGCTCCGCTGCTTGGCGCTCTGTCCGTAAGCCCGCTGCTGATGGCTGTATCCTGCTGCGTAGGCGCGATTTCCTTCTCGTACTTCAACGACAGCGGTTTCTGGGTGTGGAACGGAATGTTCGGTGTGGATGACATCAAAGACCAGATTAGATGTAAGACGGCCATATCCATGGTCATGTCCGTGGTCGGCGTTGCGGAACTGCTGGTTTTGTCAATATTTATGCACTAAGAGGTGACGTGAGTTATGAATACAGATTTTATTAAAGGCGTAATCGTGCCGATCATCACCCCGATCGACGCGGATGAGAAAATTGATGAGAAAAGAATGAGAGCCCAGGTGGACTATGTCATCGAGGGCGGCCTTTCCGGCATCCTGGCTTTCGGCAGCAACGGCGAGTTCTACGTGGTTGAGGAAGACGAGATGGAGCGCGGCCTGAAGATCATGGTAGATCAGGCGGCAAGCAGAGTTCCGGTTTACTTCGGAATCGGCGCAATCAGCACAAAGAAATGCGTGCGTCTCGCGAAGATGGCGGCGGCAAACGGCGCGGCGGGCATCTCCGTGCTTCAGCCGATGTTCCTCAAGCCGACCGAGAATGAGCTGTTTGAGCACTTCAAGGCAATCGCGGAGGCAGTTCCGGATACGCCGATGCTGCTCTACAACAACCCGGGACGCGTGGGCTACACGATGTCCGGTAACCTTGTGGACCGTCTTGCACACGAAGTGAAGAATATCGTAGGCATGAAGGACACGAGCGGCGATATCACACAGACCGAGGAGTTCATCCGCAGAACGCGCGACGTGGATTTCAAAGTATTCGGCGGCAAGGATACGCTTCTGTACGCTTCTCTGTGCCACGGCGCGGTCGGCGGCGTATGTACGGCCGGCAACTTCATGCCGGAGATGATCATGGATATCTACAACAAGTACATGGCAGGAGACATCCAGGGATCCCTCGAGGCACAGTTCAAGCTGAATCCGGTTCGTCTGTCGATGGACGGCGCGAGCTTCCCGGTAGCGGCAAAGGATATGGCGAAGCTGCGCGGCCTTGATATCGGAGAGCCGTACAGACCGAACGTGTCCACACCGGAAGGTCCGGTTCTTGACAAGATCAAGGCGGAGATGAAGACGGCGGGACTGATCTGAGACAAAGCACAGGGAGTCTGTTCTGAGCGCTGTCAGAGTCTGTCCGGAGCCATTACGAATGCGGCGCGGCCATTGCGGGCGGAACACAGACCGCACAGAAGAAGAGCGCTCTGCAGATTTCTGTGGCAGAATATAACGGGGTTAGCAAAATTTTAAACGACAGCCATGCGGCGGGCAGATTCGTCTGTGCGGGGCATGGCTGTCTGCATATATGATAAAAGATATCTGTCAGAGCAGATTCGGATTCTGGACCGGAACTTGTGAGCAGGTGTTAAATAGTGTACGATAATTATTCGTGTGCAGATAATTTTTCTGACAAAAGAGTTTTATGCATTGCGCCGCGGCGCAAAATGAGGTACACTAAAACAGGCTTAATATCAGTGACGAGCGAAGAGAAATCAGTATCTTTACTGATATGGAGAGGGATCACGTATCTGAGTAAGATACAGTCGTGTTCTGGAAAATTACCAGACGTGGATTGAAGGAAGAAACGAAGTAAGGAGGAGAAGGAAAACGATGAAAGTAGTAATCGCAATCGATTCATTTAAGGGAAGTATGAGCTCCATGGAAGCCGGATATGCGGCCCGCGCCGGTATCGCGAAGGCATGCGACGCCGAGGTAGTCGTGAAGCCTCTGGCAGACGGCGGCGAGGGAACAACGGAAGCGCTGGTGGAAGGACTTGGCGGAGAGTATGTGTCTCTCGATGTAAAAGGTCCTCTGGGCGGAACTACCTGTGCGAAGTACGGAATCCTTGCGGATGGGAAGACGGCAGTCATGGAGATGGCGGAAGCCTCCGGAATCATCCTTGTAAAGAGGGAGGATCTGGATCCGTGGAAAGCGACGACGTACGGAGTCGGCGAGATGATTCTTAATGCGGTAAAGCGCGGCTGCAGAGAGTTTATCATCGGGATCGGCGGAAGCGCGACATCCGAAGGCGGAACCGGCATGCTGAAAGCGCTGGGCTATGAATTCCTTGACGAGCAGGGCAATCCGATCCGCGAGGGACTTCAGGATCTGGACAAGATCGCCTCGATTCGCGGCGACCATGTACCTGCGGAACTGAGAGAGTGCCATTTCCAGATCGCCTGTGATGTGCGTAACCCGCTCTGCGGACCGAACGGAGCCGTGTATGTCTTTGGACCGCAGAAGGGCGTGAAGGAGGACGAGAAGCAGCCGCTTGACGAGAAGATGATGCACTACGCGCAGAAGACGAAGGAGTTCATCGGCGAGGATTACAGCCTTCGGGAAGGAGCAGGAGCGGCCGGAGGACTTGGGTTCGCGTTCCTGAGCTATCTGCCGAATGTGGAGCTGAAGTCCGGCATTGAGATCGTGCTGAACGCAATTCGCCTCGAAGAGGAAGTGAAAGATGCGGACATCGTGATCACAGGTGAGGGCCGTCTGGATTTCCAGACTGCGATGGGCAAGGTGCCGGTAGGAGTGGCGCATCTCGCGAAGAAGTACGGCGCGAAGGTAATCGCGTTCGCGGGCGGCGTGACAGACGATGCGGGCGAGTGCAACAAAGAAGGAATCGACGCGTTCTTCCCGATCGTGCGCGGCGTGACGACGCTGGATGAGGCGATGGTGCCGGCAAACGCGAAGAAGAACATGGAGCTGACGGCAGAGCAGGTGTTCCGGATGGTGGCTGCCTGCAGGTAGAAAGCAGGCAGAGCTGTCAGAGAACATTTTCGTGGAGTGTATACCAGATGGAGATTTATTTTCCATCTGGTATACACTGTTTTTAAGGATATATTGTGCAGTTTCTTTCCTCCTCCGGTATTTTCTGACCCCGCATATTTTTCAATTTTTCATTCATATTCAGAATCTAAAAATATTTTAAAGTGTAACAAAATAAACAGATAGCCATTTTTCTGAAAATAAGGTATACTATAGCAAGATTAATTTTTACGTGCAAAGAGGTGATAATCTTGTTAAAGACTGCTTTGGATCATACAATTATCGAAAAAACAAAGACGGAGGTTGTTCCTGAACTGAAAAATGTTCTGGGAGATGATCTAACGAAATGTGTTTTATATGGTTCCTGCGCCAGAGGAGATTTTTCAGATGATTCAGATATAGATATAGCGCTGCTGGTTAAATGCAATCGAATAACAGCTAAGAAATATTCGGAAAGCCTGGCAGATATTTCAACAAAATTCGCAATGAAATATTTTGCAATTGTTAATTTTGTATGCATTCCCTATGAAGAATATAATCAAAAAAAGTCCTGGTATTTGTATTATAAAAATATCAGCAGGGATGGGGTGGTTTTGCATGGATGAAAAATATTATGAAGAACTTGTGAAAATCAGACTGGAACGTGCCAGGGAGTTGCTGGAGGAATCGGAAGCACTGGTAAACAAAGATTCTTATAAGTCTGCGAATAACCGGGCTTTTTATGCTATAGAGAAAGGGATTAAAGCGCTTCTCGCCAGTATAAAGACAGATGCCGAGACTCATACCGGCGCTGAGAAAATGTTTAATTATCATTTTATCCATAATGGGAATGGTATTTTTACTCCAGATGATTATCGACTGGTCCGGCAGACAAATCAGATCCGAAATGCATCTGACTATGACGACTTTTACATTACAAGTAAAGAGGAAGCACGAAGGCAAGTACAAAATGCGAGATATCTTATAGATAAGATAGAAAAATATCTGACAGAAAAAACATAGTGTTGATGAATCATGACATCTGATGCGAGTATGAAAGACTACTTGTAATTAAAATGTATAGTCATCTTTCTGAAAATAGGGTCTACTATAGCAGAATTGACTTTACAGACAAATCTGTTGGGCAAATAGAAAATTTATGGAGGAAGATACGATGCTGGAATTTAAATATGACACGCAGCTGCTGATTGAGGGAGAGAATCTCGATGAAGACACAATAAGCGAGTATTTTACCAGTAATTTTAAAGGAGATTGTCTGCTGGCAGTCGGAGACGAGGATCTGATAAAGATTCATTTTCATACAAACGAACCCTGGAAAGTCCTTGAATACTGTGCTTCCCTTGGTGAAATCTATGATATTGTGATCGAAGACATGGACAGGCAGTCGCGGGGATTAAAAGGGTAAAAAGAGAAGGGAGATTATCATGGCATTACATATTATCAGCGAAGCAGCAAGATGCTTAAACTGCAAGAAACCTCAGTGTCAGCTGAACTGTCCGGTTCACACACCGATTCCGCACATCATTCAGCTTTTTAAGGAGAATAAGCTGAAAGAAGCCGGAGCGGAACTGTTCGAGAACAATCCGCTGTCTGTAGTTTGCGCGACGGTCTGCAATCATGAGACGCAGTGCGCCGGCCACTGTGTGCTCGGAAAGAAGAGCAGCCCGGTGCAGTTCTATGATATCGAGAAATATATATCGGATACGTATCTGGATCAGATGCAGGTGCAGAAAGCGGAGAAAAAAGACGGGCAGGTCGCTGTCATCGGCGGAGGAGCGGCGGGTATGACCGCGGCGATCATTCTGGCCCGGAACGGATATGGCGTCACCATCTATGAGGAGAAGGACAAGATCGGCGGAATGATGCAGTATGGAATTCCGGATTTCCGTCTGCCCAAGACGATCCTTGCGCGGTACAAGAAAAAGATGCTGGAGATGGGCATCAAGATCCGTCCGAACACGGTGATGGGCGGCGACCTGACGATTGACAATCTGTTTCGCGACGGTTATGACGCCGTATTTGTGGGAACCGGCGTCTGGCGGCCGAAGACGCTCGGCATGAAGGGTGAGAGCCTTGCCAACGTTCATTTTGGCATCGCGTATCTTGCGAACCCATCTGCCTACGACCTCGGAGAGACGGTGGCGATCATCGGAATGGGCAACGTGGCGATGGATGTTGCCAGAATGGCAATGAGAAACGGAGCGCAGAAGGTCACTCTGTACGCCAGAGGAAAGAATATATCCGCGAGCTCCCATGAGATGGCTTACGCACAGCTCGACGGTGCGGAGTTTGTCTTTGGAAAGGCGATCGAGAGCATTACCCCGGACGGACCGGTGTTCCGAATTTCCATTTTTGATGAGAACGACAAGGTGATCGGTTATGAGGAACAGCGCGAGCAGGTTCACGCAGATTCCACGATCATTGCTGTCAGCCAGGGGCCGAAGAACAAGCTGATCCTGACGACGGAGGGGCTGAAAGGATCAGAGAGAGGGCTTCTGATCACGGATGAGAACGGCATGACTACCCGCGAAGGCGTCTTCGCCGCGGGCGATGTGGTACACGGCTCCAAGACGGTGGTGCACGCGGTGGAGGAAGCGAAGAAGGCCGCCGAGGGGATTATGCGGTATATCAGAGAAGGGATGGCTCCTGCCCCTTCAGACAGCGAGTAATAAATTACAGTTCCTGGAAAATTTGAACTTGTATTTGCTGCCAGATACGGTTTCTGGTTAAACTTAAAAAATACATGGAGGACTGCTATGTTTCTGATTGAGAGATCGGAGATATGGCAGTTCCTTTTTTGATTTGTATAAATTGCTTCCGTATGTGAGAAACGGTTTATATGTGTTTGTATAAATTGCTTCCATAGCCGGGAAATGC
>CANQAR010000195.1 GCA_947588845.1 uncultured Lachnospiraceae bacterium
CTGATCACAGGTACGATCTCCACGCTGGTAAAGACGAACGGCAAGCTGCTCAGCTCCTGGTCGAGCATCGCGGTGGCAGCTCTGCTGTGCTTCTTCATCGTGCTGCAGAGTATCTTCGCGATGGTGAAGGCACGCAGGAAATAGAAATAATAAGAAAAATATAGGGGCCGTCGGCGGTACAGACTGTACTTTGCCGGCGGCTTTTTGTGCGCAGGCCCAGGCAGGGAAATCAGCTGCTGACGCAGCACCTGGGCCGCGCGGGCGAGCAGGAGGGAAAACCGCTTCCTGCCCGATCCACAGGAAATTTCGTCCTGTGACACAAAAAGCCTCCAGCGTATCAGATGGAAGTCCTGAATAATGTGTCGTGAAAAATTTATTGATTCTGTAAAACTTTACTGTACAGATTTAACAGTTTGGGTTATAATCATAACATGGATTTTTGTGCATATATAAGGATGGATTTCATTTGCCGCGGCGGCAGGAAAGCTGCGGTGTGGGGGAATTTTCATGGACAATGAATTACGGTTTGCCATATTGATTGACGCGGAAAATATTTCGGATAAATATATCAAAATCATCCTGGATGAGACAGCGAATAATGGGGTTGCTACTTATAAGCGGATTTACGGGGACTGGACCAGCCCGCGGCTGGCTTCCTGGAAAAGTGTGCTGCTGAATAATTCCATTATTCCGATGCAGCAGTACAGCTATACAGCCGGAAAGAATTCAACAGATTCCGCAATGATCATTGACGCGATGGACATTTTGTATTCGCGGACTGTGGACGGCTTCTGCATTGTATCCTCGGACAGTGATTTTACACGGCTGGTTGCCCGTTTGAGAGAGTCAGGTATGCAGGTGATCGGGATGGGAGAAGAGAAAACTCCAAAGCCTTTTATTTCCGCATGCAATCAGTTTAAATATCTCGACCTGCTGTATTCGAACCAGCAGAAAGAAGAGGCGGAGGAGACAATCTCCCAGCGCGGGAAGGCAAGGCTTCCCGAGAGTCCGGCGGCAAAGAAGAGAGAGGCAATCCCGAAGGTGAAGGAAGCCAAACAGGAAATTCCAGGCCAGGAAGTTCAGAACCGGGATGATCTGAAGCGTATCCGCAAGACGATCAACGCGATCATCAAGAAGTTTTCCGACGAGGACGGCTGGCTGTTTTCCGGGAAACTTGGCGACCAGCTTTCCAAAAGGATTCCTGATTTTGACGTGAGAAACTACGGATATTCAAAGCTGACGCCCTTTGTCAATTCCTTTGGCTGTTATGAAATTGACAAACGCAGGGCGAGCGGTGGACAGAAGCATATTTATTTTCGGCTGAGACAGCAGCTGCAGTGAATCAGGGCTCTGTTAAAAACTGCGGGGGGGTAAGCGCCTTATAGCGGAATAACAGGGAGAAGAGTGAGGACGTAATGGCGAAGGACAGAAACTGTGAGATGCTTCTGGGATATATCAGAAGTATTCTCAATGACACACAGATTCATGAGATCAATATCAAAGCGCTGGATGAACCGTTTCAGGAGCTGGGACAGGAGATGGTTCGGCTTCAGCGTTCGGTTGAGATGCTGCTGAAGTATTCAGAGAATGCGGCGAGAGGAAAACTTTCAGGGGAAGAGATGCTGAAAGAGTGCTGTCTCTGCGGAAATATCCAGGCGGTGCAGGATAACCTGTCCAGTCTTGCCCAGCAGATTGAGGATGTGGGTTATCGGAAAAAGAATGTATGTTCGGGCAGTTTTTCCGAGGCGTTTAACACAATGGCGGCTCATTTTCAGGAACGCGCAGCATCCCCGGAGGAACAGGCAAAAACGGCACAGGATCATCTGGCTCTGATTGAGAGCTATAATGATCTTCTCATGACGCTGACGCAGAAGCGGGAAGAATGGATCATTGTAATCGATGAGATGACAAAAGAGATTGTTTACTGCAATAAACATGTGGAAAGGAGAGGCTCAGACAGCAATAAAGTGTGCGGTGGCTGTGACAGCCATCTGCCGTTCCGCCATAGACTGCTGGAATGGCAGGATGGCACAGATGAGCGAATCTGGGAGGTAAATGGGGAAAACGGACAGATTTACAGGATCACGACATTTCCCGTCGAATGGAGAGGCCAGGCGGCCTGGGCCCATATTATCAATGATATCACCGCGGATCGTGAAGCGGAGCAGGATATGGCGATGAAAGCGTACCACGACGCGGGCACCGGTATTTATAACCGCCTGTATTTTACGGAGTATATGCAGGAACTGCTTGACAATGAACAGGAATTTACTTTGTGCTATCTGGATCTGGATGGCCTGAAATATGTAAATGACACCTATGGACACAATGAAGGGGATGAATATATACGTTTATTTGTCTCCATGATTCGTCACAGATTCCGCAGCACGGATACATTCGCACGTATAGGAGGCGATGAATTCTGCCTGGTTCTTCCGGAATGTTCAGCTGAATTTGCGATGGCAAAGCTTGAGAGTGTCCGCCACAGTTTCAGCCGTGCCGGCGGAAAGGATTATCCCCGCAGTTTCAGCTACGGACTTATGGAGGTGGCAGGCGCGGGAGTGAAACTTACGTTTGAAGAGGTGGTCCAGATTGCCGATAATCGAATGTATGAATATAAAAGAAAAAATAAAAAAGAGCGCAGATGACGCAGCAGGGCCAGCCGGTGAATAATGTGCCGGCTGGCCCTGCCGTTGTACGCGAAGACAAGCGTGGAGGCCGAAATAAGTTTTGAGAATCCGAATGAGGGGGAAGATAAGGCTGTGTACCGGATTTTGATCGTGGAGGATGACCCGGTAATTGCCGGCGCCATGTGTCGGCAGATCGGACTTTGGGGATTTGAGGTAAAATGTGCGGAAGATTTTCGGGATATTACGGGGGAATTTAAAGATTATGATCCGCATCTGGTTCTTCTCGACATCATGCTGCCATTCTACGACGGCTACTACTGGTGCGGTGAGCTTCGGAAATTTTCAAAAGTTCCGATCGTATTTCTGTCGTCGGCTTCCGATAATATGAACATTGTCATGGCAATGAACATGGGAGGCGACGATTTTATTGCGAAGCCGTTTGACCTGAATGTGCTGACGGCGAAGATTCAGGCAGTACTCCGGCGTACATACGATTTCGCGCCGGAGATGGCGCAGTCTGGAGGCGGGAATGTACTTGCATCGGAGGCGGCAAAGCCTGACGGCAGAGGTGTGTTCGCATTGAAGATGGCAGGGCCTGGCAGCGGAGATGCAGACACTCCGGGGATGACAAAGTCTGGAGGCAGAGGTATGTCTGCATTGAAAATGGCAGGGCCTGGCAGCGGAGATGCAGACACTCCGGGGATGACGCGGTCCGGAAGCGGAGACATGTCTGAATCGGGGATGAAACATCCCGGTGCAGATGCGTCTGATTTGGAGCAGACGCCGAGAGGCATATCATGGAACGGAGGACCGGCCGCGGCGGTTCTGGAACACAAAGGGGCTGTCCTTAACACATCAGATGCAAGCCTGTCCTTTCAGGGAAAGAGGGTTGAACTGACGAAAAATGAGTACCGCATCCTGCAGACGCTTCTTGCGGAAAAGGGACGGATTGTGAGCCGGGACAAGCTGATGCTCCGGCTGTGGGAGACGGACAGTTTCGTGGATGAGAACACGCTCACAGTCAATATCACGCGGCTGCGCAGGAAACTGGAGCGCGAGGGGCTGGATGATTTTATCACGACGAGAAAAGGACTTGGGTATATGATTCGGGAATGATGCAGGAGATTTGTCGCAGGATCCGCTTTCCGCACCGGAATTTGTGTGAAAGCCCTGCACGAAATTCCGGGAAATAAAGACAGGCAGGAAGGAGAAAGATAATGCGAGGCTGCATGTTTATACAATATCTGAAAAATTACAGATTCCAGATGCTGCTGCTGGCACTGGTTTATATGATGAATACGCTGATTTTCCTGCTGCTTGGCCTGCCATTGGATGCGGTTGGATATGCCCTGTGCCTTTGCCTCTTTTTTGGAGCGGTTTTTCTGTTTTTTGGATACAGACGTTTCTGCGTGCGCTGCCGCAGGCTGGAGCAGCTGAAAAAGGAGCTTGCGTTTACGGCGGGGAATTTCTGGCCGCCGGAAAATCTTTGGGAAGAAAAGTATCAGGAAATGCTGGAGAATGTATGTGCGGATCGGCAGAGAATGGCTGAGCAGATGGAAGAGCGGTACCGGGAGACGGTAGATTACTATACAGTCTGGGCGCATCAGATCAAGACGCCGATCGCCGCGATGCGGCTGCTTCTGCAGGGCGGAGATTTTCCGGAAAGCGGGGAACTGAAAGAGGAGCTGAACCGCATCGAGCAGTATGTCGAGATGGTGCTCTGCTACCTGCGCTTGGACGCGGACGAAACGGACTATGTGTTCCGGGAATACGACTTGGATGAGATCGTGCGTCAGGTGGTGCGCCGCCATGCCTCGGCGTTTATCCGCAGAAAGCTGCGGCTGGCATATGAGCCGCTGTCCGTGCGGACTGTGACGGATGAGAAATGGCTGAAGTTTGTGATTGACCAGGTTTTGACGAATGCGCTCAAATATACGAAAAAGGGAACGATCTCAATCACGCTGGAGGCCCCGAAGACGCTCTGCATTGCGGATGAAGGAATCGGCATCGCGCCGGAGGATCTGCCGCGTGTGTTCGAGCGCGGCTACACAGGCGCAAATGGAAGAGTACAGAACCGGGCAAGCGGCCTTGGACTGTATCTCTGCCGCCGGATCTGCGAAAATCTCGGACATCCGATCTCGATCACGTCCGAGCCCGGCGTCGGGACGCAGGTGCGCATCGGACTGCAGAACGCGGGGATCGTGGTGGAATAACTTACAAGAATGTAAGGTTCGTGTAAGGAAGATGAATGGCAGGATGAGAGGAGGACTGATAAAATACGGATAGTTCTACGCAGCAGATGTTCCGGCAGGTCAGAAAGTTCCGTTTTGCGGACGCTGTAAGAAGAAAAAGCGGACGTAATATTCTTCTGGAAACCGATTTCTGACTGGTATTGCTGCGTGAACTGCAGAATTTTCAGGGAGGATGAAAAGATGGCGATTTTATCAGTCAAACATTTGAAAAAGGTTTATACAACGCGGTTCGGCGGCAATCAGGTGCAGGCGCTCTCGAATGTGTCGTTTGAGGTGGAAAAGGGAGAGTACGTGGCGATCATGGGAGAGAGCGGAGCCGGAAAGACGACGCTGCTCAACATCCTGGCCGCGCTCGACCGGCCAAGCGGCGGCCTGGTCATGCTCGATGAGCGGGAGTTTTCGACGGTGAAGGAGTCGGAGCGCGCGGCGTTTCGGCGCGACAATCTCGGCTTTGTGTTCCAGGAATTTAATCTGCTGGATACATTCTCGCTGGAGGATAATATCTTCCTTCCGCTCGTGCTTGCGGGAAAACCGTACAGGGAGATGCAGGAGCGTCTTGCTCCGCTTGCGAAAAAGCTTGGGATTGAGTCAATTCTGAAAAAATATCCGTATGAGGTTTCCGGAGGACAGAAGCAGCGCGCGGCTGTGGCGAGAGCGCTGATCAACAATCCGAAGATTGTGCTTGCCGACGAGCCGACCGGGGCGCTCGATTCGCGCTCGACCGACGATCTGCTGCGGCTGTTTGCCTCGATCAATGAGGAAGGGCAGACGATCCTGATGGTGACGCACTCGGTCAAGGCGGCGAGCCACGCGGGACGCGTGCTTTTTATCAAGGACGGAGAGGTGTATCATCAGCTTTACCGGGGAAACTGCACGAACGAGCAGCTCTATCAGAAGATATCGGATACGCTCACGATGCTCGCGACAGGAGGTGACCGCTCATGAAACGGCGCGTTCTGTTTTACCCGAAGATGGCGCTGACCGGGATCAGAAGGAACCAGCGGACCTATGGTCCGTACCTTCTGACCTGCGTCATCATGGTCATGATGTATTATATCTTTAATTATCTGAAGGACAGTCCGCAGGTGACGATGATGAAGGGCGGCGATATCCTGCAGAGTATGCTGATGATGGGAAGCTGGGTGTTTACCTTGTTTGCGGTCATCTTTCTGTTTTACACAAACTCGTTTCTGATCCGGAACCGGAAAAAGGAATTCGGTCTGTACAACATACTCGGGATGGACAAGAAAAATATCGCCCGGATTCTTCTGTGGGAATGCCTGATCATGGCGGCTGTATCGTTTGGAGGAGGACTTTCCTGCGGAATCCTGTTCTCGAAGCTGGCGCAGATCTGGATCGCGTATGTGATGAACGACACGGCGGATATGCGGTTTCAGATTGGGACAGGAGCCATCATCCAGACTTTGATGATATTTTCGGTTATTTTCGTGCTGATTCTGCTGCACGCGTTCTGGCAGGTCGGAAA
>CANQAR010000196.1 GCA_947588845.1 uncultured Lachnospiraceae bacterium
GCATAAACTACGAGGAACGCACGAAAAAACATACCTGTAAGATAGAAAAATACCAAAAGAAAATCTGAAAAAATGAATCCTTATATTCTTATCACGGGCCTGTGCAAAAGACGGACCGGAATCCGCTGTATTGGTTCCGGCCCGCCTGTATTAAAATTCTATTTTCCTTTATCAGCCCTTCACGGCTCCGCTCGTGATTCCTGCTATGATGTTCTTCTGCATGATCAGGTAGAAGATCACAACCGGGATCAGCACGATCACCATCGTGCACAGCATAACGGTCCAGTTGTTCGCGAACTGTCCAACACCCTTGTACACTTCCATGATCAGCGTGAAGTTCTCAGATGAACTGATGAACAGGTACGGCATCATGAAGTCATTCCAGATCCACATGACATCGAAGATCACGATCGTGGTGGTCACCGGTTTCAAAAGCGGGAACACGATGTTCCAGTACATCTTCCAGAGTCCGGCGCCGTCGATCAGGGCCGCTTCCTCCAGTTCTTTCGGAATTCCTCCCAAAAATCCCTGGTACATGAACATCGCGAAGTTGCACCAGCTTGAGTACAGAACGATCATGCCCGGCACGGAGTTCTGCAGGTGGAAGAAGGACATCAGGTTAAACAATGGAATCAAGGTAGTCTGCGCCGGCACCATGAAACCGACCAGGAAGTAGAAGAACAGGATCGATGTCAGCTTGTTCTTCCGCCGGGTGATCGCGTAGGCCGCCATGGAGCCGATCACGATGATAATGATAACTGATACTACAGTAATGACAACCGAGTTGCGGAAACTGCTCCAGAAGTTAATCACATCGAGCGCTTCTTTGTACAGATCCAGCGTGAAGTTCTTGATCGGCAGCGACAGCGGGGATGCCGTCGCGTCTCTGGCCGGTTTGAAGGTATTTACCAGAAGGTAATAGAACGGGATGAAGAAAATCACGCACAGGCCCAGCATCAATACCTCACCCAGATAACTTTTCCAGTTTCGTTTATGGATTCCCATTCTAGTCCACCTCCCTCTTCTTCATCAGTTTCAGCTGAACGACGCTGACCACTGCGATAAATATAAAGAACACTGCCGACATGGCTGTCGCTTTCCCGTAGGATTTCTCAACGAAGCCTGCCTTGATAATCATCTGTGATACCATGGTTGTCGCCGTTCCAGGTCCGCCGCTTGTCAGAGCGAACGGCAGATCATACAGTTTCATGGAGTTCAGCAGCAAAAGCATTACACTCGTTGTCATCGCGGACGCCAGCATCGGGAAGGTGACGTACCGGAATTTCTGCCACGGTGTGGCTCCGTCCACGATCGCCGCCTCGTAATACTCTGCCGGTATGCTCTGGAGCTGTGCCAGATAAATGCAGGCGTGCCAGCCGATCTGCCCCCAAAGGTTTACCAGAAGCACTGAGAAGAATGCCCACTTCGGTACTGCCAGCCACATGATCGGTTTCAATCCGAAAAGCATCAGCGCTTTGTTCAGAAGGCCGTTTCTCGTCGGAGCCAGGATGTAAGCCCACAGATAACCCAGGATGATGGCGCTCGGCACGGACGGGAAAAAGAATACGGCGCGCTGCAGGTTCTTTGTCTTCATGCGTGAGTTCAGAGCAAGCGCAAGCGGAATCGCAAAGAGCGTCGTCAGCGCCGGAAAAATCAGGCTGTAGACGCAGGTGTTGATCAGCGCGCTCTTCATGCCTCTGTCCGCAAACACCGATTTATAATTTTCCAGTCCGATAAAATGCAGATTTCTGATCGCGTATCCATCCCAGTCTGTGAAAGACAGTCCCAGTGTCTGGACCAGCGGAATCACGGTGAGGACGGTATATACGATAAATGCCGGAAGAATAAAGCCCAGATAAGGCAGTTCTTTCTTGATCTTTACTTTCATACGTTTTTCTCCGTTCTTAATGCTGTCCGGAAAAGCCCGGTTTCCATGCAGGAGGAGTTATCAGGCTTTCCGTGGTTCACTGTGAAAGCCCCGCGCTCCAGCACCAGGCTGTCCGGAGGGCTTTCATTTACAATGCTACCGCAATATGAGCAGAGACGTTTACTGGCTCAGCTCCGCCTGCTTCTCATCCATGCGGACCGGAATGTTCTCGATTGTATCGGCGCCCGTGATGGCATCCTGGATACCGGTCAGGACTTCCTTGTAGATTCCTGAAGAGTTTTTCCACGCAATCTGTGGGAGATAGAAGTTGCCGCTGATCGCGTCCTCTTTTACCTTCTCAAACACGGTGCCCATCTCGTAATCGACGCCTTCCACAATGATCGCGTTGTTACTGACCTTCTGCCATTTCAGGATGTTCTCGTCGCGCTGCATAAACTCAAGGAATGTTCTGCATGCTTCCTCATGTTCTGTGGAAGTGCTGATCGACATACCTACATTGAGCGCTCCCGGATATACGCAGTTTCCGTCCTTGTCGGCAATCGCAAAGAGATCGTATGCCAGATCCGGATTCTTCTGCTCAATCGTGCTGACCGTCCACGGGCCGCCATGGATCATCGCCACTTCCTCGTTCGCAAACATATCGATGACCTGATCGGAATTCAGACCGAGCGCCATCTGGCTGTACAGACCGGTTGCGACCATGTCGTCGTACCAGAGCTTAAACGGCTCCGTATATTTCTCCGCGTAAGTGCTCTCGCCATTGTTGATCTTATCGTCCGCGTCCGGCTCCTGACTGATCACCATGCACTGGTACAGATCCTGTGACAGATTGATTATGTACGTTGTCCGCGTCGTCAAGATACGGGATCACTCCGATATCCTGCAGCTTTGTGCAGGCGTCGATAAACTCATCCCAGGTAGTCGGGGCCGCCTCGATGCCCGCCTCCTCAAACAGTGCGGTATTGTAGAATACTCCGCCAATCCACGCATCCGGAGAGTAAGCGTAAATCTCACCTTCACTGCCGTACGTTCCCGCCGTATCCGCGTTGATCCGACTGAAGATTTCCATATCGCTGAGGTCCTCCGCCAGCTTTCTCTCGATAATTTCCTGCTTGTTCTCCGCCGCGGTGTAGAACATGTCCGTCATCTGACCGGAAGCTACCAGCACGCTGAATTTATCCACATACTGCTGAACCGGCGGTACGTACTGCAGGTCAACCGCGATGTTCGGATATTCCTCCTCAAAAGCATCGATGAACTCTCCGAGCTGCTCCTCTGAATACCAGGACAGCAGACTGATCGTCTCCTTTTCCTCCTCCGCTCTTACCACAAAGGATGACAGCAGAAGCGTTCCCATCAGTGTAACCGCAAGCACTTTCTTTTTCATACCTTATTTACCCCTTTCATTCATAATATGGTCTTTGTTCAGGAGATTCATCCCCTGTCTGATGTCCTAATTGTAAGATATTGACAGGAATAAATGAATGAAAATAACTCCTGCCTTTTTATAAATAAAACCCCTGTACGAGACAGAGGTTTTGCTTTTTATTCCTGCGGTTTGCTGTTTTTTACACTTTTGCGGTAATTCTTTGGAGACTGTCCGGTATATTCCTTATATTTTCTGGAAAAGTGAAACTCGCTCTCATATCCCACCATACCGGCGATCGTACCGATCATCTCATCTGTTGTGACGAGAAGTTCTTTCGCTTTCTCCATCCGGAGCTTCGTCACATATTCCCAGAAGCCGATTCCCGTCAGCTCCTTATACTGACTTGTGAAATAATTCTTGCTGATCCCAATGTAATCGGCCACCTTCTGCACGGAAAAGCCGGCATCCTGATAGGACATTTCCGTGAACGCGTTCGCGCGAAACACAAGATTTTTCCCCGGCGTACTGCAGTTTCCGCTGATCTCGTCAAATGTCCGCCTCACTTTTTCCTCAATAAACAGCTTCAGCTGATCCGCATACTGCATGTCATGAATCTGCTCCATGCGGATATTCCTCATCAGATAGAACGAATCCTGCTGGTCAAATTTTTTCAGGGCAAACTTGATCCGGACAAGACCGTCGAGAAGAGTGTCCTTTACTATCCGCGGATTGATCTTCCTTTCCGACGCCTGCCGGAAAATCCGGTCGAACGACGCCAGCAGCTGACCGCAGGAACCATCCACGACCGCCTGCGCCGCCAGCTGTTCCAGATGATCAGACGGTATGTCCTCATTGGAAAACGGATCCTCTTC
Organism: uncultured Lachnospiraceae bacterium; assembly: GCA_947588845.1. Classification (GTDB taxonomy): domain Bacteria; phylum Bacillota; class Clostridia; order Lachnospirales; family Lachnospiraceae; genus Choladousia. Next base: position 4,130 of record CANQAR010000196.1, read on the forward strand.
CAGCTTGTATTTCCCGCTCTTTCGGCTGTAAAATCCATAATTTTCAATATCTGAAAGCTTTCGGCTCCACGCCCTGACCGTGGGAAAACCGTCTCCACACAGATAAACCTGACTGATGTACCCGGCTTCTTCGACTGCCTCCTGCATCTGTCCGACAAACGCTTCCTCCGGCTTTCCCTTTCTCCACACAATCACGGAATACCCGGAATCCGGACTGCACTCACAGGGCTCGTACTCCGCCAACACACTCTTTCGCAGCAGCTGCTCCAGGAGATTTCTGCGCTGACTGCCGGAGACAGGACGGCCCTCCTGATCCGCGACGAAAACACCGCAGAGGTTCATCCCGCTCAGGTACTCCTCCTCTCTTTCCACATCCTCTTCCCCGTGTACAATGTGCTCCAGACAGGCCTCACAGAGTTCCTTCCTGCCTGAACGATCCGGCAGCAGACTTTCGGCATCCAGGCCGTCCTTCATCTTGTCCACCAGCTGATTCAAGATCAGCCTCGACACCGGCTTCAGCAGAAAGTCCTGGACATTGTACTGGATCGCTTTCTGCGCGTAGGAAAAATCTCCGTACGCGCTCACGATCACAATCCGGACCTTTTTGTTTTCCTCCCTGATATGACGGATACATTCCAGACCGTCCATCAGAGGGAGTCGTATATCCATAAAAATAAGATCCGGTTTTATTTCATCGTACTTCTGCAGCGCCTCCAGACCGTCCGCAGCCGTTCCCGCAATGTAAAATCTTTTTTCCTCCCAGTTTACCAGCTTTTCAAACATCTGATAATTTGTGATCTCATCATCCACCAGCAATACTTTATACATGAACGTCTAATCCTCTTTTTTTATTTTCAGAATCACTTTTGTATACTCGCCTTCCTGGCTCTGCACCCGAATCCCATACTGTTCTCCGTAGACAAGACGGATTCTGGCGTTCGTATTCACGATTCCAATCCCACTTTCATCCAGGGCGCCTTCCAGCTTCTGCCGAATCTGGTCCAGCCGTTCCGGCGGCATCCCGCATCCATTGTCCCACACTTCAAATATCAGATCGTCCCCGGTTTCGTCTGCAGTAATCCGGATAATTCCGCCGGTTTTCCGGTCTTTAAACGCATGCTTAAAACAGTTCTCCACCACAGGCTGCAGAATAAATTTGAGCACCCGATACCGGGAAACCCTGGCCTCTCCGCTGATCTCGCAGACAAAAAGCCGCGGAAATCTTTCCTTATAAAACATCAGATAATCTCTGATATAGTCAAGTTCATCGCTGATCCGCACCTTATCTTTCTTGCGGTCCATCGTGTAGCGCATCATTCTGCTGAGCGCCTGTATCATATCCTCAATCTCCTGATTGTCCGAGAGCACCGCCTTTGTCTGGATCAGCTGAAATACATTGTACAGAAAATGCGGATTGATCTGATTGATCAGAGCTTCCAGTTCCGCTTCCTTCTGCTGCAGCTGCGCGACATAGACTTCATTAATCAGAGTATTTATCTTTCCTGCCATCTCCTCAAAGCGCTCCCCGATCACCGCCAGCTCCAGCGGCGCATCTCTGTATTCCTCCAGAGATTCCGCGCCCGTTCCATCATAGGAATTGATGCGGTCAATCAGTGCGTAAAATGGTCTGCGCATCACGCGGATATGATGCAGATTGATTGCGGCCAGAAAGCAGGCTGCCAGAACAACAAGGCCGGCCACAACAAAAAGCAGCGTTTTGACGGGACTCCACAGAACGCTCCCGTCACTTTCCAGAATAACCACCCACTCATTCGCCTTCAGCCGGTAAACAATGGAGAGCCTTCCGTTTTCTTCACAGATTCCATAGTGTCCCTCCTCCGTATCTTCAATATCCTGCATAAACTCTGAAGAATCCATAATCCGGGTATCTCCGTGCAGGACCTGATTCTGTTCATCCAGCAGTATATAATCTGATTCTTTCCCGGACTCCTCCAGAAAATCCGCGATTCCATACAGGTTGCACTCAATAATTTCATATCCAATCAGTCTGCGGGAATGATGGACCGGATAGATCAGGCTGAATGTCTCCCCGATATTGTCCCGGTACAGGTGATCTCGGCCATGAGGCGGCGCGTATTTCACCACCCCTTCTCTCTCCAGCGCCTGTTTAAACCATTCCTGTTCTGTGTAAGGATAGTCCGACCGTAATACATCCCG
>CANQAR010000197.1 GCA_947588845.1 uncultured Lachnospiraceae bacterium
TGCATACACCTGATCTGCCCGTTCCGATCGTTTATATTTCCGTCCGCGTCAAAATAGACGGAGCAGGCATCGCCCGAAATAATGGTGTCCACCAGGCGGTTGTCCCCGGACAGCTCCCAAAGCATGGTGTGATAGCTTTGCTCTTTGCGAGCCTGCTGCACAGTCTGACAGACAAGCTGCTGTATGACATCCGGGCAGTTCCGTTCCGGCAGAAGAGCAGTAAAAATGGGAGATAATTGCTGTACGCTGTAAAACAGATCGCCATTCGCTATGGATTCCAGGTCTTTTTGACCGTATGGAGCCCAGACAGAATACAACAGACCCAAATCGCGGAGCTTGGAGCATAATTCCCCAGTTTCTTCATCGAATCGGATGGCCAGCATAAGGTTATTGGATTCGATGGCTTCATCCAGAAATTCAGAAGTCAGACCTTCCGGTTCACAGAAAAGGAAAAACGCACTGTCCGGATGTGCTTTCACAAGAGGAAAAACACATTCCGGCTGACTTTCGCAAAAAAGCATCCAGGAGTATATTCCGAGTTTCTCGCCGGAGCCGACCGCTGCCTGATACTTTGGTTCTTTTTTCTCAAAATCATCCTTACGGATCTGAATCAGCACTGTCCACGGAATGCTGCAATTCAGATTTTTCTCATTTTCACGAATACGCTGTGCGCCGATGGTACATCCGTTATATCCGAGATTCATTCCAAAGGTATATATCCGGTTGGTATCTGCGTGGGTTACAACTTCCCGTACCAGCTGATAGTAAGCGCTGTTTTCATTTTGAAGCATGGTCTGAACCGTAGTGAAAAAATCCCCCTGAAATCTTCCGTCCGAAAACTGCAGCGCCATATCTACAAGATTCCGGATTCCGCGGTTCGGATCCTCCTTCATATCCTTTAAGGTCTTTTTCACCACAGATCCCACTAAAATTTTAGATATGCTGCTTTCCATTTCTGCCGCTCCTTCCAAGGTTCAAGACGTACGCAGGTTACTATATGGAATCATACTCTTACTGAAACCTTCTCACAAGGGACAAACAACCCGCTGCGTCCAAAAAAGTAACAAAGTCTGCACCATGTCCTAAATTTGGACGCGCGTTTCGTTCTGTCCCATGACTTTCGTGGTTTCTCACATTATACTTTGCATAAAACACAGGAAGGAGGCAGTGTAATAATGAAATCCATCAGCGGATTTAAAGAGCCCGCAGAATGGAGATTGTACTGAAGCTAAAATTTTACAAATGGAAAGGAAAACAAAAACATGAATACCTCTTTGAAAACCACACTACAGAATTTTGCAGTCAATCGGGCGCTGGGATATATTGAAAGCAACTCGGAAGAAAACATTCCAAAGCTGATGGCTCTGGTAGACAGGTCCCTTCCTGCTGATTCGTACAGCAGCGCACGGAACATGATCCGCAATGTCATCGAGGAGAAAAACAACTGGTATCAGCTTATTCTGAAAATATATGATCTTGATCCGGGTGTTCGTCGGGCTTTCTTTCAGAACTTTCTGTTCAATTCCGCTCTGAAATGGAGTACTGTACAAGATGAGATAAAAGAAAAGGAAGGCTGTAACGTACCGTGGGCAATCCTGCTCGATCCTACCTCCGCCTGCAACCTTCACTGCACCGGATGCTGGGCGGCGGAATACGGCAGCCGTCTGAATCTGAGCCTTGAAACCATTGATTCCATTATCCGGCAGGGCAAACAGCTCGGTATCTATATGTATATTTACACCGGCGGCGAACCTCTGGTGAGGAAAAAGGATCTCATCAAAATCTGCGAAATGCACTCTGACTGTGAGTTCCTCTCTTTTACTAATGGCACTTTGATCGACGAGGAATTCTGTCAGGAAATGCTCCGCGTCAGGAATTTTATTCCGGCGATCTCCCTGGAGGGTTTTGAAGATGCCAACGACGGCCGCCGCGGGCAGGGTATCTATCAAAAAGTGCAAAACGCCATGTCCCTGCTGAAGCAGCATAAGCTGCCTTTTGGTATCTCTACCTGTTATACCAGCAAAAATGTAGACGATGTGAGCAGTGAGGAATACTTTGACCTGATGGTTGACAGCGGAGCCCTGTTTGTGTGGTTTTTCCATTATATGCCGGTAGGCAATGATGCGGCGCTGGAACTGCTGCCTTCACCAGAGCAGCGGGAGAAGATGTACCGGCGCATTCGAGAGTACCGTGGAACCAAACCTATTTTCAGCATCGACTTCCAGAACGACGCCGAATATGTGGGCGGCTGTGTTGCCGGCGGCCGGAATTACCTTCATATCAATGCGAAAGGCGACGTGGAACCCTGCGTGTTCATTCACTATTCCAACGCCAATATTTATGAAACATCCCTGCTGAATGCCCTGAAAAGCCCTCTGTTCATGGCGTACCATGACGGACAGCCGTTCAATGGCAACATGCTGCGGCCCTGCCCCATGCTGGAGAACCCGGAACTTCTCCGGAAGATGGTCAAGAATACGGGAGCGCTCAGCACCGATTACCAAAGTCCGGAGAGCGTTGATCACCTCTGCGACAAAACAACGCCCTACGCTGAAAACTGGAGGCCAATGGCCGACACACTCTGGAATGGCTGTGACGGATGCACAAAATGCGCAAAAGGGAGTTGAAACCGTTAAACGAAGGAGGAAAATCATCATGAAGGAAATCATCATGAAAAAATTGGATCTGCACACAGGAAATCTTATGACCTGCGTTTTTGAAATTCTGATTGGCATCTTGCTTCTCATCAATCCAGTCGGATTTACTTCGGGAATTATCATCGCGTTCGGTCTGTTCCTCACCGCCGCAGGCATTATCAGCGTCATCAAATACTTCCGCACAGACGCTGAAACAGCATCGAAAGAAAACGGCCTGGATATGCTGAGAATCAAACAGCAGTATTGGTACATCGGTTGTATTTCCGCAGCGGTTACCGCTGCCTGCGCTGTGTTGATCCTGGTAAATCCCTTTACCGCGGCAGCATCCCTTTGGATCTTTATCGGAGTAACAATGATCGCTGAGACAGGTTTGGATATCGTTACATTATATTTTTGGAAAAAATGAAGGAAATAAAATTGAGTATGCAGAAAAGCCCCCAATGGAGGCTTTTCTGTATCGCGGAGCGTTGTTGCTGGTCATGGAGTGAACAGCAGCAGTAGGGGAGCCATGTCCATGAAAACAGCATGAAAACAGTAAAATAACTATAGACACCTATGCGAAAGTGAAGTAGAATAAGCCGGAACAGTTATACAAGGCAGTCAAAATCCTTTCGTATAGAGAAAGGCAATGTATCCGTTTAGTTTCAGTTTAGAATGGAATGTTATCTTTACCCAGGAAAAAGACTTGACTTAACAGGGAGGTAAAAACAGTGTTCCAAATTCTTGTTGTAGATGATGATAAAAACACACGGCGCCTGCTCAAAGCTGTGCTTGAAACGGAGCATTATTCCGTATTTACTGCTGCAAACGGTGAAGAAGCTCTCGATATAATGGATAAAGAGTATATTGATCTTGTGATTCTTGATATCATGATGCCGAAAATGGACGGATATGAATTTACAAAGATCCTCCGTGAAAGCAGGAATAATCTTCCCATTCTTATGGTTTCGGCAAAACAGCTTCCTGAAGATAAACATAAAGGTTTTTCATTAGGGATCGACGACTACATGACAAAGCCGATTGATGAGGAAGAAATGCTCTGGCGGATCAAAGCGCTTTTACGCCGCGCTCAGATTGCCAATGAACGTAAAATGACGATTGGGAATGTAATTTTGGATTACGATTCCTTTACCGTGACCAAAAACGGCGAGGTACAGGAACTCCCGCAAAAGGAATTTTTGCTGCTTTATAAACTGCTGTCATATCCCGGGAAGATTTTTACACGGATTCAACTGATGGATGAAATCTGGGGCGCTGAGAGCGATACCGGCTGGGAGACTGTGACGGTTCACATCGGACGGCTGCGCAAACGGTTCGAGGGCTGGGAAGAATTTGATATCGAATCCGTGCGCGGGCTTGGATATAAGGCGGTGAAAAAAGTATGAACAGACAAATTCGAAAACATTATTTTGCGCTCACGTTTTTGATATCGACACTTATTTTTTTCATTCAATTTATTATTACTTCAATAACCGCTTTTATTATTTATATGCTGGTACATTTTCAAGTTATCACGCTTGACACCGATATTCGGCCAAACATCGGTATGATCATCCTCTATATGATCGTTATCAGTAATATTGTCGGCATCATTGTTGCTTATTTATCCAGCAAAATATCCGCCCGCCCCCTGCAGAATGTGATTTATCAAATTGACCGGCTGGCATCCGGTGATTTCAATGCCCGACTGGATTTTGGATGGCCCATCTCCAAACATCCTACTTTTTCGCAGCTCTCGCACAGCTTCAATCGAATGGCCTCCGAACTCAAAAACACAGAAATGCTTCGCGGAGATTTTGTCAATAATTTTTCGCATGAATTCAAAACTCCTATTGTATCTATTGCCGGTTTCGCGAAGCTGCTTCGCCGCGGCAACCTGACAGAAGAACAAAAAGAGGAATACCTGGCAGTTATTGAAGAAGAATCTCTGCGGCTTTCTGATATGGCGACAAATGTACTGAATCTGACGCGGGTAGAAAATCAAACGATTTTAACGGATGTTGTAAAGTTTAACCTTTCAGAACAGATTCGGTCATCCATCCTGCTGCTTGCTGACAAATGGGAAAAAAAGCAGCTGGATTTCAATGTGGATTTCGGTGAATACAGAATTTCTGCCAACGAGGAACTTTTGAAGCAGGTATGGATCAATCTGCTGGATAATGCAATCAAGTTTTCTCCTAATGGCGGAGTCATTGAAGTCAATATCAAGGATCAATCGGACTCCTTGTCTGTGCGTATTATCAATTCGGGCGAGGAAATTCCGGCGGCAAGTATATCAAGGATCTTTCAAAAATTTTATCAGGCTGACAGTTCGCACTCCGGTGAGGGAAATGGGATCGGACTTGCAGTCGTCAAGAAAGTGGCAGAATTGCACGACGGAACGGTTTCAGTTCAAAGTGAAAACAATCTTACCATGTTTACGGTTACGCTGCCAAAATCGCAGCCAAACGCAGAAGCATGAGAAGGGAAGCAGCGGCAGTTTCAGTTCAACATAACGAGGTTGGAAAAAACAGGGAGGAAAGCACAAAATGAGTCTGTGGATAAAAGTTTTCGTTTGTTTTATAGCCGGTATCGGAGCGGGTCTGGGAACCGGTTTTGCCGGAATGAGCGCCGCTGCAGTCATCAGCCCCATGCTGATTACATTTTTGGGCATGCCGGCGTATGAATCGGTAGGCATCGCTCTGGCAAGTGATGTGCTGGCAAGCGCGGTCAGCGCCTATACCTATGGAAAAAACAAAAATCTCGACATTCGCAATGGGCTTGTTATGATGGCGACGGTTTTGTTGTTTACTTTGGTTGGAAGCTGGGCCGCAAGTCTCGTTCCCAACACTACTATGGGCAGCTTCTCCGTCTTTATGACGATGCTTCTGGGTATCAAATTTATTGTAAAACCTGTCATGACTACAAAGGAGTCAATGGCAGGCGCAAGCGCCAAAAAACGGGTGATTCAGTCGATTGTCTGCGGTACAGTCGTCGGCTTCATCTGCGGCTTCGTGGGCGCGGGCGGCGGAATGATGATGCTGCTCCTGCTGACCAGCATTTTGGGATATGAATTAAAGACCGCTGTGGGTACCAGTGTCTTTATTATGACCTTTACCGCGCTGACCGGCGCCGTCAGTCATTTTGCCATCGGCGGTGTACCCGATTTATGGTGTCTCATCCTTTGTGTAGCATTTACCCTGCTGTGGGCAAGGATCGCCGCATTGTTCGCAAACAGGGCCAGCGCCAAAACGCTCAACAGGGCTGTCGGCGTAGTGCTGACGGTTTTAGGCGTGGCAATTCTTTCCGTTAATGCTTTCAGAGGGATAGGATAAAATAATGCGAAACATTGTCATCCCGGCTATGGCAAATTTTCCTTTTCTAAGTTTTAGAAACAAAGCCCGCATATTTGCAGGAATATTTCAATCTTAGCCATGGCGGCGGCCTTATCCAGCATACGCGGACACCCTTTGAGAAACGTAAGGCGGGAAGAAATGGCCGCTGAAAAGTATAGTTATTTATTCTTTAGCAGCTCTTATATATTGCTGTTCCATATCATCTGTCAAACGCCGGATACGTTCCTTAATTTTTCGGATGTTCTGCGGCATATCCTCTAAAGGCAT
>CANQAR010000198.1 GCA_947588845.1 uncultured Lachnospiraceae bacterium
CAATGCACGGAGCTGACTGCTACTAATAGGTCGCAGGCTTGTCCCGAACGGACGGGTTTGGGAAAAGGGAAGGGAAAGGGCCCTGAAAGAGAAAAAAGGGCTTGCAAAAATCCGGAGGATGTAGTAATCTGTATGTGGTTTTGAAGGTATGTGTGAATGAGAACTGTCGCTGTGTTAAAACAGCTGGCAGTTTTTTTGCGTCACAGGAAATATGAAAACTCTGCCGGATTTTCTGTGATATGAAGAATTAAGGCCTGCACAGGATAGGCAGCATTTACAGCGGAGAAAAAGAATGGAGTGACGACAGCTATGAAAAACAAAATGCAGTATTCTGAGCTTGCGGATAAAATCCGCGGTGCAGAAATGATATTACTTGGGATCGGAAGCGAATTTCGTCCCGGACTGCCGAAAATGGAGCTTGCTGATGCGGCGCTGCCTTATGCGGAAAGTGAGTATTACAGTGCTCTTTCAGATGATGACGCGGTGATCTGCGCCTATAAAAGACTGCGGAAACTGGTGGGAGCAAAGCCGTATTTTGCGGTAACCTTAAATACGGATGATCTGATTTACCGGGGAGGATTTGAGAGAGATCTTGTCGTTGCACCCTGCGGAAGCATGGAGAAAATGCAGTGCAAAGAACATATCGTGGAAGCGGCGCCGGTGCGGAAAAAAGTTCTGGATGAGATCAGGAAACTGTCCGGAGAGAGACAGAAGGATCAGGAGAGTATCGCGCAGATTCTGGAAAAGATTGCGGTATGTCCGATTTGCGGAAAACCTTTGCGGTTCCATACAAAATCGGAAGAAGGCTATCTTGAATCGGGCTATCTTGATCAGTGGCAGAACTATAATCGCTGGCTTTCCTGCACACTGAACTGGAAACTGTGTGTTCTGGAACTGGGAGTCGGCTTCGAATATCCGCAGGTGATCCGCTGGCCGTTTGAGAAAATAACCTACTTCAATCAGAAATCAGAACTGATCCGGGTTCACAGCCGTCTCTCTCAGACAGCCTCCGAGCTGGGAGAGCGCGGTATTTCAGTCGAAAGTTCTCCGATCGATTTTTGCCTGTCCGTTTGAGTATTTTCTGAAAAGCGGTCGTTCATATGGCGGATTTCGGCGTTAAAATTGTGTCAGAAAAAGTATTCTTTCCAGACAGAATCCCGGGAAAGCAGAAAACTTATGTATATTTTCTCATACAAATGACTGGAATAAGAAAAAAGCTGTGCGAAAAGACTAAAAAAGGCTTGAAAAAAAACAGGTTGTTGTGTATGATAGACATAAGTCATGGATAACATTTGTTATCGCTAATATTCCGTTAAAATATGTTGGAGGTATTCTTATGGAAAACAGGATGAAAAAGATTCAGTCACATGCCAACAAAAATGTTACTTTGCGTGTCATTCCCGGACATTTTGCGACGAATCACTCTCATATCAATTACTATGTTGACCTGACTATTATGAAATCCAGGAAGAGTGAGGCCGAGGCCGCTGCGCAGACACTTGCAAGGAACTATTCGCTGAGCACATATGTGGATACAATCATCTGTCTGGACGGGTGCCAGGTAATCGGCGCTTATCTGGCGGACGCGCTTACAGAGTCCGGTGTTATGTCCATGAATCAGCACCGCACAATGTACGTTGTCACTCCGGAGATCGATCCGGGCGGACAGCTGATCTTCCGTGACAATATGCAGTCAATGATCTATGGAAAGCACTGCCTGCTTCTTATCGCTTCCGCGACGACAGGCCGCACGATTGAGAGAGCCATGTCCTGCGTGAAGTATTATGGCGGCATTATCGAAGGTATCTCTGCGATTTTCAGCGCGATTCAGAATGTCGGCGGCATGGATATCAACTCGATCTTCAGCAGTGAGGATCTCCGCGATTATCAGACCTATGAATTTAATCAGTGCCCGCTGTGCGCGAGGAAGCAGAAGATTGACGCGATCGTAAACAGCTACGGTTATTCAAGATTGTAGCCGATAGTCTCATGACGAACGGATGATGGAACAGGATACTGCTGAATAATAAATAGGGAACACTATATGCCAAAAAACAGGCCGTGCAGAGAAAGAAAGCTGCTTCGGCCTGTTTTTTGTGCACAGGATGACAAAAAGCCTCCGGCGGGTGCTGAACAAAGCGGAAATTGCACCGCGTTAATCTTTTTATGTGATAAAATCAGATTTTTCTTGTATGAGAGCCAAGATTGTGGTAAATTAAGTAGCATGTAGTCATTTGCGGGAACACAGAATGCAGCAATGCTGTACCGGCAGAAATAACAGGTATGAGGAGCTTATGACATGATTGCAATTATTGACTATGACGCAGGGAATCTGCGGAGTGTGGAAAAGGCATTCGCCTTTCTTGGAGAAGAAACGGCTGTGACCAGGGACAAGGAAGTGATTCTCAAAGCGGACGGCGTGGTTCTGCCTGGTGTGGGAGCCTTCGGAGACGCGATGGGAAAGTTAAATCAATATGGTTTGACGGAGATGATCCGGGAGGCCGCCGCAAAGGAAATTCCATTTCTCGGAATATGTCTTGGTCTGCAGCTTTTGTTTGAGAGAAGTGATGAGTCTCCCGGGGTGGAAGGTCTTGGCATATGCAAAGGAGAAATTCTTCGGATTCCGGAAGGAGAGGGACTGAAGATTCCGCATATGGGATGGAATTCGCTGCAGTATGATCATCCAGGGCGTCTTTTTAAAGGAATTCCGGAAGGAGCATACGTGTATTTCGTACATTCCTACTACCTGAAGGCGGCTGATGATGCAATTGTAAAGGCGTCGGCCAGCTACGGCGTAAAGATACATGCGTCGGTGGAACAGGGAAATGTATTTGCATGTCAGTTTCATCCGGAAAAAAGCGGAGCGGTCGGACTTTCCATATTGAGGAATTTTGTGGAAATTACGAAAGGGGGATGCTGATATGTTTACAAAGAGAATCATTCCCTGCCTGGATGTCCACGCCGGACGTGTTGTAAAAGGCGTTAATTTTGTGAATCTGCGTGACGCGGGCGATCCTGTCGAGATTGCTGCCGCCTATGACAAGGCGGGGGCGGACGAGCTGGTTTTTCTCGATATCACAGCTTCCTCGGACGCGAGACGTACGGTTGTGGATATGGTCAGGCGTGTAGCGGAGACTGTTTTTATCCCATTTACGGTGGGAGGCGGCATCCGCACAGTCGATGACTTTCGAATGCTGCTGCGTGAAGGCGCGGACAAAATATCCGTCAATTCCGCCGCAATCATGAACCCTTCCCTGATCTCGCAGGCCGCGGAAAAATTTGGAAGTCAGTGTGTAGTTGTCGCCATCGACGCGCGGCGGCGGGAGGACGGCAGCGGATGGAATATTTATAAAAACGGAGGCCGCGTCGATATGGGAATCGACGCAGTGGAATGGGCGGTGAAAGCCGCTTCCCTGGGAGCGGGGGAAATTCTTCTGACCAGTATGGACTGCGATGGAACAAAAGCTGGGTATGACCTTGAACTGACCAGGACGATCGCGGAGCATGTCCCGATTCCGGTAATTGCTTCCGGAGGCGCGGGAACGATGGAACATTTTTATGATGCTCTGACGGAAGGAAAGGCCGATGCGGCGCTTGCGGCTTCTTTGTTCCATTACAAGGAGCTGGAGATCCGGCAGGTCAAGGAATATCTGAGAGGGAGGGGCGTGTCTGTCCGGCTGGAAACGCTGATGCGTTCACCTGCAAGGGGAGCGAGCAGTGACCGGCTGTAAAACAGAGCTGACAGGAGGAATACAGTTGATTAGTACTTTCCTGTCAAAACGGGTCATTCGCGGAACAGAAGATTCAGAAATACAGAAAGAAATCTGTATGCAGGAAAATCAAAAGAGAATGGAAATGGAGGGAAAATGTATGCCGCCTATTTCAAATGACTGGCTTGCTCCGCTCAAACCGGAGTTCGGGAAGCCATATTACGCGAAACTGTATAAGACAGTGAATGAAGAATATCGTTCGAGGGTAATCTATCCGTCGGCGGATGATATCTTTAACGCGTTTGCGTTTACGCCGCTGGCCCAGGTGAAGGTTGTGATTCTTGGACAGGATCCGTATCATGAGCCGGGGCAGGCGCACGGGCTTTGTTTTTCCGTGAAGCCGGATGTGGAGATCCCGCCGTCGCTCGTAAATATATATAAGGAGCTGCATGAGGACTGCGGCTGCAGGATTCCGAACAATGGGTATCTGACAAAATGGGCGGAGCAGGGAGTTTTGCTTCTGAATACGGTGCTGACGGTACGTGCGCACCAGGCAAACTCACACCGGGGAATCGGCTGGGAAGAATTTACGAACGCCGCGATCCGCATTCTCAACGAGCAGGACCGGCCGATTGTTTTCATTCTCTGGGGCAAGCCGGCGCAAAGCAAAAAGTCAATGCTCAATAATCCGAAGCATCTGATCCTTGAAGCGCCGCATCCAAGCCCACTGTCGGCGTACAGGGGGTTTTTCGGGAGCCGGCCGTTCTCAAGGACGAACAAGTTTCTTGTGCAGAACGGGCTGGAGCCGATTGACTGGCAGATCGAGGATGTGTAAGGATTTCGGGACCAAAGCTGTCTGTTGGAGCAGACAATGCTGGTCAAAACAGAAACAACATGATGCTTCGGTCTCCGCTCCGGTTGGTTCTGAGCGAACGGCGTTGCGTACCGGTGGCATGCGGCCAGCGCGGCCCGAGCCGGAAGGCGGGAACCACTGGACGTTCAACACCCTAAAACACCTCAAATCCGTACATTTTTCCATGAAAAATGGCTTCTTTTCGGTGTTTTTGGGAATGCATGATCTTTTGACCCCAGCATCATAATATGGAATTACAGAAATTATATGGAGATGAAGACAGATGAGTGGACAGGTAAAAGACTTTCTGAAACGGAAAAATATCATATTGTCAGCCAGCCGTTACGGCATTGACGCGCTGGGCGCAATGGCGCAGGGATTGTTTGCTTCCCTGCTGATCGGGACAATCCTGAGCACGCTGGGAGAGCAGGCCGGAATCGCTGTTCTTGTGGAAATTGGCCAGTATGCCAAGGATGTGACCGGTCCGGCAATGGCCGTGGCGATCGGCTACGCGCTTGGAGCGCCGCAGCTGGTGCTGTTTTCTCTGATCGCGGTTGGAAGCGCGGCAAATAAGCTCGGCGGAGCGGGAGGACCGCTTGCGGTCTATGTGGTGGCGATCATCGCCTGCGAGTGCGGAAAGGTCGTATCGAAAGAGACGAAGATCGATATTATTGTGACGCCGAGTGTGACGATTGCCGTCGGTGTACTGTTCTCGATGGCGTTTGCGCCGGCAATCGGCGCTGCCGCAAGTTCCGTCGGGAACGCGATTATGTGGGCGACGGATCTTCAGCCGTTCTTTATGGGAATCCTGGTTTCTGTGATCGTCGGTATCGCGCTGACGCTTCCGATCAGCAGCGCGGCGATCTGCGCGGCCCTCGGGCTGACCGGACTGGCAGGAGGAGCCGCTGTTGCGGGCTGCTGCGCGCAGATGATCGGTTTCGCGGTTATGAGCTTTAAGGAAAACAAGTGGGGCGGATTTTTCGCGCAGGGAATCGGAACTTCGATGCTGCAGATGGCGAACATTATCCGCAATCCCAAAATCTGGATTCCGCCGACAGTCGCCTCCGCAATCACCGGGCCGATCGCAACCTGTGTTTTCAGGATGCAGATGAACGGAGCCGCGGTTTCTTCAGGCATGGGGACCTGCGGACTTGTGGGGCAGATCGGCGTCTATACCGGATGGGTCAGCGATGTGGCGAACGGGGCGAAGGCGGCGATCACCGCCTGGGACTGGGCAGGACTGATTCTGATCTGCTTTGTGCTTCCGGCTGTGCTGACACAGCTGATCGCGCTGCCGTTGCGCAGGATCGGATGGATTAAGGAGAACGATCTGAAACTGGATCTGTGATACACGTTTTGTGAAGGTGCGTGCCAGCAGCAATTTTTCTTATATGGGCCTGCGATCGAGTAGGAGGCGGCTTTTCCTCCTGCTCGCCGCGCGGCCCGGGTGCTGCGCCAGCAGCAATTTTCCCTTCCCGGGCCTGATCGAGTAGGAGGCGGTTTTTCCTCCTGCTCGTCTGCGCGGCCCAGGTGCTGCGTCAGCAGCTGGTTTCCCTGCCTGGGCCTGCGCA
>CANQAR010000199.1 GCA_947588845.1 uncultured Lachnospiraceae bacterium
GGGAAAACGATCAGCATTCTCGATACGAAAGCCAGGGACGGACAGAAAGAGAATTTTTATCATGGACTGCTTCTGGGTCTGCTGCGCAGCAGGGCGGACTGGGCAGTTCTGTCAAATGCGGAATCGGGAGATGGTTTCTGCGATATCATGATCGAACCGGATGATCCGGATATGGGAATCCTCATTGAGGTAAAGTATGCCGCAGACGTGGCAGCTTTGGATCGAAAGTGCGCGGAAGCGCTGGAGCAGATATCTGACAGACGTTACAAAGAGAAACTGCTGCAGGAAGGACGGACGAAAATCCTTGCCTGCGGTATTGCGTTTAACAGGAAGAGATGCAAGGTGCGATTGGCTTGTTTATGAGGACGAGGAAAGATCAGAAAATGAATTTTTAGATGAGTAAAGCGAATGATGCGGTGCCCGCGTGCCGATGACATGCGTTTGACATCGATCGAAGCGCAGACTGCTGAAAGCATGAAGTCATCGGTTTTCACTCATTGTGCTGCCTGCAGCGCGGGCATGGGAGTTTACTATAAACCCTTCGGAGGGATGCGCACAAATTTGAAGCGGAAAACTGCCGCCTGAGCGGCGCAAATTCGGCGCAGGGAACGAGCAAAACGAAAATCGTTTTGTCGTTCCCTATAAAATTTAGAAAGGATACGGGATTAAATGAATCTGGTACAATTTTTAAAGCAGATCGACGAGCTGACCGCTTCCTGTGAGAAGGCCCAGCTTGCCGCATTCATACATGACAGGGCCCGGCTGCTCAAAGAGAACGGACGGGAAGAATTTCTTGCGGAACTGAAAAATACTGTGCAGAAAGAACCGAAGCTTTCTGACGGACGGACATCCAGAAAAGATATTTTAAAGGAGTATGAGAAAATCACCGCCGCTCTGGAGAGGATTGAAGAGGAAGAACTGGGGCTTGAGGAGGAATATAACGAGGAGTATGACGACTGGTACAACAATACGGTCGATGAAGTTTTTTACAGAGATCCGGATCATATTCTCGATGTAGTAGAGGATCTGTGCAGGTTTGTTCACAAATGTACGGATCAGGAGTATTACCGGGAGGGAGTGAAGGCCGGAGAGCGGCTTTTTTCTCTTACTATACGGAATTATGGCGATTTTGGCGGGGAAGAAATTTCGGTGAAGGAACTGGAGGAAAAGAATCTGCTTAAAACAGACTTGAAGCGGCTGCTCCTCGATACGCTCTACTGTGTCTGGCAGGCAGTTCCGGTTGAAGAACGTTCCGACAGACTGTATGAGATTATCCTGAATTCCCGGATTAAGAATCTGCGCATGGAGGATCTGATGCAGCACGGAGGCGAACTGCAGGATTTTGATGAGTTTCTGGAACTATGGATCGATTATCTGGGGAGACAGTCGGGGAGCATGGCGGAGAAGCTGTTTGAGGAAGCAATTGCTCTGACCGGCGATCTGGAAAAGGCGGCTGCTGTCGCCGGAAAGTGTGTGTCTGTTCATCCGGGCATATTTCTGCGTGTCCTGGATGGCGACTGGAAGGCGGCGGAGAAGAAAATGTCCGCCAGGGAGCGGGATCAGAAAATGCTTGAGATCGGTCTGACGGCGCTGGAGCTGATTGACAGCAGGTATGTGATCCGCAGTGAAACTGCGCTCAAGACAGCTGAATATGCAAAACAGCTGGGGGAGAAAGAAGCTGCCGGCAAATGCTATCTGGAAAGCTTTCGCTCAGGTACGAACGCGGTGAATTATCTGCGGGCTCTGCTGAACTGCGAGAGCAGCGAAGAGACTGAAAAGATGAGGGAAGCTCTCAGGGATATCTGTGAGAATGTGAGCGCTGGCGCGACTGACTGGGGAGCTGCCGGGGCTGCGGCGCCGGAATTAAAAGAAAATGTGCCAACGAAAAGAATGGCCTATGCACTGGAATTTTTGGATGGCCGGTTTACGCAGGTCAGCATGAAGAGGATGAATAAAAAGGAAGCCCTTGGCTGGACCGGTACTTTTATGAAAGAAGGATTCGCGCTTTTTATGCTGTATCTTTATCAGGGAAAAGAACTGACGCCGGGTATAAGGCAGATGTTGGCGGAAGCAAGGCAGGCGCTTGCATTTACAGCCGAAGATTACATAAAAGGGCTCTGCATGGAGAAACCGGAAAGTGAAGATGTTCTTTTCCAGGAGTGTTTTCTGAAATGGAAAAGCATAACGCCGATGGAGGAAGCGGATGCTGTGAAAATTATAAGAAAACTGGAAAAAACGCTGGAAAACCGTGTGGAAGGAATCATGAGCGCCAACCGCAGGAATTATTATGGCGAATGCGCGGCTTTTATCGCGGCTCTTGGAGAAGTAAAGGAATCCAGAGGAGAAGCAAACGGAAAACAGCGCTATATGACGTCTTATAAAGAGAAATATCCCAGACGTTCCGCGTTCAGAGCGGAGATGAAGGCTTTCGGCTGGAGAGGATGACCTGCAGAAAAAGCAGGCTTTCATTCATGGTGGTGCCCGCAGCGCGGGCATGATCGTTTGGAGTGCCTGAGCAGGAAAACCTGCTTCTTAGACGGAGAGAGTATGTCACGAAAGGGATGTGGGAATCAAAATGAAGAAACTGCCGGTTGGCATTGAAAAATTTGAAGATTTTTTGACAGAGGATTTCTGTTTCATAAAATACGGCAGGGCTTTCTGGGAAAAAGAATGTCAGGTAGCAGTGGGTGATGATTAGAAGAAACATTCTGAAAAATGATGAAGAAGGTTCACAGGAATCTGAAAAACAGGGAAATATTAGGATGCAGCGTGAAATATTATTAAAATGACAGTAACAATATATGAATTAAAATACACACATTTGCAAAAAAACTTGACAAGAAAAAAACATTACTCTATTATAAAAATAACTGGCTTTCATTCATGGTGTTGCCCTGCCTGCAGGGCATGAGATTTAGGAGGTAAGAATTATGAAAAAGATCACAAAAGTACTTGCTGCACTTGGTACAGTCGCCGCGGTCGCGGTTTCTGCCGTTGTTCCGGCTATGGCTGAAGAAGCGGAGACGGAGGGGAAGACCTGGGTTATCGCCACGGATACCGTATTCAAACCGTTTGAGTACACCAATGAGGACGGCGACTTTGTAGGAATCGATGTCGATATCGTAGCGGCGATCGCTGAGGATCAGGGATTTTCGTATGAGATGAAGAGCCTTGGATGGGATTCTTCTATAGCGGCCTGCCAGTCCGGCCAGGCGGACGGAATGATTGCGGGCGCTTCCATCACAGACGAGAGAAAAGAAAGCGGCTGGAAGTTCTCTGACGGATATTATAACGCGACGCAGAGCATGACGGTGCAGGAAGATTCTGATATTGCAGGCTTCGAGGATCTGGACGGACTGATGGTCGGCGTAAAGACCGGTACGCAGGGCGCGTCTTACGCGGAGAGCCTGAAAGATGAATATGGTTTTGATATCACTTATTATGAGGACTCGCCGACAATGTATCAGGCGGTGCTTGGCGGACAGGCGGCGGCCTGCTTCGAGGATACGCCGATTATGGCATCTTCCATCAAGGACGGCGGCCTTGCCCTGAAGATCGTGGAGGGCACAGAGAATGAGGGAGCTCCGTATGGTTTTGCCATCTTCAGCGATGACGGCCAGGAACTTCTCGACATGTTTAACGCGGGCCTTGCGAATATCAGGGAAAATGGTACCTATGATGAGATTATCGCGAAATATCTTGGCAGCGATGCGGAAGCAGAAACGGAAGCCGTGACCGAGGCTGTAACAGAATAATCCAGATTGACTGCGAGGAAGCGGTCATCCGAGGGGCACTGAGACTTTGCTCAGTGCCCTTTTTTGAAAGGAGTTTTATATGGCTAAAATTATTACCGTGTACGGCCCGCTTTTGTTCCGGGCGATGGGACAGACGCTGCTGCTGGCGCTGTGCGGTTTGTTTTTTGCGTGCATTCTCGGACTGATCTTCGGCCTGATGAGTGTGTTAAAAAACCGGCTCTGCAATATCATTGCCGCCATTTTTGTGGATGCCATTCGCGGCGTTCCCATGATCGTACTTGCTTATTTTATTTATTTTGGCATCCCGTCCCTCATGAATAATATCCTGGGTTTCAAGGGGTTTACGCTGACCGCGCTGCAGGCGGGCAGCGCCTGTCTGGCGCTGAACTGCGGCGCCTACATGGCGGAAATCATCCGCGCCGGTATTCAGTCTGTTGACAAAGGCCAGATGGAGGCAGCCAGAAGCCTTGGCCTTCCTTACTGGCGCGCCATGCAGCGGGTCGTGATGCCGCAGGCGATCCGCACGATGATTCCCAGCATCATCAACCAGTTCATCATCACTCTGAAGGATACATCGATTCTTTCCGTAATCGGGTTCCCGGAACTGGTTAATACAGCAAAGAATGTGGTGGCCATCACCTACCTGTCGTTTCAGACCTGGGGAATCGTCGCCGTTATGTATCTGGTTGTGATCACAATCTTGTCCAGAGTGGCAAAGATACTGGAGAGGAGGCTGAACCGTGGCCGTGAATAAGGATAAAGTGAAGATCCATGTGTCCCATCTGAAGAAATCCTTCGGGAAACTGGAGGTACTGAAGGATATTTCCAACGATATTTACGAGGGCGAGGTGGTAGTGATCATCGGACCTTCCGGATCCGGGAAATCCACGTTTCTGCGCTGCCTGAACCGCCTGGAGGATATCACCGGCGGCGAGGTAGTTGTGGACGGGGTAAATATCACTGACAAAAAAGTGAATATCAATCAGTTCCGCGAGAATATCGGCATGGTGTTTCAGCATTTCAATCTGTTTCCTCATATGGATGTGCTGCGCAATATCACGCTTGCTCCCGTGGATCTGAAGAAGATGAGCAAGGAAGAAGCACAGAAAAAAGGCATGGATCTGCTGATGAGGGTCGGACTTGAGGAGAAAGCAAAGGTTTATCCGCCGCAGCTTTCCGGCGGACAGAAACAGCGTGTGGCGATCGCGCGGGCGCTTGCCATGAACCCGGATATCATGCTGTTTGACGAGCCGACCTCCGCGCTCGACCCGGAGATGGTCGGGGAGGTTCTGCAGGTTATGAAGGAGCTGGCCAGGGAGGGTATGACCATGCTGGTCGTCACCCATGAGATCGGATTCGCCAGAGAAGTTGCCAGCCGCGTGATCTTTATGGACGACGGATATATTGTGGAGGAAGGTACACCGGACGAGATCTTCAATCATCCGAAGGAGCCCCGCACGATTGATTTTCTGAACAAGGTTCTGTGAAAGGAATGAAAATTTTATGAAGAAAATTGTGACGATCAGCCGGGAATTCGGCGCCGGAGGAGGTACGATCGGACACCTGTTGGCGCAGGAGACAGGGCTGGAGTATTATGATAAGGAACTGATTCTGATGAGGGCCGGAAAGGGGAATGTGGATATCTACAGCCTGATCAAATGGGATGAGAGTGTTCCCATTAACTTCGGTTTCACGCAGAGTCTGTTTGATTTCTATAACCGTCCATTGAGCGAACGTATTTTCCAGGCGCAGAAGGAAACGATACAGCAGGTAGGGGAAAAAGGAAACTGTGTGATCGTCGGCAGAAACGCCAACACGGTTCTGAAGGAGTACGACAACAGTCTGCATGTGTTTATCCACGCAGATATCGACTTCCGTCTGAAACGCATGAAAGAAAAAATGCCGGATCAGAGTGAGCAGCAGATTCTTGGAGAGATTCGCAGAGTAGACAGGCAGCGCAGGAAATACTGCACGTATCATACAAACACAGAGTTTGGAGATTCCAGATATTACGACGTGTGTCTTGACTCCGCGAAGTTTGGGATTGACGGCTGCGTGAAGATTCTGAAGGATATCATGCAGGATGTTCTCCGATAAGATAAATTACGGGCCACGGGAGGTTTTCATGACTGCTGTGGCCTTGCTTATGCGCAGGCCCAGGAGGGGAAAACAGCTGCTGACGCGGCACCTGGGCCGCGCGGCTGGCAGGAAGGAAAAACAATTGGAAGAAATCTGACACAGTCAGAAAGGAAGGAGGATTCTCTCTTTGGAGAGAATATAAAATGGAAGCAAAAAGAACAGGTAAA
>CANQAR010000200.1 GCA_947588845.1 uncultured Lachnospiraceae bacterium
GATGACAAGTATCTGGAGCAGTACGGAAAGTACAAGGCAAAGATTGATTATAATCTCCTGAAAGAGACAGACCTTCCGGATGGAAAGCTGGTACTCGTGACGGCAATCAACCCGACGCCGGCAGGCGAGGGCAAGACTACGACGACGGTCGGACTTGCGGACGGACTCCAGAAGATCGGCAAGAAGGTCATGGTAGCGCTGCGTGAGCCGTCCCTGGGACCGGTATTCGGCGTAAAGGGCGGAGCTGCAGGCGGCGGATACGCACAGGTAGTCCCGATGGAGGACATCAACCTCCACTTCACGGGTGACTTCCACGCGATCGGCGCGGCGAACAACCTGCTCGCAGCCATGATCGACAACCACATCTATCAGGGCAATGAACTGAACATCGACCCGCGCAAGATCACCTGGAGACGCTGCGTGGATATGAACGACCGTCAGCTCCGTTTCGTAGTGGACGGCCTGGGCGGAAGAACAAACGGAATGCCGAGAGAGGACGGCTATGACATCACGGTTGCATCCGAGATCATGGCAGTTCTGTGTCTGTCAAACGACATCACGGACCTCAAGAAACGTCTGGCAAGCATCATCATCGGCTACACCTACGGCAAGCCGTCAGAGCAGAAGCCGGTAACGGCGGGAGACCTTCACGCAGAGGGAGCTATGTGCGCACTTCTGAAGGACGCCCTGAAGCCGAACCTGGTACAGACGCTTGAGCATGTGCCGGCGATCGTACACGGCGGACCGTTCGCGAACATCGCACACGGCTGCAACTCCGTTATCGCTACAAAGATGGCTCTGAAGCTTGGCGACTATGCGATCACAGAGGCAGGCTTCGGCGCGGACCTCGGAGCTGAGAAGTTCCTCGACATCAAGTGCCGTATGGCAGGCCTGAAGCCGAGCGCGGTAGTCGTAGTTGCTACGGTACGTGCGCTGAAGCATCACGGCGGCGTTGCGAAGGCTGACCTGAACAACGAGAATCTGGAAGCTCTTGAGAAGGGTCTTCCGAACCTGCTGAAGCATGTCAGCAACATCAAGAACGTGTACAAGCTTCCGTGCGTGGTTGCGATCAATGCGTTCCCGACAGACACGAAGGCAGAGCTTGACCTCGTGGAAGCGAAGTGCAAGGAGCTCGGCGTGAACGTTGCTCTGTCCGAAGTATGGGCAAAAGGCGGCGAAGGCGGCGTGAAGCTGGCAGAGGAAGTTGTACGTCTGGTAGAAGAGCCGAACGACTTCACCTACAGCTATGAGCTTGACGGAAGCATCCAGGAGAAGCTGGATCAGATCGTACAGAAGGTATACGGCGGAACAAAAGCAGTCCTTACGGCAAACGCACAGAAGCAGGCGAAGCAGCTTGAGGATCTCGGCTACGGCCACTGCCCGATCTGTATGGCGAAGACACAGTACTCTCTGACGGACGACCAGACGAAGCTGGGCGCACCGGAAGGCTTCGAGATTACGGTCCGCAACCTGAAGATCTCCGCGGGCGCTGGATTCATTGTAGCGCTGACAGGCGAGATCATGACGATGCCTGGACTTCCGAAGGTACCGGCGGCAGAGCGTATCGACGTGGACGCTACCGGCAAGATTTCCGGACTGTTCTAAGAGCGCTTTGTTTAATGAAAAACGCGGGGATTCTCTCATCTTTGCAGGTGGAGAGATGAATTGTAAAAAAACAAACTGCAGGAT
This sequence comes from uncultured Lachnospiraceae bacterium, assembly GCA_947588845.1. Taxonomy (GTDB): domain Bacteria; phylum Bacillota; class Clostridia; order Lachnospirales; family Lachnospiraceae; genus Choladousia. The sequence continues at coordinate 1,690 of CANQAR010000200.1, forward strand.
TTGGAAACTGCAGCGAGAAAAGTCTTGCATGCAGATAATGCTGCGGAACATGAAAGGGGGCTGCCGGCTGGCAGCCCCTTGATTTACATCGCTTTCACTTTTTCCCAGATCTCTTCGAGTGCGGGAATGCCGAGCTCCATGTTTTCCTTCACGGCTTTGGCCACGCGTTCGCCCGGATAGAGGACCGGCCTGTTTTCATCCAGCGGTTCGGATGTCTTAAGGTCAGCCAGAATCTGATCGACGATCTCATCCGTCAGTTCCACTGAATTGAATTTCTCCGGGTTAATGGCGATCATTACCTGGGAGAGCCCTACTTCACTGCCGAATGTCCCGATTTTGTTTACAGAGTTGCCGTTGGTCAGTACCGTGGCGATCAGGTCAAGCGCGATGGAGAGTCCGCTTCCTTTCCAGTAACCGGCAGGCAGAACGCGGCGGGTTTTCTGAATCTCCGCGGGATCTGTGGTGATATTGCCTGCCGTATCGTATCCTCCCGGCACAGGGAGCGGAAGGCCCTTTAATCTGCAGTCCTCGATTTTTCCGTAGGAAAACTGGGACAGGGCGCAGTCCACCACCACGTGCTCGCCATTGCTGCGGGGGATTGCGAAGACGATCGGATTGTTCCCGATTTTTCCGTCCTTCCCTCCCCATGCCGGCATATTCGGCATGGTGTTGGACCAGCAGATGCCGATACATCTGGCGTCAGCCGCCTGCCATCCGTAGCTTCCGCCGCGCATCCAGTGATTGTTGTTGCCGAGAGCGACGATCCCGATACCGTACTGCTTTGCCAGTTCAATTGCACGGTCCATCGCGCGCTTGGCGTTTAAGGGTCCCATGCCGCGGTGTCCGTCCCAGCGCTCCATCGGACCGGCGCTCATCTCGCAGGTGGCAATACTTTCAGGTTTGATTTCTCCCTGATCCAGGTAGCTGACGACGCGCGGAAAACGGTTCAGCCCGTGGGACGGAACGCCCGCGAGACTGTTCTGCGTGAAAATAAACGCGGCGTCCTCCGCGCTTTTTTCATCGAAGCCCTTTTTCAGCAGAACTCTCTTAAATTCCTGGAACATTTCTTCGTATTTGATTCTTAACATAATGCATCCTCCGTTTGTTTTATACTGGCGACGCTCTGCAATGTGATTCCGGCGGCAATGTTTCGGAAGACAGGACTCGGATAATCAGTCTTCTCGTTTGCCGTCTGTGTCTTTCTGATCATCTCTGGCAGAGCGGGATATAAATGAATCTCCCGGAAAGTTCTGAGGGAAAATTCCGGCATATGTAAGAGTATATCACAGGTATACACACTGTCTCAAGATAAGAATGAGCCGCTGCGATATATAATATCTTGCAGTTTTTCGCCTTTTGCCCTATTATAAGAACAGCGCCGCCGGGTACATGCAGGCGTGTGATGACTCTTTTGCGCAAAATAAAAGGAAAACGAGGCAGAAAACTTCTGCCGAAAAATTCATTACAAAAATTCAGTCAGGGAGGGTGCTTCATGCATACGAAAGAAAAAACATCCGCGATGGATATGACCACAGGAAATATTATCCTTTTACTGGTTCAGTTTTCGATTCCGCTGATCATCGGCAACCTGTTTCAGATGATGTACAATACGGTGGATTCCCTGGTGGTCGGAAATTTTGTGGGAAAGGAAGCGCTGGCGGCGGTGGGGTCCACCACCATGATCGTCAACATGCTGGTGTTCTTTTTTAACGGCGTGTCCACGGGGGCAGGCGTGGTGATCAGCCGCTATTACGGGGCGAAGGAATATGACTGGCTGCATACCGCAGTGGAGACGACGATCTTTGTGACGCTTGTGTGCGGCGTTCTGTTTACGGTCATCGGCATTCTGATGGTACATCCCATGCTGATTTTCATGTCCACGCCGGACGATGTCATGGATGCGGCGACGATCTACCTGAGAATTTATTTTGCGGGCATGCTCGGTCTGCTGGTCTACAACATGGGAAGCGGGATCCTGCGGGCCGTGGGAGATACCAGGAGACCGCTGCTGTTTCTGATTTTTACAAGTGTTGTGAATGTGGTGCTGGATCTTCTGTTTGTGATCGTTTTTCACGCAGGCATTGCGGGCGTGGCCTACGCCACGATCATTTCGCAGTTTATCTCGGCGGGCATGATCATGGTGCTGCTTATGAGGACGAAGGATGTCTATTGCTTTTCCTGGAAGGATATGGGATGCAATCCGTCCGTTCTGCGTCAGATTTTCACGATCGGACTGCCGGCAGGGGTACAGTCTGTGCTTACCGCGTTTTCCAACGTGTTTGTGCAGTCCTATATCAACAGCTTCGGTTCCGCCTGCATGGCCGGCTGGAGCTGCTACAACAAGCTGGATACGTTTATCATGCTTCCCATGCAGAGCATGTCGCAGGCCGCGACGACCTTTGTGGGACAGAATATCGGCGCCGGGAAAAATGACCGTGTCAATAAAGGAACCGTGCAGTCGATCACGCTGATCGTAGGAATCACGGGAGTGATCGCCGTCTTTTTGTTCTTCCTCGCCGCGCCGGCCACCGGAATCTTTACCGGAGACGTGGAAGTAATCCGGTATGGGGCGATGTTTCTGAGAACAAATGTCTTCTTTATGCTGCTGAACTGCGTAAACCACACGCTGGCGGGAGCTCTGCGCGGGCGTGGAGACTCCACCGGGCCGATGGTGATCATGCTGCTGAATTTTGTGGCGGTGCGTCAGGTTTATCTGTTTGTGATGACGCATTTTATCAGCAACACGGAGCGTCTGGTAGGCTTCAGCTATCCGGTCGGATGGACGGCCTGCTGCATCACGGAAGTGCTCTATTTTTATCTGCGGTGGGGGAGAAAGCGCCCGGACTGATGAGACGCTGGCTGAATCGGCATTTTCTTGGATGATTCGCAGAATTTGCTGAAGAAGATTTTTTTGGCGGTGCAAACCTGGTGCGGGGGCGTTTGAATCAGTGTTCCCTCCAGAAAATTGATTTATAGATAAATCAAATAAATTACATTAATTATAAGAATAAACGATTGGTCAATTTCTTTGTGTATCTTTTATACTATAGGAGGTCGCTGCAGTCAGAAACTGGCAGAACCTGGTTTTGCCAAGCGACATCTGAATCCCGTGCCGCGACTTGCGGATGGGGATCAAATCGAACGATCGAGTAGGAGGTGTTTTTCACTCCTGCTCGCCGCGCAGCCCGCTTGCTGCGTCAGCAGCTGATTTCCATGTGCGGGCCTGCGCATAAAACGAAAAGGAGGAATAAAAGATGGAATTGATCAAAGAACTGCCGGAAGTGTTTGAAGAATTTGCTGAACAGAGAAAAAATTCTTTTTTGAATATTAAACAGCTGAAGGATAAAGGAGTTCCCATTGTGGGAGTGTTCTGCACGTTTCTTCCCCAGGAGCTTCCGGCGGCCATGGGAGCCGTCGTGGTGGGATTGTGCTCGACGTCAGATGAGACGATTCCGGATGCGGAGATGGATCTCCCGCGGAATCTCTGCCCGCTGATCAAATCCAGCTATGGATTTGCGAAAACGGACAAGTGCCCGTTCTTTTACTTTTCGGATCTCGTGGTGGGAGAGACGACCTGCGACGGAAAGAAAAAGATGTACGAATATCTTGCGGATTTTAAGCCAGTCTATGTGATGGAGCTGCCTCACAGGCAGACGGAGGACGGCTATGCGGCGTATCGGAAAGAGATTATCCGTTTTCAGAAGGTTCTTGAGGAAAAATTTGAGGTGACGATCACAGAGGAACAGATCCGAAATGCCATTCGGATCCGGAATCAGGAGAGGGAAGCCCTGAAAAATCTCTACGGATTGATGAAGCAGGATCCTGTTCCCATGCTGGGAATGGATCTGCTGAACGTATTAAATGGCGCGCAGTTTAAATTTGATAAAGAGGAATCCGTAAAGGAACTGTATGCTTTGGCGGAGCGTATCCAGAAGGAATATGAGGAAGGAAAGCATATTGAGAAGCGTCCGCGTATCCTGATCACAGGTTCCCCGATTCAGGGAGCCGCCTCAAAGGTGGTCAAAGCGATCGAGGACAATGGCGGCGTGGTGGTTGTCTATGAAAACTGCTGCGGAGTCAAATCGGTGGACGAGCTGGTAGATGAGAGCAATCCGGATGTGTACGACGCGCTTGCCAGACGGTATCTGAATATCGGCTGTTCCTGCATGTCGCCGAATCCGCATCGTTTCGATCTGCTGCGCCGTCTGATTCCGGAATACCATGTTGACGCGGTGGTGGATGTGGCGCTGCAGGCATGTCATACCTACAATGTGGAGACGATCGGAGTGAAGCGCCTTGTGACAGAGGAATTCCATCTGCCGTATATGTCTCTTGAGGTGGATTATTC
>CANQAR010000201.1 GCA_947588845.1 uncultured Lachnospiraceae bacterium
GAGATGATTCTGATTACGCAGGATCATCAAGTTTTGGTGACAGAGGGGCTGGAAGGCCAGTTTACTCTGGAGGAAGGAGAAAATAAGTACATCCTGATTCGGGCAATGATGAGCTGACCAGTCTGGCCTGTGCGGATTTGCCTGTTTTGGCGTAGAGGAAGTACACAACAGTGGCAGCGTGCTGCAGCTCAAAAATTACTTTGAAAATCCTTTTGAGACATTTCCGCTTTGAAGTTCCGAAATGTGTTCTGGTATTATGGGGAGGTGATATTATGGGGCGGATATTAGTAATCGAATTTAATGATCAGGAATCATCTGCATTTGATGAAGTCATGAACGTATTGAAATGTTATCCTGGCTTTGAGAAATTACGGTTGAATGATGAGACAGTGCTGTCTCTGCCTGGACTTGAGATTTACCAGGATCAACGGAAGGCTTACCGCAACTGGAGGGAAATCAATCTGACAACAAAAGAATACGATATTCTCTGTCTGCTGGCGGCAAATAGAGGCCGTGTACTGACTTATGAGCAGATATATCAGCGGGTATGGGGTGAGGAATCCTTTGGCAATGAAAACAATACCATTGGATGCCATATCCGTAACCTGAGAGAAAAATTGTATGAGGCATCCCCGGAAACGTCCATTATTATTCGGTGTATGCGTGATGTGGGGTACTGCCTTGAGATCGAAAATCAATAGTACATATGGCGGCCTGAGCAATTCCGGCCGCTTTTCTTCCGTCCGGTGTTGTATTTGTTATCAAAACAATGCGGAATCGATTTTTTATCTGTTCTTTTTCCCTTTTTATGTCGTAACTTGCGGCCGAATATTGCATTTCTACTGTTTAACCACCGTTTTTCTACCATTTTATACAATATAATTTTCCCATTGACAAATTTCTCTGAGGAAAGCTGTAACTGTGTGTCGTGCTGTCACCAAAATGGGGGCAATTATGGAAACACCACGATCCGAGACGGGCTGCCTGCCGCCCGGAAAGATACAACTGATCTGCTCTGTGGCGGGTGCGTTTTTTGTTGGCGAAAAATGAAAAAGGACGGAATTCATCACTTAGAATCCGTCCCTTTTGAAATGCATTATTTTTTGAAAATGTCGGAATGAGAACCGGTGTCTACAAGAGTCAGGGTCAGCACATCGTTCTCAATCAGATAAACGAGAAGCCAATCCGGTTTGATGTGGCATTCCCGGAATCCGGCGAAGCTGCCCGACAGACTGTGATCCCGATATCTTTCGTCAAGCTGCCTGCCCTGACGCAGCAGATCGACTACTTCATCGAGAAGAGAAAGATCAAGCCCGCGTTTTTTCATCAGCCTATAGCTTTTCTTGTATGTCGTAGTAAATTTGACCTGATACATCAGTCGTCAAGAGCCGCCTTTAGTTCATCCATAGTGGTGTATCCCTTTACGTCAGGGTCGCGGGATATCCGTCTGGCCTCAGCCATTGCACTTAACGTTTTATCGCTGTACTGAGGCATTTCCACGGCAAACGGAAGTCCTCCGCGGAGAACGCACTGGTGCAGGAAAAGATTAACCGCACTGGACATATCCAGGCCGAGGCTTGAAAACAGGGCGGTGGCTTCTTTTTTGATATTCGTATCAATGCGTACTTGAGTAGGTGTTGTAGCCATGTGACCATCTCCTTTCGATTACATCATTATTATACACGTTTTGCTTTATAATGTAAACCGAATTGTAACTTTTCAAATTGGTAATATTTTCTAAAAATGACCAGGGGCGGCGCAAGGGCCGGGAGCGGGAGAAAATCCAAATCCCTGGCGGAGAAGGAAGAGGGGATCTCCGAGGTTCCGTGTGTGTTTGCCGATCATCTGAGGGAGGCGCAGAAGAAGCCTGCATCCTGGCGGATAACCGTATGGCGATGGATGCCGGATGGGACGAAGAACTTCTGCGGGTGGAGATCAAGTCCTTAAAGGGCATGGATTTTGATGTGTCCTTCACAGGTTTTGACGAAAAGGAGCTGTCCGACCTGTTTTCTGACGGGATGGGCAGCGATGTGGAAGATGATGATTATGATTTAACGGCCTCTTTGGAAAAGGCGGCTTTTGTCGTCCGTGGAGATAGGATGAAAAGTATGCCTCGGTCATCCATGGTGACCGAAAGAGGGAAGAAGAGAATATCAATACTATGGATTCCAGGGGCGAGGTGCTGCTTACGATCATGGCGGACCTCGTCCAGCAGGAAAGCCAGTCCCTGAGCCAGAACATTAAGCTGGGGTTGCAGTACCGGTATCAGAATGGGGAGGTACGGGTAAACCATAACCGTTTTCTCGAATACACGAAGGATCAGGAAGGGCATCTGGTTATAGAGCCGGAGGGAGGGTGTTTTTATCGACTCCGTTTTCTGCCAGAGTTACCATTGAGAGTAGATACCCTACATACATTCCGTCTAAATACCCATCTTGATGGAAATTATGAATCAATAAGTCATCTGATAGGCCGTCGTATTCACGGGGAATAATCCCGTGTTCATATAGTTGCTGAGACCATAAAGTAGAGATTTCTTTTTCAGTTTCCGGGTTTTCACGAAGTTTTTTTATCATTTCAGGAAAGTTCTTGACCTTACCTTCGATGTAGTCGAATAGCACATTGATGAGCAGAGATACGATTTCTTGTATTCGCTCATTGGTACTTGCTTTCGCAGTATCAAGCACACCATCTCCAAGATGTACATTCTTGTACGGAGCGGAAGGAGCTTTTTTCTTGGGCTGTTGATTTATTCATAGTCTATCTGCTTGTCAAAACATATCCCGAATTATCTGAGTGGCGATATTGTCTCTTTCACGGTGATCGCTGGAAGTTTTGGAAAGTGTGGTATGGTAGCGGGCATCCCCTCGATAGGTCAGACGGTAAACTTCAGTTAATTAGAAAACGTTATACTAGAGACATTAAAGACCGTGTAGAAACAGGCGAACCAGTCAGCAACGCTCCTCCAGAAACTAGAGTAATTGAGTTATATTCATCCAATTTGCATCAAATCCCATGATTGACATTATATCAGAGGCAGGAATGGTATGCAGTTGTTTCTGCAATTTGTTAAATGCGCTGCGCATGGATGAAATGAATTCATTTAATTCGGTCTTGCTTAGTAAAAGAGCAAACATGATCGCCAAAGCATACGCATCGTTTGTCCCATATGTATATGATCCGTCTTTAGCACGGACAAGACCCAGGAGGCTGAAGTTTTTAATACTTTTTGTATGAATGCTTTCTCTGAATTTAATATCGAAGAAGCGTTCATCGTGAGCACATTTGTTTCGGGCTAATGCCAGCATATGCATAAATTTAGACAATTCTCCTGGCTGGAGATTGAATTGTTTTGCAACAATGGTTTTGTCTGCCGGATTCATGTTTTTGTAAAAGTTTTCGATTTTACCAAAGGTAAGAACATTTACAAGAACCCAAAGAGGAATATAACCATGTTCAGTCATATAGTGTGTAACAGCCTGATGATGTTTGCTCATCTGGCGGGCGATCTCCTGCTGAATGTCTCCGATGAGCTTAATGGCGGATGAAATGTTTCGTTCATTGGAGATATCAAAATTATTGATCTTTAAGTAATTGTCATGACCATATTTGGCAGAAAATTCGTGAGCGATGACGGTTTTGAAGGTATTTTCAATTTTCAATAAGAATTTTAAATAGATGTTTCTCAATTCGCGGTCAAAATTATAGAGAGCAAATACTTCATCAAATGTTGTTCCGGTCTTATAGATTTCATCATTCGTTGCAGTTGCTTTTGAAGCAAGAAAAGGTTCTTTGTATCCGTTGATAACATTATAGTAGTTTTCACGCTCAAGTATTCGCATAACACGTGAACCCTGAGAGCCTTTGCCGATGACCATTCCTCTTGACCGGAGGATATTTAATTGTTGACGATATGTTTTATATGTTTTTTCAGCCATAGAACCTCCGATAATAAAAAGCCCCCGGGCCCGAAGGACACCGGAGGACAAACTGGCAATCACTTTGTATAGATATTATACACACAATAACACCTGATGTCAATAACACATCGATTTTTTCTCAGTGTATTTCCCTGCACCGGTTTTTACGTGCCTACACAAGTGATTCTATATCAGTATATGTCAAAATCAAGAAAGGATTCAGAAAAGATTAGATTTGTTAAAAATATATTCCGTAACGGAGATATTCCTGAAAATAAGACGGCAGGAAGTTCATTTGCGTTTTATCTGGAGAGCAGTACGAGCGGCAAGTATGTGACGGGACGGTCTGCGATACAGATGAGGAATGGTAAGCGATGAATAACCTGACGGTTTTTCATCCTGGGGAAAGTATGAGATAATCTCCCCGGGAGTGGTATCTCTGTCGGTTCCTGGTTTTACACTTAGGATCATTTCACTTCAATTCTTTTGATCCTGTGCCAAATCCCACTCCAAATTTAATAACAGGAGGTTGATAGAAATAAGAGTTGATAAAGATGAATGGAGTGGCTTGGCAGAGTTACTTGCGGATTTGATTGAAAAGTATGCTTTGAAGTTGGATATTGAGCATATATTGAAATCGCAAATAAATACAACACAGGAGAAAGAGTGTAGTTTACCAAAATCCGATGTTGAAAATATAAAAGTAGCATGATAAAATAATATGTGATAAGAATGCCAAAACACAACTCTGGAGAAGTAATTTTTTCAGAGTTGTGAGTGAAAAACAGGTGGTGAATAAGCATGGATAACAGAAAGCACATGGGGAAAGATAGAGATGGAGTCATATTTCCAGTTGCTCCAAATTTATCTGAAATGAGCAATAGCTATATGCAGTTTATTGAGAAAATTAAAGAACAGATCCGCATACAAAGGATTTCTGTTGTAATGAAGGCAAATTCCAGTATGATTTGCCTTTACTGGACGATTGGAAAAGCTATTTTAGAGAAACAGGAAGAAGAGGGTTGGGGAGCCAAAGTTATTGATCGTATGGCAAAGGATCTGAAGGAAGCGTTTCCTGACATGCCCGGATTTTCTCCAAGAAATATTAAGTATATGCGCAAATTTGCCCTGTACTGGCCGGACTATGAAATTGTGCAACGGGTCGTTGCACAAATACCGTGGCGAACAAATATAACTTTGCTGGATAAGCTGAAAGAACAGGAAGAGCGTATATGGTATGCAGAGAAAACCATAGAGAATGGTTGGAGTAAGACGATACTTGAGCTGCAGATCCAAAGCAGACTGATGGAGCGAACAGGTAAGACAGTCAATAATTTTCCGGCTGCATTACCACCGATGGATTCAGATATGGCAAACCAGATATTTAACCTTTTTCAGCAAGAAGTCCCCCACTTCTAAAGTGGGGGATGAATTGCCTTCCCACTTTGCTTGACATAAATATAATAATTTGTTATAATATAATCAGTCGAAAAGAGAAAGAGACTGATTATACCTGAAATTTGACAGTAATACACATTCAGTATTTTTGTTATACTATATCTTGTATTGGTTGTAAAATACCGCAGAAAAGTATTTGACGACTGAAAAAGGAATTTCCGCAGATACGCCGGAAGATTTGGAAGGAATATTTTTGGAGTCAGAGTTTTTGTTTACTTATAACAGGAAGCGCACCTGTCGAAGTAATCAGAAAATACATGGAAAGTCAGGGTGAAAAGCATTGAACAAAGCCTATAAATTCAGAATATATCCCAATGAAGAACAGCGCGCAGTGTTTGCCAGGACTTTCGGCTGCGTCAGATTTATTTATAATCGTATGTTATCCGATAAAATCAGGCATTATGAGGAAACCGGACAAAAGCTGAACAATACCCCTGCACAGTATAAAAAGGAATTTGAGTGGCTTAAAGAGGTTGACAGCCTGGCTCTTGCCAATGCCCAGATAAATTTACAGACGGCTTTTCGGAATTTTTTCAAACAGCCAAAAACGGGGTTTCCAAAGTTCAAATCAAAAAAGTCCAACCGCAAAAGTTATACGACAAACTATGTAAATGGAAATATTTTTATTTCTGACGGTCATATCAGACTGCCCAAAAC
>CANQAR010000202.1 GCA_947588845.1 uncultured Lachnospiraceae bacterium
GGGTATATAAGGGTACGAGAACCGCCCCTCATTGACAAGCGCAGCGATCGTCTTTGGATCCTTCCGGTCATTTTTATTGGGATTATTATCATCCAGTTCTTTCGACTTCTTTACATGATGGGGATTCACATGCACCGGCTTCATCCCGCTGTCCTGCAGGAACTTCCCCAACGCGAACCAGTAATGGCCGGTCGGCTCCATTCCGGGAATCACAGCGGTTTTTCCATGCTTTTTCGCGATATCTTCCATCCATGTTTTCAATGTCAGGAAACCGGCTTCCGTATTGCTGAATTCCAGCGGCTTTTTGCTGTACTCATAATTCCTCCAGTCAAACGCCCTGGCATAATGGGTTTCGCTTCCGACATCAATGCCAACAATTAAAGTTTTTTCAGTAATGGATGCAATTTTTGCGTTCTGTGTGTTATAATGCATTTCAGATACCTCTCTGTTCAATAAGATTTTTATTAACCGGCAAAGTCAGTAATCTTATTTTACTCTGAGGTATTTTTTTCTCAACCTTCTTTCCTGGAATTCCCTATACTTGAATTATACAGAAAGCTCCTAAGTAAAGATAACACCCTATTCTAAACTGAAACTAAACGGATACATCGTTTTTCTATACGAAGGGATTTTGACTGCCTTGTATAACTGTTCTGGTTTATTCTACTTCACCTTCGCATAGGTGTCCATCGTTATTTTACTGTTTTCATGAACATGACTTTCCTCCTGTTTTTATGCCAACACCTGATTTTTGGCACTGTTCCCTGGTGACAAAGCTGTAATGACTTTCAAAGTAACGGACAAAACAGGAGTTCAGTCCTCGAACGATATCCTTGTTGCCGTTGGAGTTAAACGCGCAGAAGTTGATGCTTATGTCATGCGTAAGGAACTTGCCCTGGAGTAGATCGAGGATGTTCTGTGTGGATTCCAGCGCCTCCTGATGTATGGCGGAGTACAGAAGATACACATCAAAAAGTCAAAAATTCTTGTCATAAAGATAGAAATCTAAATGTACTCTTCCTTGACTCGCCCTGAATCGTGATGTAGAATATAAATGAAAACATCGTGCAAATCTGTTGGATCTACAGTACGAAACTTATCTGCGACAGCAGGAAAAGAAGGTAAAAGAATGGCAAAAGAAAACAGAAAATACAAAGACAGTGTGTTCTGTGATCTGTACTATACAGACGAAACAGCAGAACAGAACCTGCTGGAATTATACAACGGGCTGTTTGGAACGGATCTGCAGGACACGGCACTGATCAGTAAAGTGCGTCTGGAGGATGTTCTGTTTAAGGACATGAAAAACGATGTGGCCTTTACTGCTGAAGGCAGGAGAATCATCCTGAGCGAACATCAGAGCACGGTCAACCCGAATATGCCGGTCCGCATGCTGATGTATATTGCGCGTGAATATGAGAAACTGCTTCCGGTGGAGGCAAGATACTCAGAGCAGCAGTATCCGTTGATGACCCCTTCCTTTATTGTGTTCTACAACGGAGAAAAAGATCAGCCGTCCGAGTATGTACTGAAGCTCTCAGATGCCTTTAAGGAAGACAGCGGGCAAAACGGTTTTTTGGAACTGGAAGCAAGGGTGATCAATATCAATATAAACAAGAACCATATATTGCTGAAAAAGTGCGATACTCTCCGCCAGTACAGTGAATTTGTAGAAAAAACCCGTAAGTTTGGCGGGGACGAGAACAAGCTTGAGATGGCTATAAAAGAATGCATACAGGATGGCGTGCTTTCAGATTATCTCAGGCGCAATGGTAAGGAGGTAGTCAATATGCTGATGGCCGAATACAGTTATGAGGAAGATCTCGCAGTACATTGCCGCGAAGCTGAAGCGAATGGAAAAACCAAAGGAAAAGTCGAAGTGTATTATTCTGATATGGGACTTTCCATTCCAGAGATTTCGAAGAAGCTTTCCATCCCACAAAAAATCGTCGAAAATATCCTTAAAGAGAATGGGTTTCTCAAAAAATAATCCGTATATTCTGCACGGACAGCTTACAACCGTTTCCTCGAAGGTTCATCCAAAAATCTGTGACAGTTCCTTTGTTCCACGGTTTGATATTACAGCTGCAAAGCCCCGTGTTTCCGCACTGGCAGCTGTTTTGTTCGAAATATAGCGCCCTCAGTCTTGCCTGTATGTCCCAAGGCGGCGGATGTTTTGTATCAGATGATTTGACATATTGATAAATTTTTGAGACTAAAAAAGCCCTCTTCTGAGGGCCTTTTTTGTGGGATGATGAATAGGCAGGTGAACGTGTTATTTGGTGAACCTGTATGTTATTTTGTGTTGTTCTGAGGTACAATATATAGATAAAATTTCTTTTCACTTTACCATATTTTAAAAAATTCATCCATACCAAAAGGAATGAAATCTTTTCATGGTGTTTCCTTCTTTTTCTGGTATCTAATACAGATATGCTGACTGCCGGGAGGTATGTAACAAAAAACGCCCAAAAGAATTGGACGTTTTTTGCCATTAGTACCATACAAGCCTGGCGCCTACTTTTTTATGCTTGAGCTGTTGTCAGTTCTGCCGATTTGAAAATTACATCGCGGAGGGTCTGCATGGACAAGTCCACCGAGGCAATTTCATCCGCGCAGCGTTTCAGCTCGTTTCGAATCATTTCTTCGTACGGGAGATTCTTCTTATATTTCATCTGATGCTCCAGCGTTGCCCAGAAATCCTCGGCAATGGTGCGGATCTGAATTTCCGACCGCACCGGCTCCTCATTCGGAACCGATACCAAAACACGAATATGACAGCTTCGGTACCCGTTGGGCTTGGGGTAGGCACATTAGGAAGCCGAAAATATTGACGAAATCAAAAATGAGTGTCCATCCTTTGTCTGCGCGCTGATCTTGCCGCTGTGCGCCGTTACGATCGCCTTTGCAATCGACAGGCCGATGCCGTGCCCGCCGGTCTGTGAGTTGCGGGAAGGATCGCTTCGGTAAAAGCGGTCGAACACGTGAGAAAGCTGATCCGGGCGGATTTCCTCAGCAGTTGAATTGCATACCGATAACACCAAATGCTTGCCCTGCCGCGCAAGTTTCAAGGAGATGACCCCGCCCTCCGGCGAATATTTCAGTGCGTTGTCGAGCAGCAGCGAGACAAGCTGACTGACTGCCTGATCGTTTCCCTTCATGGAAAGCATGGGCTGAATGCTGCACACAAGCTGCTTGTTCTGCGAGAGCGCGGGAGCCTGAAACGATGCCGCCGCCTCCTGCACTACCTCGGAAACCGGAAATTCGATCATCGGCATCGCCCGTTCCGATTCTTCCATGCGGGCAAGGCTGACAAGATCGTTGGTGAGCCCGGTCAGTCGCTTTGCCTGCCTCCGGATCTCGTCGAGGCTCTCATTGGAGCCGATATCCATTTCAAGCAGATCGGTGTTGGCGCTGATGATGGTCAGCGGCGTTTTGATTTCGTGTCCGGCGTCAGTGATAAAGTGCTTCTGCTTCTCATAGCTTTCGGCAATGGGGCGGATGAATTTGCCTGAGAAAAACACGATCACAAAGAAAACGACAAGAAATCCCGCCGAAGCCATCATAATGCTGATGAACAGGAAATTATGATAGGCGTCGAGCTTTCGCCCGCAGTCCAAAAAGGAAATCCGAACGCCAATCTCCTCGTAAGATTTGATATAACGAAACTGATCAAAGAAGCCTTTTTCGGAGGATTTCTGTTCGACCGCCATGGCATAATCCGCCGCCTGACTGCTGTCCACCGAGGCGATGCGGCTGGTGTCCACCCGGATTACCGTACCATCGTCTCCGAGCAGTACCGAAAAATACCGTGACTCATATTGCAGCTCCGGGGACATTCCGTGCGGCCGCCGCCCGCCCGAACCAGGATCGCCGTCAATGGTGGGAAATACGCCCCGGTTCTGCGAGATGAGAGACAGTACCTTGTCCGCATCGTTGACAACCGAACGGTAGTTTAACAGGTTCATGCCTGTTACGATGACCGTCAGGAGTATCAGAAGCGAAAGCATCGCCAAAACAATAAACTGAATCCGAAGTTTTCGTATCATGTTGATTCCTCCAAAGAGTATCCGGCATTGCGGGATGCTTTGATCTGAATATCGGCATGAAGGGCCTTCAGCTTTTTGCGCAGATAGGAAATATAGACCCAAACCACGCTGGTTTCGGCGTCGGTATCGTAGCCCCAAATCTTTTCCATAAATCGTTCGACTGGAATAATATGGTGCGGGTTGGATATAAGCATCTCCATCATCTGAAACTCCCGATTGGCGAGCCGAAAACTGCCGGACGGGGAGGAAAGTTCAAAGGTGGCGCGGTTCAGCGTGATGTTTCCGAAGGTAAGGTGGGAATCTGTCCCGGTCTGTCCTCTGGTAATGGCCCGGATGCTTGCAAGCAGTTCCTTTGCGTCGAAGGGCTTGGTAAGATAATAATTGGCGCCGCTGTCCAGCCCCAATACCTTGTCGTCGATTTCAGATTTTGCCGTAAGCATCAAAATCGGAATATGGTTTCCCGCCTCCCGCACCTTTTTCAGTACGGTAATGCCGTCCATTTTCGGCATCATGATGTCCAGAACCGCGACGTCGTAATTGCCTGATTCCAGATACAGCAGAGCATCTTCGCCGTTTCCCACCGCATCGGCAGAATAATTATTTTTTTCAAAAATTTTGACGATTACCCGCGCAAGGGCGCGTTCGTCTTCCGCTAATAAAATTCTCATGATAAAAACCTCTCTAATCCGTTGATTCGCAAGAAACTGAGGAAAAGCCCATTCCCTTCATTAAGTATATCATAGCGAAGAAACATTAACTGAACCTAAAAACAAAATTTTTTCGGCTTTTAAGTTCGGTTAAGTTTTAGCTCTTATACTGTGTTCATAAGAAAGGGATGGCATATATATCGAAGTTAATAACAGTCTGAATTTGGCAGAAAGGCGGAAGTGACACCATTGAAAAACATACGAGTCGCATTGATACCGGCCTATCAACCATCCGCCTTTTTGACGGATTTGGTAAAACAACTTCATCATTTGAATTTCACGATCATTGTTGTGGATGACGGCAGCGGTGAGCAGTACTGTGAGACATTTGAGGGGTGTTTGCCTTATGCTTTGGTACTGCATCATGACAAAAATGCCGGAAAAGGTCATGCGCTGAAAACAGGTTTGCATGAAATCTATCTACGGTATGGGACGGATTGTGTGATAGTCACCGTGGACGCTGACGGGCAGCATCGCGTTGAAGACGCTCTCACTATCATAAAATTAGCAGAACAAAATCCTTCTGCGCTCATCCTCGGAAGCAGGGTTCTTGAAAAGCAGGCACCACTTCGCAGCCGTTTTGGAAATACTGCAACCCAATGGGTGTACCATCTGTGTACAGGGTATCCGATTCATGATACACAAACCGGTCTTCGTGCTTTTACGGGTGATCTGATTCCGATGCTGATTGAGATTCCGGGTGAGCGCTACGAATACGAAATGAATATGCTCTTACAGTTTGCTCACGATAAAAGAAAAATCATGGAATACCCGATTGAGACAATTTATATAGACAATAACGCCGCATCCCACTTCGATACTGTAAAGGATTCTGTTCGTATCTATAAGGAAATTTTGAAATTCTCGGCTTCCTCCTTTCTCGGTTTCCTTGTGGATTATGTTGCGTACAGTCTGCTTTTATGGACAACAGGCAATCTTCTTGTTTCTAATATTCTTGCCAGAGTGATCAGCGCCTGCGTTAATTTTACCGTGAACCGCCGTTATGTGTTCAAAAGCAGTGACCACCTGCCAAAAGATGCATTGAAGTATTTTGCTCTGGCCGCCGCAATCCTGGCTGGCAATACCTGCCTTCTTGGATTTCTCGTCAGCGTCTGTGGTATCCATAAAATGCCTGCCAAGATTCTTACAGAGATTTGCTTTTTCCTGTTAAGCTGGCTTGTTCAAAGGCTGTTTGTATTCAGAACTATAAATGAGCAAATAACAAATATTGCATAAAAAAGGGACATCTCCCGGTTTATGATGTATAATTGTAATCACG
>CANQAR010000203.1 GCA_947588845.1 uncultured Lachnospiraceae bacterium
TAAGTCTTCTGATTTTCATTGTTTTGCATGATAAAACCTCCGATTTTCGTGTGGTTCCCGAACCGGAGGTCTCATGGAAAAAGAGCGTGGAAGGCCGACCGGAACGGGAAATTAATCCGTTTCAGTTGCCAACCACGCTCGTAGGTTGGTGTTTATTTACTTGTGGCCACTATGACCGTTCGAGCCACTCTGCATGCCGGGTGAGCGTTCATAGCAGTGAGCCTTTTAATGCCTTGCTCAGGGCATTGACCGTTATCTGAGATCCGCTTCGATGGCGTATAACTCGCTGAATACGTCCGGCAGATCACTCGGATTTAGGTCTTCGACGCTGTGAGCGCCATATCGCTGGAATACTCCGTCAACTACAGCTGATCCCAATTGGGAGCTGATCGTAGATGCGGTGTTCTCGATATTGATAATCCAATTCTCGCGTTCGTCTTTAGTCACGTTTTTCATCTCCTTCCTGCTCAGCCTTCCGTTCAGAAGTCAGCTGCGTTATTTGCACCACCCTTGAAAACTGAACTCATCCTTGATCAGGGGATGTATCCAAGGGAATTGGTGAGGAGGAACAATGAAGTGGTTCTTTGTCGGTTTGTGTGAGTTTATAACCAACTACTATTGACAGAAACCGTGTTTCTGTGTATAATTAAATAGTTAAGGTCTCGCATTGTCGACTTTCCGCTTTCTTTGCCCTGCCTATTATTAGTTTCGCACGGCAAAATGAGACGGCCTGACCGGTAACGTGAGACACATAGGACAAAACATAGGACAAGATTTGAGGGGAGGTATTCGATTGGAATTAAGTGAATATTTCAGCCGGATATTTCCGAGCACGGCAGCACAGATGTATTATCCGAGCCGGAAGAACAACGGGATCTTTGTCTCCTTCTGCTTTATTGAAGCAGGGAGTAATTATTTCTCGCACAAGCAAGGCGATAGATTAAAGTCAGATGATGTGCCCTTGGAACGAAAGCTCTATGACGGGTCGAGGAAGATGTCTCCAGACCTGAAGGATTCTTTTAAGACTTTTAATGAGGATGGCCTGTGCGCATATTTTGAAAAGATCATCGACAAGAATAAGTACGGCGATGTAATGCTTGCTTTTGGAATACCTCCCACGGCAGAAAAAAATCCGCAAGTACTCCGAAGAGCACTTGCGGTTCAGTTCAAAGCCTTTATAGATAGCGACAAGGAAGATGCTGCGGATATTGTGGCAATGACCTATCAGCAGCTTTTGGAGGAACCGGAACAGGAGCCCAGCTCCTTTCACCACATATCGTCTCTGTACCCGGACGACACGGTGTACATCAAGCCGGATCACAAGAGAAGCTATTCCGGTTTCATGTATGAGAAGCTGACGATAACGTGGAAATTCTCTAATCTGGGCACGCAAACATGGCGTGGTCGAAAGCTGTATCTTTCCAATCATGATGAGATAAGGACACGGGCGGAAAGCAACTACATTGAAATACCGGAGACGCCACCGAAAACCGGTGTGGAAATCTCCGTAGTCATTGAGCTCAGGCCATTTGAAGGGCGCACGACTTGCCATTGGATCATGGTGGACAGCGATGACAATGACTGTTATCCCGGTAGTCGAATGTTCGATATAGATATAGATATAGATGTGAAGTTCAAAAGGAAGAACTCTTAAGGATGGAGGTAATAAAGTGAGCGATCAGCTGCAAGTTGAAAAATGGGTAACGTTAAAAGATGTACAGGCATATCTCGGTGTTGGGCGAGAGACTATTTTGCAGTGGATTTCAAAACGGAATATGCCTGCGTATAAAGTCGGCAGACTCTGGAAATTCAAACTATCCGAAGTCGATGATTGGATTCGCTCCGGCGGAGCATCCGATGATAACGCACCTGAAAAGGAAGAACAGGATGCCGAGTAAGTCCGGTTTATGGGACAACAGGTTTTATAGAATGAAAATATAGAGTGGCAAACTATGCCACGGGCAAACGGAGGAAAATTGTAATGGACAATCAGGTTCACAATCAGATAGTAAGTTTTATATGGGGAATCGCAGACGACTGCCTGCGCGATGTATATGTGCGCGGTAAGTATCGTGACGTCATTCTCCCGATGACGGTTATTCGTCGTCTGGATGCCATGCTGGAAGAGACGAAACCTGCAGTACTGGCAATGAAGAAGCAGCTCGATGCTGCAAAAATCGATAACCAGTGGCCTGCGCTGTGCAATGCAGCGGGACAGGCTTTCTGCAATGCGTCTCCCTTCCTTCTGAAGGATTTGACCAGCCGCTCCAAAGCGCAGACTTTGAAGGCGGACTTTAAAGCATATCTTGATGGCTTCTCTCCAAATGTTCAGGTGATACTGGATAAATTCAAGTTCCGTAACCAGATTGATACGATGGTGGACGCAGATATTCTTGGAGCTGTGATTGAGAAGTTTACATCTTCTGATATCAATCTAAGCCCAAATCCGATTTATAAAGACGCGGCACAAACTATCCTCAGGCATCCCGGCCTTGATAATCATGGCATGGGTACCATCTTTGAGGAACTGATCCGCAAGTTTAATGAGGAGAACAATGAGGAAGCCGGAGAACACTGGACCCCTCGTGATGTTGTCGAGCTTATGGCCGACCTTGTATTCATACCAATTGCCGACAAGATTAAGGATGCCTCCTATTCCTGCTATGACGGAGCATGTGGTACCGGAGGCATGCTTACTGTTGCGCAGGATCGACTTTTGACGCTTGCTCATAGGCGCGGCAAGGAGGTAGCTATTCACCTGTTCGGACAAGAAATCAATCCGGAGACTTATGCGATCTGCACGGCTGATATGCTGCTGAAAGGTGATGGTGAAGAAGCTGAGCATATCATGTACGGCTCCACACTTTCTGATGATCAGCACGCATCCCGCCAGTTTGACTTCATGCTCTCAAATCCGCCTTACGGCAAGAGCTGGAAGACCGATGCCGAGAAGATGGGCGGCAAGAAGGAAATCCTCGATACGCGCTTCAACACCTATCTTGAGGGTGGGGATGTCATGCCGATGATTCCGCGTACCAGTGACGGGCAGCTTCTGTTCCTTCTGAATAATGTTGCAAAGATGAAAAAGGACACAGAGCTCGGCAGTCGTATCGCTGAGGTACATAATGGCTCGTCTATTTTCACCGGAGATGCTGGCAGCGGTGAGAGCAATACTCGTAGATACCTTATTGAGAATGATTTGGTAGAGGCAATTATTTCTCTCCCTGACAATATGTTTTACAACACTGGTATAGGCACTTTTATCTGGATACTATCCAACAAGAAGGAAGATCGACGGAAAGGAAAAATTCAGCTCATTGATGCTTCAAAAATGAAGTCGCCATTACCTCGCAATATGGGAAAAAAGAACTGCGAGTTTACTTCTGATATTAGAAATGAGATTATGCGCATTTTCCTTGAAATGGAGGAAAGCGAAGTCAGCATGATCTTTAACAATGACGACTTTGCATATTGGTCTGTAACGGTTGAGCGTCCTCTAAGGTTGAGAGTGAATCCAGATGGCGTAATCCCTGCAGATGTGTTTAAAAAAGCAGATGAACTCGCTGCAGTTAGAAAAGCTATTGCATCTGTCCCGTCTGGAACTCCACTTGACGATTGGGCTGCATTTGCTAAGGCCACGAAGTTGAAAGCTACTGTTTTGAAGAAAATCCGTCCGTTCATCACCGTTAAAGATGCCAATGCAAATCCAGTCACAGGAGAAGCTGATAGTGATTTGCGTGACACGGAGCTTATTCCATTTACTTATGAGGGTGGGATTGAAGGCTTCATGAAGAACGAGGTGCTCTCTTATGCTCCGGATGCATGGATTGATGAAAAGAAAACTCAAATTGGTTATGAAATCAGCTTTAACAAGTATTTTTATAGGCCTGTAAATCTGAGAAGCATGGATGAGATTATCACATCCTTGAATGAACTCGAAAAAGAAGCCGATGGCATGTTGGCAGGAATTGTGGGAGGAAACATAAATGGATAAAGAATATGCTTCCTATACTACAGTCGATCAGAAATGGGTGGCACAAATTCCATCACACTGGGAAATGAAACGTCTCAAGGGCGTATTTGCCATGAGAAGAGAGCGGAATAATCCGATTCAAACAGATTTTATATTATCTCTGACAGCAAAGCAGGGTGTTGTCCCTTATGCTGAAAAAGAAGGCACAGGAGGTAATAAGCCAAAAGATGATCTGACGCAATATAACATTTGCCGTGAGAACGATTTGCTTGTCAACTGCATGAACGTAGTTTCCGGCGCAGCTGGTGTATCCAAATATTATGGAGCAATCAGTCCAGTTTACTATGCTTTTTATCCGCGTGAAGATGAGAATATTTGGTATTACCACTACATCTTTAGGCTGATTACTTTTCAGCGGAGTCTTATAGGACTTGGAAAAGGTATCCTGATGCACGAGAGCGACGAAGGTGTTCTTACATCTGTTCGTATGCGTATTTCAATGAACTATCTTGGCAATGTAATGCTGCCGATTCCTCCCCGTGACGAGCAATGCCAGATTGTGCGCTTTTTGGATTGGAAAGTTTCAGAAATAAACAGGCTTATAAACGTTAAGCACCGACAAATTGAACGGCTGGAAGAACTCAAAAAGGCGATTGTTTCACGTGTGGTTACTCATGGGCTGAATCCTGATGTCAAAATGAAAGACAGCGGTGTAAACTGGATCGGCGATATTCCGGAACATTGGGAAGTATTAAAGCTAAAGAGAGTCACTTCACTTTCTAATGAGAAAGCATCTAAACAAGGTGCTATATATATTGGAATGGAAAATGTTTTGTCTTGGAAAGGAAGTTATGATTTAAATAATCAAATAAATCCGGAGAGTGTATGTTCTGTCTTTTCCAAAGGAAATATCCTATTTGGAAAATTGCGACCATATTTAGCCAAATGTATAATATCGGACTTTGACGGAATATGTTCGAGTGAATTTTTAGTTCTTAAAAATATAAATTGCAATAAAAAATATTTGTTGCATTACTTATTGAACCCCAAATTTATCGATATAGTAAATTCTTCAACATATGGCGCAAAAATGCCGAGAGCTAACTGGAATTTTATTGGTAATCGATCAGTGACTATACCACCTATCGAAGAACAGCAGCAAATCGCCGCTTACCTTGACGAACAAATGCTAAAAACAGAAGCTGCTATTGCCAACAAACAAAAGCAGATAGAAACATTGCAGGAACTAAAAACTCGCCTTATCTCCGATGTTGTAACAGGCAAAATAGATGTCCGCAGTGTTGAGATCCCCGACTACGAATACGTTGAGGAAGAAACCGATATGGAAAACGCCACGGTGGAAGATGAATCAAGCGATGAAGGCAGCGATTAATGTTAAATAAGTTTTGTCAAATGTCAAAACAGGAGGACAAATCATGAACGACATGGATATGATAAAAGCTATTGCAGAATTATTAAAACAAAGTATTGATAATAACGATAGTTTCTCCGAATGGGAGAGATGGTGGAGAAAATGTGGTGTAGATGAAACGGTTGAACTTGCCAAGAGATGGTTTTATCAGCAAGATCCAAATGCAGAAACAGACAACATAAAGGGGGATCAATAATGAATTTTACCAACACAAAAGAAAACGGCTTTGAAGCCCTTATTGTAAAATGTTTGGTTGAGCAGAACGGGTACGAGGAAGGAACAAACACCGACTATAACAAAGAATATGCTGTCGACGAGACGCGTCTGTTCTGGTTCCTGCAGGATACGCAGCCGAAAGAAATGGGCAAGCTGGGCGTGTTCACTTCGGATACGAAAAAGCGGCAGTTC
>CANQAR010000204.1 GCA_947588845.1 uncultured Lachnospiraceae bacterium
CTGTTATACTGTACGTACAGTGTACGCAGAAAGGGGATGATCTTATCGCTCAGCGAGCAACAATCAACACGGTTGCGCTGCGGGCAGGTGTGTCAAGAGGCACAGTCGACCGTGTGCTTAACCAGCGCCCGCATGTAAAGCCGGACGTCTACGAGAAAGTAATCCGCGCCATGAAAGAACTGGAATATATGCCTCCGACGGAACAGCAGGCCAAAGCGCTCGGCCTGGCAGTTCCTGTTCTGGAGCACTGCCGGATCGGCATCCTGCTGCCCGGCGAACGCGGCCACTTTCGGCGTGAAATCCTGCGCGGCATTGAGGAGGCGCGGGAATATCTGCATGCCTGTTCAGTCGAAGTCTTTTACGACGAATGTGAAACCGATCTTCCGGTCGAAACGATAGAACATATTGACAGTCTCCTGTCCAAAGGAGCGACGGGACTCGCCATATGCGCCCGCGACCACAATTCCATTGCCGAAAAAATAAATTCTCTGCAGGCACAGGGAATTCCGGTTGTAACCTACAATTCAGACATTGCGGACTGCAGGCGTCTGTTTTTTATTGGACAGGACCCTTTCCGCAGCGGACGGGTCGCCGGAGAACTGATGAGCAAATATCTGAGCACTGCGGACCAGAAAACCGCGGACCACCTGCTCGTCGCAATCGGAAACTGGGAATTTAACGCACACCGGCTGCGGCTCCAGGGATTCTGCAAGCGTCTGTATGAAAAAGGCGTTCACGCGGGAGCCATGCGGATTATTGAAACCTACAATGATTATTCACTGACTTACCAGAAAGTCCTGAAAGTTTTGCGTGACGACCCCGCGCTGCACGCCGTGTATATGGCAAACCACAGCGTTACCGGCTGCGCGGACGCGATCCGGGATGCCGGACGGCAGGGGCAGATCCGTGTAATCAGCCACGATCTGACAAACGAGACCCGCCGCCTTCTTCAGGAAGGGGAAATTGATTTCACGATTACGCAGGATCTGTCTCAGCAAAGTTATCGGGCGCTGATCATCCTGCAGGAATATCTTCAGAAAAACATAACGCCGCAGCATAAGGAACACGCGATCGACATTGTCTGCGCGGAAAATCTCGCCGGGAGAGAATCATAAAAATGCCTTCAATGTATCCCCCTTCCATCACAGCAATACTAATGGGGGACTGCGATTGCCCACCATTCCAGACAGGAGGTTATTATGGAACAATCCGTTACATTATCCCAGATGCTGGACGCGCGGGAATCACGCGCCTGGCGTCAGCAGCGTCTGCTTGATGAGTATCATTCCCCGCTGGTCTGTTTTACTATGAATATCGCCGGCCCCGTCAAAAACAGCCCTCTCATCCGCAGAGCTTTTGAGCTTGGGGTGCGCCGGCTGCTGGATAGTCTGAACACGCACGGCATACGCTGTATTCATCAGGAAATGATTCACGAAGTTACAGGTAATGAGGCGTTTTTTGTTGTTGACGCCGACCCTTTATTATTAAAAAAGATTACGGCCGGGCTAGAGGATGAGGCTGCCTCCGCAAAGACGGATGGCCTAAAAAACGGCATTTCTTCCGAAAACTCATCTGACACGGAGAACAAGAACATCTCAGCAAAAACGGACAGCCTGAAAAGTGAACCTTCCATCGGAAGACTCTTCGATCTGGATGTCATCAGGCCGGACGGCAGGCAGGTCAGCCGCACAGAACTCGGCCTGCCGCAGCGCCTTTGTCTGATCTGCGGGAATCCGGCGAAAGACTGCGCCCGAAGCCGCCGGCATACCGTCGCCGAGCTTCAGGAAAAGACACGGAGCATTCTTCAGAATGCAATCGACAAAATCGATAATAACAGAACAAACTTCCAATCTGCCGCAGGGCAGCCTGACGGAGCTTCTTCTGTGCCACAGGATGGAATTTCCTGCGACATTTTCCACTCCGCCACAATGCGGCCCGGCGAAACACTTTTCGCGTCACAAGAACAGGAGGAAATTCCCTGTGACATAAAAAAAGCCGCAGACCTGGCCTGCCGGGCGATTCTCTACGAGGTCGCCACGACGCCCAAACCCGGACTGGTGGACCGCGCCAACTGCGGGAGTCACCGCGACATGGATTTCTTCTCATTTATGGACAGCGCCAGCGTGCTGTGGCCGTATTTCAGGGAATGCGCGGAAATCGGCCGCAGAACCGCCTTACAGCCCGCACCCGAAACGCTTTCGTTCCTGCGCCAGGCCGGACAACGCGCGGAAGCGGATATGTTCGCCGCGACGAACGGCGTCAACACACACAAAGGGGCCATTTTTTCCGTTGGAATTCTCTGCGGCGCTCTGGGACGCCTGCCGGAAGAACATTGGAAAAATCCGAAGCTTGTTCTGGATGAGTGCGCCGCGATCACTAAAGGGATCGTCGCCGTAGATTTCGCGGGACTTACTTTAGAAAATGCCAAGACAGCCGGGCAGAAATTTTACCTTAAATATGGAATCACCGGAGTCCGCGGTCAGATGGAAGCAGGACTGCCCGCCGTGCGGGAGGCAGGACTGCCCGTGCTGCGTGAAGGAATTGCGCAGGGACTTTCCATCAACGACGCCGGCTGTGCCGCTCTGCTGGCGCTCATCACCGCGTCCACCGACACAAACATCATCGCGCGCGGCGGAATTAAAATCTGGCAGGAAACCGTTTCCCGGCTGAAAACGCTGCTTGCCGAAAATCCTTATCCCAACAGGGAGACGCTGGAAACGCTGGACCGGGAATTTCAGGAGAAAAATTTGTCTCCAGGAGGCAGCGCCGATCTGCTGGCTATTTGTTATCTGTTATATTTTCTGGAAAAGGAGAAGTGACATGTCTGATTATGTTATCTCGGAAGTCCGTCCCACAGACAAACGGACCATGGCGGAAATCGACCGTCTGCTGCAAAACGAAGGTATCACGCGGGACGCCAATCTGGACTATACCTGCGCCGTATACGATGAAGACTACCATGTTATCGCCACCGGAAGCTGCTTTGGCAGCACACTTCGCTGCTTTGCGGTGCGAAACGACCATCAGGGAGAAGGACTTCTGAACACCGTGCTTTCCCATCTGATCAGCATGCAGTATGAACGCGGCAACTCGCGCCTGTTTCTTTACACAAAAACAGATTCCGCCCGATTTTTCGGAGATCTCGGTTTTTATGAGATCACCCGTGTGGACGGAACCCTCGTCTTTATGGAAAACCGGCGGGACGGATTCAAAAATTATCTGACAAAGCTGTCCGCCTCCAGAAAGCCGGGAAAATCAGCAGCCCTCGTCATGAACGCCAACCCGTTCACCCTGGGGCATCAATATCTCGTGGAGAAGGCAGCAGCCGCCTGCGATTATCTGCACCTGTTTATCGTCAGTGAAGACGCAAGCCTGATTCCCTTTGCCATCCGCAAAAAACTGGTTCTGGAAGGCGTGGCGCATCTTCCGAATGTCATCTGCCATGACAGCGGCCCTTACATCATCAGCAACGCGACCTTTCCCAGCTACTTCCTGAAGGATGAGGCAGCGGTCATCGAAGGCCACGCGCGCCTGGATCTTGAAATCTTCAAGAAGATCGCGGCTGCCCTGTCCATCACGGAACGTTTCGTGGGCGAGGAACCGGCGAGCCAGGTGACCGGAATCTACAATGAGATCATGGCGCGGGAGCTTCCGAAAGCCGGAATCGGCTGCACCATTGTCCCCCGGAAGAAGCGAGCCGCGGAAATTATCAGCGCTTCCACCGTGCGCGCCTGTCTGAAGAAGAAAGATTTTGCCGGACTTGCCGGACTTGTGCCGCCCGCGTCCATCGCGTACTTCCAGAGTCAGGAGTTCGCGCCGGTGCTGGAGAAAATCTGCCGCGCGGACAACGTGATCCACTATTGATCTGCGAAGATGGAATATGTCTGTTAATTTGCACCTATCAGCATTATACAAGACAAATCATAAGCGAAATGTATAGGGGCTGCAGCAAAACAGCCCCTGCGCAGCATATTATTTACAGACCCATATTATTCTTCCTCATTCTCCAGGGGTTCTTTTTCCAGTTCAGACTGTTTTTTCTTAAACAGCTGTGCTGAAAACTGTAGTCCGGCAAAACAGACAACGAATATCATTATCGCATATGCAATTCCAGTGGC
The DNA here is from genome assembly GCA_947588845.1 of uncultured Lachnospiraceae bacterium. Taxonomy (GTDB): domain Bacteria; phylum Bacillota; class Clostridia; order Lachnospirales; family Lachnospiraceae; genus Choladousia. The sequence goes on from CANQAR010000204.1 coordinate 4,119, forward strand.
AATGGAACCTGCTATCTTGTCCGGAAATCTTTTAACCGTTCTAACGAAGCCCAGTATTCCTGCAGCAAGTGCGCTCGTCAGGGAAACAGCGATGTTTGATGACGTATCAGGTTTCAGGCGGCGATCCCATATTCCCTGCTTCATACATCCCACTGCTATATACAATGCAAGCAGCATAAAAACGATCCATTCTCCCGCAAGATTCCTGAAATCAAAGTTCAAAATAATCTGTACAATTATAGCTGCCAACAGGCCCCAGAAAGCCAGACAGCATCCATTGTGTTCAATCCGCAGTAATGTCTGCTCTTGCCTTTCATCTAAATTATTTTTATTGTTTTTCATTTTCACCATCCTCCCAGAACAGGTCATTTAACGTAGTGTCTAACGCCTTGCAGATAGCGATACAGAGTTTTAGCGATGGATTATAATCTCCGGCTTCAATCAACCCTATCGTCTGTCTGGTAACGCCTACTTTCTCAGCAAGCTTTGTTTGCGACATTTCCAACTCAATACGTCTGAATTTGAGTTTCAAATTTCTCATCATCCACCTCCTATTGGCAAGTATACATCAAGCCAAAAGAAATGTCAATTATATATTGCAATTAGAATATATAAATTCCATTTTTCCTCCTGCTCGCCGCGCGGCCCGTGTGCTGCATAAGCAGCTGATTTTCATATGCGGGCCTGCGCATAAAATTAGAGCGGCAGGTATCCGACAAGGGACAACCGCCGCTCAAGCGGTATTTTTCCGCTTCAAATTCGTGCGCATCTCCACTCCGTTCCGGGTCTTCACTCCGTTCCGGTCGGTTCTAAACGAGTGCCACTGGCACTCAGAACCGGCGCTGGACGAATGTCCACCGGACATTCAGCGCCCCGGAGGGTTTATAGCAAACGGCAAATATTTTTGTCGTTTGCTATAGTATCATTTTCGTATGTTTCAAATAATCCTCCCGCAGGATGCCGCGTTCGACTACGTCTACGCGATTGCCTGTCTGCAGCGACCGATATGCTTTTCTGCGCGTCCCCTCATAGACAAACCCGCATTTTTCCATCACGCGGGACGAGCCGATGTTCTCCGCCGCATGGCTGCCGTTTATGCGATAGAATCCGACTTCCTCAAAGCAGTAACGCAAAACCTCCGTGAGAGCCTCGGTCATAATTCCCTTACCCCACCAGGCTTTGCCTATGCAGTAGCCGATACCTCCCGTCGCCTGATACTCGTCTACAGTCCCCGCCTCAATATCGCCGATGAGGATGTTCCCTTCTTTTAAAACAATCGCCCAATGATAGCATTCCGGCCGTTTGCACTCCTCCTCACGCGCTTTTAAAAGAATGCGGGTGATCGAAACATCACCGTGCGGCATCCACGTCAGATATTTGGTCACGTCCGGGTCGTTCATCCAGTTGGCGAACGCTTCCTCGGCGTCGCTTTCCTTCCACGGGCGCAGGATAAGACGCTCTGTCTGCAGTTCCTTTGTACCTTTATGTTCCATTTTCATCACCTGACCTTTCCCATCGCTCCCGCTTGCCGCGAAATTGTATCAGTCTTGCGGCATAAAAGATTTAATACAATTTAATCTCCATTCCGCCCTTGTTGGCATTAAGTTCTTCTATGTCTACATTTTTCATATGTTTTGAGATAAATTCCAGATCCTGCTTTATTTTCTGAA
>CANQAR010000205.1 GCA_947588845.1 uncultured Lachnospiraceae bacterium
TAGCATATCATTGGAAATTACCGGTTTACCATTTTCTACATGTGTTAGCCGATTAAAAATTGTCTGGTTCAGCCGTTTATTTCCTGTATCCAGACGGCTGCTTAAAAAATTGTCATCATTGCAGAAGAATCTAAATTACTGTACTGATTCCAGTCATCATTTTTTAACAGGGACATGATAGTATTTAATGGCATATAGCCATGTTCCAGCAGGCGTTTCCATGTAATACTAACGAAAGGCAGTTCAGAGGAACGGTCGATGGCCAGAACACGGAAACTGGTATCTATGGCATATGCGGGATTTTCCATGATATTTGTAACCAGTTCTACGCAGTCCTGTAATGATTTTTTCTGAATAAGCAGAGCTGACATCTGGAATTCAAAACGATTCAGAATTTCCATAATCTGGATGACAGAATTAAATATTGTCTCATAAGAATAATTTTCTGTCGGCATTAAGTAGTCCGATGCAATATGATATGTGCAAGGGCTGCAGAAAAGTAAAGAACAATTCTCCGGAATCTGTTCAGGACAGGAAATCTGCTCAGTAACAATATACAAATAATCTGTATCTATTTTATTTAAATTGGTAGGAAGGATCTGGACATTTTTAAAGAAAAATTTGTGTGAACAGGAAATACGCATATAAATACCTCTTCGTGATAATCTGTTCTGTATCACATATAAGCTAAATTCCATATTAAAATCCTCCTGTTATTACTACAATATGTTTATTATAACAGAAAAAATGGAAAAATGACTTGTACGATCTGCACAATATAAAAAAGTCGGGTTTTGACTTTTTCTACGATGATTTTGTGCAGACTGCATGATAAGTTAAAACCAGAGTAACCGATAAACAAAATTACAGAGGAGGAAGAAGAATGGGATTATATGAAGAGAGATTAAACAGAATTGAGGCTGCCGTTGCGCTGGAAGATGTAGACAGAATCCCTGTTGTATCAGGAAATGCCGCCTTTAATGCTGCCGCGTGTGGTGTGAAACTGGCTGATTATATTAATGATATGGAACTGAACTGCAGATGCAATATCGAAGGTGTAGAAAAATGCGGTGATGTGGACGGCGTTCAGCTTCGGCTTTCAACCCCATACGTGCTGCCTGGAATGTGGTTGTCCCAGATCAGAGTGCCGGGCCGGGATCTTCCGGAAAATGAACTGTGGCAGGTACTGGAAAAAGAGCTGATCACGGAAGAGGATTATGACACGATCCTGGAAAATGGCTGGGAAGAATGGTACAACGATTACATGGTTAATCGACTGGGAAATCCAGGAAAAGATGTTGCAAAACAGATGGAGTATGGGCCTGCAGCAAAACAGCGTTTTCGGGAAGCAGGAATTCCATGTATAAAAGAAGGGAATATCATGAGTCCTTTTGAGATGCTTTGCGGCGGACGTTCCATGGAAACGTTCCTCGTGGATGATTTGATGGAAAATGCAGAGAAAGTAAAAGAAGTATTCAAGGTTATCCATAGTTATAATATGAATAAATACATAAAGCAGTTTGAATCGGCCAATAAACCTTATGGTGTCTGGGTTGGCGGATGGAGGGGCACTCCCAGTATCCTGTCGCCGGGAATGTTTGAGGAGTTTTCCTGGCCATATATCAAGGAGCTTACAGATCTGTGCGTAAATTATGGTGTTCTTCCGATTATCCATCTGGATTCCTGCTGGGATTTGGGACTTCAGAAATTCCGTGAACTTCCAAAAGGTAAGTGTATTATGGCTCTGGACGGAAAGACCAGCATGAAACTGGCGAAAGAAGCCGTCGGAGATATGATGTGTATTATGGGAGATGTACCGGCTGAAATGCTTGCATTCGGAACGCAGGAAAAAGTATATGATTATGTCACAAATTTGCTTCATATTATGGGACCGACAGGATATATCGTTTGTTCTGGCTGTGATGTGCCGTTCAATGCGAAGCTGGAAAACGTTCAGATGATGGCAAAAGCAAGGGACGATTTTTTCAAAAAGTAAGCTGTTGCCCCAGAGTTAGAACATCACGTGTGGAATTACCGGGTTTGTAAGGGAGTTATATGGTTAGACTGGATATTTACGGAGGACTTCTGGGTACGGGAAAGACAACCCTGATTAAGCGAATGCTTTCTACAACTTATGCGGGGTATAAGACGGCGGTTATTGAAAATGAAATTGGAAAAGTCAATCTGGATGTGGAAGAACTGAGGGACGCTGCCGTATCGATAAAAGAAATATCTTCCGGATGTATTTGCTGTACATTAAAAGGAAGTCTCACAGAGGCGGTGAAGATGCTGGTTGAGCAGGAGCAGCCGGATTATATTGTTGTGGAGCCTTCCGGGGCTGCAGACCTGGCCGATGTGGCAAAAGCTTGTATGGATTTGGAATGTGTGATCCTGAATCGCATAGTTATGGTTGTAAATGCGAAGAGACTTCAGCGCCTCCTTAAAGTGGTCGGAAATTTTTTCCTGGACCAGCTCAGGAACGCCTGGACTGTATATTTGAATTTTACAGATGGACTGGATTCGGATCATATAGAAGAGATCAAAGAATCCTTGTGGGAAATTAATTCGGAGCTTACGATCGTAGAAACCCCTCTTCCTGAAATTATGCCGGAGACTTTTTCGGAAGAAACAGGATCTCTGGAAAAATTCAGGAGAACAAATGTGGCAGATGCAGTATCAGTGAAATCTCCGGCGCAAAGATCGTCTGCGGTAAAAATTCACTCCGTGCACAAAAATAACCGGAACAGCTGGTCTTATGAATTTAAGGACTGCTTTAATGAAGGAAGCCTGGAGCGGTTAATGGCAGTCTTTCGTCAGGAGCAGTGCGCAGATATCTGGAGAGTGAAAGGTTGTCTGAAAATGAGCAGTGGGGAAATAAAAAAAGTAGACATATCATTTGGAGATCAATTTGTGGAAAGTATAGCAAACTTTCCGGAGAATAAAACAAATCTTCTGGTGGTTATTGGAAAAGAAATCAATGTCCGGTGGCTGAAAAAGCAGTTTGAAAGATTATAATCAGCAATAAGATAACAAAAATGTTATTTTTTCATAGAAGCTGCGTTTGCCTGTATCAGAAATTGAAAGAAGCTTGCAGTAATGTGGGGTTGTCGGAAAATGTCTGGTTGACATATTTTCCGACAGCTCTTTTTTGTGTGCAGGTCCGTATATGGAGATTCGCTGCTGGCACAGCATGCAGGCTGAGCGGGCAGACAGGAAGGAAAACACGGGAGTTTCTCATTTGATGAGGACATACATAACGATAGAATGATGTAGAACGATATTTTTAATCAATTCACATTTGGAACATCTGACGGCATTATATGTATTAACAGTGCAGCCTCCTGTACCATTTTATTTATGTTCTTTTACCGTACCCATTTGCCAAGAATGGGAGCAGAACGCTATGAGAAAGTAATAGCTGTAAGTAAAGATGGAGCATTTGTTACAGAAGTAGTACCGCATGGAAGAAATAAGTGAGCATACGATTGATTATTTTCCCATAAAGTGCAATTGTTTTTCTGAATAAAATTGAATATAATGATGCTGGGGTCAAAAGGAATTTTGCCCCCATGATGCCACGAATTGCTCCGCATTTCATGCTCCCGCAATTCTGAAACACCTCAAATCCGCACATTTTTCCATGAAAAATGGCTCCTTTTCGGTGTTTTTGGGTCTCAGTGTCATGCTTTTCCATGTGAACATGGAACGCATGACCTTTCGACCCTTGCATCATATAATAAAAATATGTACATACGAAAGGGGCGTGGAAAAATGAAGATGTCCAGAAAAAAACTTCCGATCGGGATTGAAGATTTTGAAGAACTTCGTTCGGAAGATTTTTACTACGTTGACAAGACCGGACTGATCCGGGATCTCCTTGACAACTGGGGGAAAGTGAACCTGTTTACCCGCCCGCGGCGGTTCGGGAAGACGCTGAACATGAGCATGCTGGAGCATTTTTTCTCCCTGGAGGGGGATAAAAGCATTTTTGACGGGCTGGAGATCGCAGAGGAGAAGGCGCTCTGTGAGGAATATATGGGGAAGTATCCGGTTGTCTTTATCTCACTGAAGGGAATCGATGCGGGAACTTATGAGACGGCATTCCAGATGGCGGCGCGGATACTGAAAAGCACGGCGGGAAAAGCAAGGTATCTTCTGAACAGCGATGCGCTGGACGAACAGGAAAAAGCGGACTACCGGAAGCTTCTGGATGATAATATGAGTGAAGGCACATTTGGCGATGGACTTAGACTGTTGTCGGAACTGCTGGAGAAGCATTACGGCACAAAGGTGATCCTGCTGATCGACGAGTATGATGTCCCTCTGGCGAAGGCCCACGCGAATGGATACTACGACCGGATGATCTCCCTGATCCGCAGTTTTCTGGGGCAGGCGTTAAAGACAAACAGCAGTCTGAAATTTGCGGTGCTGACCGGGTGCCTGCGGATCTCAAAGGAGAGCATCTTTACCGGGCTGAATAATCTGAAGGTATTGTCAATTGCGGACGAGCGTTTTGATGAGTATTTCGGCTTTACGGACAGGGAAGTGAGAGACCTTCTCGCGTATTATGGTATAGCGTCCCATTATGAGGCGATAAAGACCTGGTACGACGGTTACCAGTTCGGCAATGCGGAGGTATACTGTCCGTGGGATGTACTGAACTACTGTGATCGGATCCGGAGCGCCCCGGACGCGCAGCCGGAGAATTACTGGATCAACACGAGCAGCAACGACGCGGTGGCGCGGTTCATCCGGGAAACAGGAAACGCGGCGATGCTGAAACGGGAGATTGAGCGCCTGGTGGCCGGGGAGACCGTCACGAAGGAGATCCATCAGGAACTGACGTATCCGGAGATCTATCGGACGGTCGACAACATCTGGAGCCTGCTCTTTACGACGGGATATCTGACTCAAAGGGGGAAGCCAGAGGGAAGGGTTATGAAGCTGGCGATCCCCAATCTGGCGGTACGGGATATCTTTGTGACGCAGATCATGGAATATTTCAAGGAGAACGTGCGGGAGGACGGGGAGACGCTGAACCGCTTCTGTGAAGCACTGCAAAACGGGGAAGCGGAGGAAGTGGAGAGGATCTTTACCGGGTATCTGAGAAGGACGATCAGCATCCGCGACACAGCCGTGAGGAAGGAAATGAAGGAGAACTTCTATCATGGCGTGCTGCTTGGAATCCTGGGAGTGAAGAGCCGGTGGGGAGTCGCGTCGAACCATGAGATGGGAGAAGGATACGCGGACATCCTGGCGGAGCCGGACACGGGGGACATGGGGATCATCATTGAGGTGAAATACGCGCATGACGGGGATCTGGAGGCGGCGTGTGAGGAAGCGCTGAAGCAGATCGAGCATACCGGATATGAGGACGATCTGGAGGACGACGGGGTTGAGAAGATCCTGAAGTACGGGATCGCGTGCTATAAGAAGCGGTGTAGGGTGACGCTTGCGTAAACGGCTTATTATATTCTTCCTGATGGATTGTCTTCGGGTTATTCAAGAATGGCGCCGCCTTCCAGTATAGGATATTGGTCTGCATGCCGGGAATACAGTTCGCCCTCAGGTATAATATCTTTCAGCTTATCAGCTTCTTCCTCTTCCAAATAAACCCAGGGAATATCAGATATAGATACGGATCCGGATTCAAGTACGTCTTCAATACAATAGGCTCTGGCGTCAATAATTTCAGGAGAACGCGCATATACGGTAAGACAGAATCCTGCCAGACAGGCAAGAAGCAGGAGCACGGCCGCCGGACGGCTCCGCCTGTCAA
>CANQAR010000206.1 GCA_947588845.1 uncultured Lachnospiraceae bacterium
TATGCTTAGTACATTGGTACTATCGAACGAGAACCAAACCTGCCATTGCGGTGGGAAGCCCCCACCTCTTCAGGTGGAGGAGGACGTCACCGCCTCATTTAGAAGCAAGGCCGTTTACACCGCTGCAGACCAGTTTTGTCGTCAGTGCAATGATTTCCTCCAGTGGGATCTTCTTTCCGTCAGCGACCCACTGCTTATAGATTTCGATGGTGCTTTGGGAAACGAAGGTCATGATGATATTCTGGACATACGGATCGACATTCCTCTGCTTTCCGTCAGTACCCCAGGTTTCCGACATGATCTCATTTGTGATTCGGCGGCTGATATAGTGATAACTGCCGCTGCACATCAATCTCTCATGAAGCCGCCCTGCGCCTTCGCTCACCAGAAAGAACTCCCGTGTAATTTTATCCATATCGCGGGGGCGTTCCAGGCCCTGAGTGCGTTTGATGAAATTCTTTGCCATTTCATTTTGCAGTTCCCGCAAAAGATCGTCCAGGGAACTGTAATGCAGATAGAAGGTTTTACGGTTGATCCTTGCCCGCTCCGTCAGCTCTTTAATGGAAATCTGCTCATAGTCCATCTCGCAGATCATTTCTTCAAAAGTTTTCCGAATGGCCTCCTTTGTGCGGATTACACGCAAATCTTCTTTTCCCGTGTTATTCATAACGATACCTCCTGTTGCTCAAATCATGTTAGTACTGCCCTGCGCAATTAACGGTGAATTCTGCACCAGCTGTTTCCGCCAGTACTGCGTTGTCGTTAGTCAGCGATGCCACCGCATCGCCTCCCTCCTCCGCCTTGTCCTGACGAAAACATCAGGCACATTTATTCACCGAAATTTACGCAGGGCAGCACTAGTCTCTGTTATACACCATCCGTGTATAAAAATCAACATATGTGTAGTTACGCCACATTTCTGCACGGAGTGTGGCGTAAACCACTTTCACTGCGGAAATGTTGTGGAGGTTGAATCGCATAAGCGGTATCATACACACATGAGAATTAGCAGAGTGGAGGTGTCTCATGGACAAAAGAAAACTTGGGATGGCTGTCCGACAATGGATATTAAATGCATAAGTTGAGGAGATAGAGATGAAAGTCATGTTGGTGAACGGCAGCCCGCACGAAAAGGGCTGCACATACACAGCACTTACAGAGCTTGCCGATACATTTGAAAAAGAAAGCATCGGCGCAGAACTGTTCTGGATTGGGAATAAACCGCTTTACAGCTGCATCGGCTGCGGTAAGTGCGGCGAGATAGGCCGCTGTGTATTTGAAGATCGGGTCAATGAATTTCTCCAGGTCGCGGGCGATTATGACGGATTTGTATTTGCATCTCCTGTGCATTATGCCGGGGCGACCGGAGCGCTGACGTCCTTTATGGGGCGGGTGTTTTTTGCCGATCTGCACTCCGGGAAAAACCGTTTTTATTTGAAACCCGCTGCGGCTGTGGTATCTGCAAGGCGGGCCGGGACAACGGCCACGCTGGATCAGATCAATAAATTCTTCCTCTGGGGACACATGCCAATTGTTTCCTCACGCTATTGGAATATGGTGCACGGCAGTACCCCGGAGCAGGTCAGAGAGGACCGGGAAGGAATGCGTAATCTGCGTATGCTGGCTAAAAATATGACCTGGTTCCTGCGCTGCAAGGAAGCCGGAGAAAAACTGGGCGTCCCGCAGCCCAAATACGATTAAGTTTAAGGAGGGAAAAACAATGTCTGATTATTTTGGAAAAGAAACACCGAAGCTCGGCTTCGGACTGATGCGGCTGCCCAAAAAAGTACTGGGCACTGACATCGGGCAGGTAAAAAAGATGGTCGATCTGTTTATGAAGGCGGGATTTACATACTTCGACACCGCTTTCGTGTACGGCACCTCGGAGCAGGATATCAAAAAGGCGCTGGTTGATCGCTACCCGCGGGATTCCTACACCCTCGCCACCAAACTCAACGCCTTTATGATGTGCCACAACGAAAAGAGCGCCAGGGAGCAGTTTTACAAGAGCCTGGAGCGCACCGGCGCGGGCTATTTTGACTATTATCTGATGCACGCTCTGATGGCGAACAACTACACAAAGTACGATCAGTACCACATCTGGGACTTTGTAAAGGAACGCAAGGCGGAGGGGCTGATCCGGAACATGGGCTTCTCCTTCCACGCGGGTCCGGAACTTCTGGACAAACTGCTGACCGAACACCCGGAAGTGGATTTTGTCCAGCTTCAAATCAACTACGCTGACTGGAACAACCCGGAAGTGAACTCCCGCTTAAACTATGAGGTGGCGAGAAAGCACGGAAAATCCATCGTCGTGATGGAGCCTGTGAAGGGCGGCAAGCTGGCCAACCCGCCAAAAGAAGTGAAAAAGTTGTTCCACGACTATGCTCCGGACATGTCCCCGGCATCCTGGGCGATCCGCTTTGTGGCTTCCCTGGACGGCATCATCACGGTACTTTCGGGAATGTCCAGCGTGGCGCAGATGGAAGATAACCTCTCTTATATGAAAAACTTTCAGCCGCTGAACGAGGAGGAACAGAAGATCATCCGCGAGGCGCAGAAAATCCTCGGCAATTCCGCAGAGATACCCTGTACCGCCTGCCACTACTGTACGGAAGGCTGCCCGCAGCAGATCCCGATCCCGGATATTTTCGCGGCGGCGAACCTGCAGCTCGGCAATGGACAGACGGCGCAGGCAAAGGAACGCTACGCCGCCATCCCGGAGGGGCACCGCGCGGCTGACTGCATCGAATGCAGGCAGTGTGAGGGCGCGTGCCCGCAGCACCTGAAGATTACAGATTACCTGAAGCAGTGCGCAGAGATGTTAGAGCAATAAAGGAGGAATTTAAGATGATTCTCGACAGAAATGAAAATAAGGAAGTTGTTGTCCTTTTGGGCGCGGGCAGCATGGGATGTGCCATTGTCCGCCGCATTGCTGCAGGTAAAAAAATTTTGCTGGGTGACATCAGCGAAAAGGCGCTGGAGCGGGTATCCCATGAGTTCACCTATAGCGGGTACGATGTGGAGACACAGGTTGTGGATGCCTGTGATGAGCAGTCTATACGGGCGTTTGCGGCAAAGGCGGCCTCTCTCGGCCCGGTTATGTACTATATCCACACCGCGGGCGCATCTCCCAGCCAGGCAAGCCCCGAACATATCATCAAGCTCGACCTGATCGGAACCTCCTATGCTATTGACGCTTTTGGCGAAGTGATGGCGCGGGGAGGCGCAGGATTGATCGTTTCCAGCCAGACCGGGTATATGCCTCATGCGCTCACCGCCGAGGACGAAGAGGCCCTCGCCATGACGCCGACCGCACAGCTTGCCTCGCTTTCCTGCCTTGACGGTTCCAAGACGCCGAATCCGGGCGCAGCCTATATCGTTTCCAAACGGGTAAACCAGCTCCGTGTCCGCACGGCGGCGGCTACCACCTGGGCGGATCGGGGCGCAAGGATCAACACCATCAGTCCCGGTATTATCGTGACACCGCTGGCTTATGACGAGTTCAACGCGCCGGGCAACACCTATCAGAATATGATCGACTGTTCCGCCGTGCGCCGTGCCGGGACATCGGACGAGATCGCGGCGGCGGGCGCGTTCCTGCTGGGGCCGGACGCCGGATTTATCACGGGAACCGATCTGCTGATCGACGGCGGTGTGATTGCATCTTTGAAAAGCGGCAGATTTAATCTTCACGTAAGATAGGAGAAAGAATTGGCGCTGCCTTTTCAAAAGGGCTGAAAATGCTGAAACTATCGAAACGAGGAATTTCAAAAAATGAATAGGTATTTCAATACAACCAATACTGCTGCGAGAGCAAAACAAGCCTGCACAAACTGTGGCAGATGCAAAGCGGCGTGTCCTGCGGGCATCGACATTCCCGCGGTCATTGGGGCATACAGGCGGTATGAGAAAGAAGGCCAGGCGGTGACAGAGAAGCTGCCTGAACCTGCCGGGCCGGAGGATTGTATCGAGTGCGGAGCCTGCACCGCCTGCTGCCCGGAAAAAATTGCGGTAAAAGATTTCATGCGGGAGCTTGCCATGCAGCAGTGCCAGTATGGCAGCCATCCGCCTTATGCAGGCGTATTGAGATAAACGAAAAAGGAGGTTAGTATGAAAAAGGTAATCTATATGATCATGACAGTTTGTCTGCTGCTTTTTATAACTGCCTGTGGAGCAAATGCATCTTCCGATTCTGATTCATCGTCCGCGACGGAACAGGAAGAAAACGCCGCGCCGGTCGATGGATCGAAATCGTCTGCTCCAGCAGAGAATATCCCGGAAACTCTGGATACTTCTGAAAACAACAGCGAGGATTCAATTGTCTATTTCACCTCGGACATTTCCCCGGAGGGAATGCTGGCAATCTATAAGGCCCTTGGCTGGACGCCCACCGGCAATGTTGCGGTGAAGCTGTCCACGGGGGAACCTCCCGCAAGCAATTATCTTCGCCCGGAACTTATAAAAGACGTGGTGGATGCCGTAAATGGTACGATTGTGGAGTGCAACACTGCCTACGGCGGCTCTCGCTCCGAAACGGCCATGCACTATCAGGTGGCGGAGGATCACGGCTTTACCGAGATCGCGGATTTTCAGATTCTCGATGAAAACGGCTCTATGACGCTCCCGGTCAACGGAGGCAGTGTGCTGGCAGAAAACTATGTAGGCGCGGCGTTTGCCGATTATGATTCTTATGTCGTCCTTTCCCATTTCAAAGGACACGCCATGGCGGGATTTGGCGGAGCTATCAAAAATATCTCCATCGGGCTTGGATCCAGCGAGGGAAAATGCTGGATTCACAGCGGAGGAAAAAGTTTGTCCAGTCCCTGGGGCGGCGATCAGACCGCTTTTACCGAGTCCATGGCGGAGGCGGGAAAATCCGTATCCGATTATCTTGGGAACGGGGAGCGGATCATTTATATCAATGTTCTGAATAATATCTCTATCGACTGCGACTGCGATGGAAATCCCGCAGAGCCGGACATCCATGACATTGGTATCCTCGCCTCCACTGATCCGGTTGCCATCGATCAGGCGTCCATAGACCTGTGCTTTGCCGCCGAGGGCAGCGAGAGCCTGCAGCAGCGGGTGGAGCGGCAGAACGGTCTGCATACGCTGGAACACGCCGAGGAGATCGGCCTGGGCAGCCGCACTTATGATCTGGTGAATATAGATGAATGAGGTGTTTGATGTTTTGCACCGGGAGTTCGTCTATGTGTGGTACTATTTTCTGCTTCAGATCCGGCAGATCGCCGGTTATTAGTACAACATTGCATTAATAATTGAGTAACATTCACCTGCCTTTTGCGCCAGTACTGTGTTGTCGGTCTACACTCCGTTTCGGTCCGCGCTAAACGTGTGCCACTGGCACACAGCGCCAGTCAGCGATGCCACCGCATCGCCTCCTTCCTCCGCCTTGTCCTGACCCAAAATTCAGGCACCTGTTACTTCAAAATTAACGCAACGTTGTACTAGATTTTCGGCATGGTCGTTGGCTCCTTGGTTTCGGTGTTCGCAAAGGACGCTATCCACGGGGCCTTTGACCATATCCGGGATAAGAAGTGGGGGCTGTGGGGTATTGCCTTGAAGTAAATAAAGAAGATTGATACAGAGCTGCAGTTTGAATATCAAGTTTAGGCGGCGGCTTTTTTATTGGCGAACATAGATTTCTGTAAAAGGGCTGTTCTTTTATTGAAAACTTTCGTTACTGTTCACTCCCCCCCTCTCAGGCATTGTGAAAAGTGACGAAATTTATTTTTTTATCTGGTGGATAACCAGG
>CANQAR010000207.1 GCA_947588845.1 uncultured Lachnospiraceae bacterium
GAAAACCGCGTCAGGCCGCTCTTCCACACCATGACGTCGCCCGCGCTCAGCACAAACGCCCGCAGATCCGCTTTCCGTGGAACCCGCTCACCGTTTTCCATGATATCAAGATCAATAAAGTCGATCACATCCTGCGCGATAAACCGTCGCGGCTGCGCTTTGATCAGCGCGATCATGTCTTCTTTCTCCTGTTTCGTCAGTTTATTTCCAAACACCACGCCGTAGCCTCCGGCCTCCGCCACATCCTTGATCACAATCTCATCAAATTTGTCCAGCACATACTTCATGTCCTGCTCATAATACGGAAGGTACGTCGGCGCGTTGTGCGTGATGCAGTCCTCCCCGAGATAATACTTCACCATCTTCGGAACGAAATAATAGATGCCCTTGTCGTCCGCGACGCCGTTGCCCGGCGCGTTGAGGATCGCCACATTGCCCTTGCGGTACACATCATACAGATGCGGAACCCCGATCAGCGATTCCGGGAGGAAATTCATCGGATCCAGATATTCATCGGAAATCCTCCGGTAGACCGCTCCGACCTGCCGCTTCTCTCCCTGATAATCGAGATAATAAAGCCTGTCGTTTTCCACAAACAGATCGTTCCCCGTCACAAGCACGGCTCCCGTCTTCTCCGCCAGATAGGAATGTTCAAAGAATGCCGCGTTGTACCGTCCCGGTGTCAGGATCACATTGTCGCCGCCCGTGTTTACATGGTCCATCGTCTTTTTCAGCAGCGCGGCATAATTCCGGTTGTCGGCAATCTTCCGCTCCCGGAACACCATCGGACTCGCCCTGCGGCAGAGATCCCGCGCAATCAGCGGATAGGACGCGCCGGACGGCACGCGCAGGTTGTCTTCCAGTATGTACCAGGTGCCGTCCCTGGACTGGACAAGGTCGATCCCCGATATGTGGCTCGCAATGCCCTTCGGAGGCTTCACACCCTCACACTCCGCCAGATAACCTGACGACGAGTAGACAAATTCTGGCGGAATCACGCCGTCTTTGATAATCTTTTTATCCGAATAGACATCCGCAAGAAAACAGTTCAAAGCGGTGACGCGCTGCTGCAGTCCCTTCTCCAGATACGCAAATTCCTCCGCCGTGATCACACGCGGAATCGCGTCAAACGGAAACAGCTGCTCCTTAAACTCATTATTCTTGTAAATACCGAACTTCACTCCATAGCGCGCAAGCTGCTCGTTGATGGCGTCGGCTTCCCTGCATATATCGTACATCCGCATCACCTCTTTATTGTTCTTCTTCGTTCGTTTCTTCCATTGCCGCGAGCGCGTTCGGGCAGCCCACGCAGGCGTGGCTCCCCTCACTTTGCCTTCGCGATCGAGTAGGAGGCGGTTTTTCCCTCCTGCTCGCCGCGCGGCCCGTATGCTGCGCCTGCAGCTGTTTTCCATATGCGGGCCTGCGCATCAAAAAAACAAGAGGCAGGAATGCCAAATTCATGACATCCTTGCCTCTGTAAGTACTACCTTACCACACGGACCGCTGCTTGTCAACGACCGCAGAAAATTACTGTTATGATATCTTTTTTACTATCGTAGTCATTTCCCATGAACCGCTTACGCAAGTGCCACCCTGCACCGCTTTTTATAACACGCGATCCCGTACTTCAGGATCTTCTCCACTCCGTCGTCCTCCAGATCGTCCTCATATCCGGTATGCTCGATCTGCTTCAGCGCTTCCTCACACGCCGCCTCCAGATCCCCATCATGCGCATATTTCACTTCGATAATAATCCCCATGTCCCCCGTGTCCGGCTCTGCAAGGATATCCGCGTATCCTTCTCCCATCTCACGATTCGACGCGACTCCCCACCGGCTCTTCACTCCCAGGATTCCAAGCAGCACGCCATGATAGAAGTTCTCTTTCATTTCCTTCCTCACGGCTGTGTCGCGGATGCTGATCGTCCTTCTCAGATACCCGGTAAAGATCCTCTCCACTTCCTCCGCTTCCCCGTTTTGCAGTGCTTCACAGAAGCGGTTCAGCGTCTCCCCGTCCTCCCGCACGTTCTCCTTGAAATATTCCATGATCTGCGTCACAAAGATATCCCGTACCGCCAGATTGGGGATCGCCAGCTTCATAACCCTTCCCTCTGGCTTCCCCCTCTGCGTCAGATAGCCTGTCGTAAAGAGCAGGCTCCAGATGTTGTCGACCGTCTGGTAGATCTCCGGATACGTCAGTTCCTGGCGGATCTCCTTCGTGACGGTCTCTCCGGCTACCAGGCGCTCGATCTCCCGTTTGAGCATCGCCGCGTTTCCCGTTTCCTGAATAAACCGCTTTACCGCGTCGTTGCTGCTCGTGTTGATCCAGTAGTTTTCCGGCTGCGCATCCTGGTCGTCCAGTAAAGAATCGCAGTAGTTCAGGATATCCCATGGACAGTAGACATCCACATTTCCAAAGTGGTATCCGTCATACCATTCTCTGGCCGCATGATAGCTGTCCGGATATCCATAGTACTCCAGAAGCTCCCTTACCTCCGCATCCGTAAAGCCAAAATACTCGTCAAAACGCACATCCGTAACAGAGCGAACCTTGAGGTTGTTCAGCCCGGTAAAGATGCTCTCTTTTGAGATTCGCAGACACCCGGTCAGTACCGCAAATTTCAGACTGCTGTTTGTCTTTAATGCCTGCCCCAGCAGACTGCGGATCAGGGAGATCATCCGGTCGTAGTATCCATTCGCGTGGGCTTTCGCCAGAGGGACGTCGTATTCGTCGATCAGAAGGATCACCTTTGTGCCGTAATGCTTTTCCAACAACCCTGACAGCAGCTTCAGGCTGCTGCCCGCCGTTCCCTCATGCATTTTTTTATCGAGAAGATCCTTGTATGCTGCTTTTTCATGCTCATTCAGCTTCTCACTCTCTAGAAGGAAATAGAATTTTGCGGCAGCCTCCATGATAATCTGAACCGCCATCTGATAGGCCGTCTCGTAAGTCCGCGCGTCGATCCCCTTTAAAGAAACGGAAACGACTGGATACTTTCCCATATATTCCTCACAGAGCTCCTTCTCCCTGGCGATCTCCAGCCCGTCAAAAATGCTTTTATCCCCCTCCAGGGAGAAAAAATGCTCCAGCATGCTCATGTTCAGCGTCTTTCCGAACCTCCGCGGACGGGTGAACAGATTCACCTCTCCCCAGTTATTAAGGAGATCGCGGATCAGTCCGGTCTTGTCCACGTAATAAAAATCATCAGAACGAAGTTTTTCGAAATTTTCAATCCCGATCGGAAGTTTTTTTCTGGACATCTTCATTTTACTACGCCCCTTTCGTATGTACACATTATATTCAATTTTATTCAGAAAAACAATTGCATTTTACGGGAAAATTGCTTTCTTAAGTTCCATCTTAAGAATTCTTAAGACGGTTTCTTGTTTTGCTTTTTTATGATATAATGTAGTCATTAAAATATGAAAGCTGAGATATCATGAAAAACACTATATTAATCATCGAAGATGATAAAGATATTCGTGAAGGAATACGAATCCTGCTGGAAGGCGAAGGCTTTCTTGTCGATGAAGCCCCTAACGGAATGGAGGGAATTAAAAAGCTCTCTCCTGAAACAAATATGGTAATCCTGGACATTATGATGCCCGGAATCTCCGGGCTAAAAGTATGTGAAAAAATCCGGCAAACTTCTTATGTACCAATTTTATTTCTAACTGCTAAATCAAAAGAATCCGACAAGCTGATTGGATTTATGGCCGGTGCAGATGACTACCTCGTCAAACCATTTTCCTATGCAGAACTATTTGCCAGAGTCAAGGCCCTCCTGCGCCGCCATCAAGTGTATGACAAAGAGGTAAAACAAACTGTCCCTGAAGATAAATGGCTTGAAAAACATCACATACGCATCAGCACCTCCCATAATATAGTATTTTTACAAGGCAAAGAGTTGAAGCTGACTGAAATTGAATATAAACTGCTATTGCTCCTGATGCGTTATCCTGATAAAATATTTTCGATCCAAAATCTTTATGAAAGTATCTGGGAAGAACCCTTTATGAGTACATCCGCAAATACGATTATGGTGCATATAAGAAATCTGCGTACCAAAATTGAAGAAAATCCGCAAAAGCCGAAAATAGTCCAGACAGTATGGGGAAAGGGGTACCGACTTGGATAAATTCTGGAGCAAAACTCTTACCAGAAAAATGATCCGTTTACTTTTTCTGGGATTTGCCGTGGCAGCCGCCATCTTTTTGATCATATTCTGCACAGGCAATACACTGCTTACAGAATATTTTTCCAGATCAGATTTCATATACAATGCTGAAAGTGCTTATATCAAAGAACTGAGTACTTTTGTCCAACAAGAAAATATAGCTGCAGCAGATACTTCTCGTATAGGCGAATGGGCTCACAAAAAAGGAATCAGTCACTTTACGATCTCACGTAACAGAAAACTTATTTATGACAGCACCTATTCCGACAGCGTTATTTTAGGTCAAACAGAAGCCGAATCACTCCATTATAACTGGCAGTATTTCCACTCCGTTACTTTCTCAGACGGTGCCGCCGATGTTTTCATCTACGCAAATTATGAAATGAAATATTATCTGTTTTTCTACATGTTTGATATAATTTTATGCGTTTTTATCTGGATCTTCCTTTATGCGTCTGGTATGCGCAAAGAAGTAAAATATATTCAGTATCTCAGCAGTGCCGTTGCACAGATTGAACTTGGAACGCTGAATTCCGAAATCGTGGTAAAAGGGAAAGACGAACTGGGTGCTCTTGCCAGCGGACTGAACCAGATGCGGCTCGCTTTGATTGAAAAAGAGGAAAATGAAAACCGACTGAAGGCGGCTCAGGATAAACTCGTGCTTGGCATGTCCCATGATTTGAGAACTCCTTTAACCGGTCTTATGGCATTTCTGGAAATAGCCAGAAAACAAAAAAGTCTGGAAGAATGTGACAATTATATTGAAAAAGCTTACACCAAGGCAGAACAGATACGGGATCTTTCCAACCAGCTTTTTGAGTTTTTCCTGGTTAATTCAGAACAGCCAATAAAATTGGAAGTTCCTGAAAATGTGGAATACGCGTTGGGGGAATACCTTTCCGAACTTTGTGGTCTTCTTGAAATGGACGGATATCATGTTTCCACAGATCACCTTTACTGGGAACCCATACAAATACAGATATGCACTGACTACGCAGGAAGGATTATTGATAATCTTGTTTCAAACATAAAAAAATACGCTGACTCGAATATACCCATTAAACTATCCGCCAAATACAATACTTCTTATGTCAGCATTACTATTCAGAATAAACCTGCTCAGCCGAATCAATATATACATGGCACGGGTATAGGTGTAAAAAATATTCATGCCATGATGTCGCAAATGAAAGGATTCTGTAAGGTTAAGGCAGGACCTGACGCTTATTCTATTACCCTGGGTTTTCCAATTGTCTTATCAGACGTATGACGGTATTTTAATGAATCCTTCCGGCGGGGCATACAGAACGGTCATTCCCATCTGGGGCGCCCTTCGGATCCGTATCCATATCTAATATTCCATGGGTTTATCTGGAAGAGGAAGAAGCTGATAAGCTGGAAGATATTATACCTGAGGACGATATATTACTTTTTTGAGTTCCTACTTTCTTTGCAAGTTCAGATTGAATCATATGCAGTTCATGACGGGCCTGGATGATCTGTTCAATCATTTCATATCTCGGTCTTAATTTTTCATATTCTGCCTTAAATTCTTCGTCTTCCATAAGC